>CAZUZY010000004.1:0-66446 GCA_964624885.1 uncultured Polyangiales bacterium | reverse complement strand
CCCCTCCGCCTCGAGCGCGCCCGTGGCCTCGGCGACCACCGCGCCGGCCTCGGCGTCCGCATCGGCCGTGGCCTCGACGCCGCCACCCCCGCCGCTGACCGTCCCGACCACGTGGACGCCGTTCGCGAGCAAGAAGCTCGGCGTCTCCTTCTCGTACCCGAAAGACCTCTTCAAGCTCGAGGAGACCGCGACGCAGATCACCCTCCGCAGCAAGCTGTCGCGCGACGAGCTCGGCGGGGATCCCAAGCCCAAGAAGTGGGTCTACGGCGTGACCCTCTCGGTCAGCAAGCTCACCCCCGAGGGCTACCTGGAGAAGGAGTTCAAGCCGTTCTACACGGCGGCCTTCCCTGGCAAGAAGTTCAAGGAGACCGAGTCGATCAGCGCCGCCAAGGTGGCCGGCAAGGACGGCTACCAGCTGTTCGCGGGCGTCGAGGGCTACAACCAGCGCGTGGTGGTGCTGGCCCGCGGCAAGGAGAGCCTGGTCCTCCAGCTCAAGACGATCGGCGGCGTCATGGGGCCCGACATCGCGGAGGACGAGCAGGTCAAGACGTTCGACCAGCTGCTCCTCTCGCTGAAGGTCGACTGAAGGTCGACGATGACTCGGCGCTACGCCGGCAGCTTCCAGGCGTCGTGGGTGAGCATCGCCTCGAGCTTGGAAATGGCTGGATCCAGCGTCGTCGGCGACAACGCGTGCCCCGTGCGACCGACGGCCGTGAGCAGGTAGCGCTGCTGTCCGGCGACGAAGATCCGGTGCAGGAGCGTCTGACCGTCGGCGTCCTGCACGAGGATCGACAGCGGCGCCGGCGCGCCGGTGGTGACCACGCGATCGGCGATCGTGAGCAGCATCGACCAGACGCCCGCGAGCAGGTCGCTGTGCTCGGCGCCCGTGCTGGTCGCGAGGGGCAGGCCCGCCTCGTCGCTCACCAGCACCGTGCCGAAGCCCCCGGCGTGCGCGATCGCCTCGAGCAGCTCGGGGAGCCGATCGCGCGTGCCCCGGCCCACGGGCAGCGCCGCGAGCGCCTTGGCGAGCCGCTCCTTCTCCATCAGTGGCGCGAGGACGCGCTGCACCTCGCGCAGCTGCCCCTCCGCCTGACCCTTGCCTCGCTCGGCGAAGCGAGACACGAGCTCGGCGAGCTCGGCGCGCGCCGCGGCCAGGTCGTCCTGGTTGCGCTGCAAGAGGTCGCGGGTGCGGGTGAGCTCCTGCCGCAGCGCCTGCGCCTCGCCTTGGATCCGCGCGTGGTCGGCGCGCAGCGACTGCGTGTCGGCCTGGAGCGCCGCCGTCTCCACCGAGCGCCCGTCCGCGTAGTGGCGGGCGGCATCGGCCGTGCTGCGGAGGCCCGAGAGCTCGGCGGCCAGCTTGGCCTCGTCGGCGCGCAGGCGGTGGGTCTCGTCGCGGAGCCGATCGACCTCGGCCACCTGGGCACGAAGGCTCGCGGTCGCCACCTCGGCGTCCTCGCGCAGCGCGTCGCGTGCGCCGACGCCGCGCCGCGCGGCGAGCAGGAAGCCCGAGGTGAAGAAGGTCGCTGCTCCAGCGGTGCCGAGGATCAGCGTGACGAGCATCATGGAGTCTTCTCCGTCGGGGTCGAAGGACAGGCGGGCAACCCCCGCACTTGCACGGTCACGCGTCGATTGTCGGCGGCCTGTTCGGCCTTGCCTTCGAGGGGCTGGTACGCACCGAAGCCTCGCACCACCAGTCGAGCCTTGGGGAGGCTCTGGGCCTCGAGCAGCGCAGCGATCGCCCGGGCTCGGTGGTGGCTCAGCACCACGTTGACCTCCTCGGCGCCGGTCGCGTCGGCGTGCCCGTCGACCAGGAGGATCGCCTCGGGGTGGGCATCGGCGTAGGCGACGAGGGGCGCGAGCAGCTCCTTCGCCTCCGTGGGCGCCTCGATCTGGCCCTGCGCGAACGGCACCGACGCGCGCGGCGCGCAGGCCACCACCGCGCTGGCGCTCGGCGTGGGCATTGCGCTCGCCGACGCCGTCGGCGTCGTCACGGGCACCGGCTTCTCGATCACGATCACCGAGGGCGTCGGTCGTGGCGGCGAGGCCGCCGCCGGGAGCTCCGCCGACCACACGAACGCGCCGAGCAGGAGCACGCCGAGACAGGCGGCGATCGCGCCCGGCAGCGGGCCGCTGTGCTCGAAGGGGAGCTCGTGCTTCATCGACCGTATCCCATCGAGCGCAGCCGGCTCAGGTTCACGTCGAGGCTCGGCGTGTGGTGGAGCTCCGCGGCCGCGCTGAACGCGGTGAACGCGTCGTCGTAGCGCTTGTCGAGGAGGGCCTCGACACCGCGCTCGTAGAGCTCCTCGAACGACCGCTGCACCGAGGCCGCCGTCCGTGGCTCGGAGGGGCGAGCCGGCGCCGCCGGCGGCAGCGAGGAGCGTCGACGGGTCGCGAGATCGTCCCACGCCAGATCGGCCGCCTCCTCGTCGCGGCTCTGCTCGTCTTCGAGGCGCATTGTCTCGAGCAGGAGCTGCTCGCAGGAGCCCGACAGCGTGCGAGCGGTCGGGGTCGGGTGCGTCGCTTCCACCGTCACGTCCCGCGCCGTCACGAGGCGGCGGAACGCGACGGGTCCGTCGCCCTTGGCGTCGTGGGCATGCCACGCCTCTCCGTCCCGGATCACGACCTCACCCACCTGCACGCCCTCCCGGCTCACGACGAGGTGGACCGAGCGGCGTCCGAGGCCCGCGAGCTGCACGTAGTCGGCCAGTCCGAAGGGGGAGGTGTGCTCCGAGCGGCCGCCCAGGTGTTCGGTCACCAGCTTGCGCAGCGTGGCGAGGGTGACCGGCTTCTCGAGCAGGATGATGTCCTCGCGCGCGGGGATCTCGAAGCGCCGGAGGAAACCCGAGGCGAAGACGATGGGGATCCGCAGCCCCCGCCGCTCGAGATCGACGAGGAGCTCGACCCCCGAGCCGTCGGGGAGATCGAGGTCCGAGATGAGCATGCTCGGTGGCATGGCGGCGATGAGCTTGCGCGCCTCGGCCTTGGTGCCGGCGTCGACGATGTCCACGCCCGCGAGCTTGCTGAGCCCGCGCACCACCGACGCGCGAAGCACGGGCTCGTCCTCGACCACCAAGAGGGTGGGCATCTCAGCCTCCGTAGAACCTGTCGATCAGGTCCAGGCCGCACTGGAACGTCTCGGCCCAGCGGAAGAACTTCTCGACCATGTCCTTGCCCTTGAACACGCTGCCGTGCTGCGGCGCCAAGGTCTCGATGTCCAGCTTGCTCGCGCGCTTCACCCACGCGCGCATGGCCGCGTTGCCCGCCATGTACCGGGCGTGGAACCCGTCCATGTAGGCGCGATGCGCCTCGAAGTCGGTCACCTCCCAGCCCGGCGCGCCGAGCGAGGCGCCGAGATCGCCGGTGTAGAGCACCTTGCTGACCGGATCGTAGACCTGGAAGTTGCCAGGTGAATGAAGGAAATGGGCCGGGATGATCTCGAGGAGGCACCCATCCAGGTCGATCTTCATACCCTCGTCCGGGATCGGCAGGAGACGCGTCTCGACCAGTCGATCCAGACCGAAGTGCGGCACGAAGCGGGTCCACAGGGCCGAGCAGTAGGCCGTCGCGTCGGTGGTCATCAGCCAGCCATTGGTGGCCGCGACGATGTCCGGATCCTGGTGCGAGAGGAACAGGTACTGCAGCTTGGCGCTGCCCAGCTGCTGCAGGGTCGCCGAGAGGACCTTCGAGTAGACCTTGTGCCCTCCCGGATCGAGGATCATGCCGGCCTTGTTGTGGATGACGATGTGCTGGTTCGCCTGGACGGCGAGACCGCCCTTGTTGAAGTCCTCGAGGAGGATGTTCTTGTGGCCGGGGCCCTCGAACAGCGTGACATTGGTCGCGTTGGACATGATGATCCTCTCACAGAACCTTGCGTAGGTCTTCGATGGCTCGACGCATGTCGAGGAACAGCAGGCCCAGCTTGGCCTGTTTGCTGGCGAGCCCGAGCAAGAGGGTGCCGTGGCCTGAGCTCATCATCGCGGCGTAGCCCTCGGTGCCCCGCACCAGGACCTCCTGCACCTCTCCGCGCTCGAGCTCGCTCGCGGCGCGCGCGCCGAGGCTCGAGAGCGTGGCGCTCATGCCGGCGATGCGTGACTCGTCGACGTGTTGGGGCAGCGCGCTCGCGATCATGAGGCCGTCCTCGGAGATGAGGGCGCAGGCCTCCACGTCCGGCGACGAGCTCTGCAGCGCGCGCAAGATCCGGTTCAGACTGTCGACTCGTGACATGTCGTGCCTCCTCGCGTGCGGGCAGGCACGCGCAACGTGACCGTGGTCCCAGTTCCTTTCGCGCTGACGATCGAGAGCTCGCCGTGCGCCCGTTCGGCCACCTGACGACAGATCGCGAGGCCGATGCCGGAGCCGCTCTCCTTGTCGGTGAAGAACAGCTCGGTGCAGTGCTGGAGCACCTCTTCTTCCATGCCCTTGCCGGTGTCGATCACCACGAGCTCGAGCCAGCCCTCCCGGGTGAGCCGCGCGCGGACCTCGACGCTCTGACCGGGGCCACAGGCGTCGATCGCGTTGCGGACGAGGTTGAACACCACGCCCTTGATGGCTTCACGGGCGAGCGGCAAGAGCGGCATCGTCTCGACCGCTGCGGTCAGCGTGAGCGAGCGTCGCGCCGCCGTGGGCTGCAGGATCTCGACCGCTTCCTCGATGGCTTCGTCGATGGCCTGGTGGTGGGCGCTCGCGATCTCGCCGCGGAAGCCGCCGATGCCCTGGAGGCTGAGGATCAGTCGCCGCACCTCGGCGAGCACCGTGTGCAGGTCGTGTTGCAGGTGTCCCGAGGCCTCCTCCACGAGGAGCTCGAGCATGGTCATCACGGCGGCGAGCGGGTTGCGCAGCTCGTGCAGCATGGCGGGGAGCACCTCGCCCACCGCGGCCATCTGCAGCAAGCGATCGCGCTCGCGACGGAGCCCCGCCAGCGCCGACACGTCCTGGAACAGGAGCACCAGGCCGACCGCGTCGGGCAAGGCCTCGAGCTCGGAGAAGCCGAAGCCGAGCGTCAGCGTGCGGCCGTCGGGGCGCGTGTACGCGATCTCACCGCGACCGTCCTTGCCGGTCCGGCGACGGAGCTCCGCCACCGAGGCGATGCACTGCTCGATCGGGAGCCCCAGCACGTCGCCCACGTCGACGCCGAGGATCGCGCACGCGAAGGGGTTGCACTCGAGCACGAACCCGGCCCCGTCCAGCGCGATCACACCGGCCTGCACCACCTCCAGGATCCGCGTGGATCGGGAGTCTCGGCCGCCATCGACGCGCAGCCGCCGGGCGGACGCAGCGGCGGGCTTCTTCGCGGACAAAGGCACGTCGGTCCGCGAAGCAATGGCCGAGCCATTCGAAGATTGGCTCCTGGCCTCGCTCGCGCTGGGCAATTCGTCGACGCAGAGGTCGCGCAGGCGACGAATCGGCTGCGTGTGGGCAGGTGCCTTCAGTGGTGCCATCGACAATCGCCGTCGATGTTCGTCGAGGCTTCGTCGAGGCCCCGGGCGCGTCGCCGACGACGCGTGAGCAAGCCGTGCGCGAGCGCGAACACATCGCGCCACCCTGTTCTCGATCAGGGAATGTCGCAGAGCTCGTCGGAGGGGTGGTGCGTGGCTCCTGCCCGGCGGACGCCCCGGGTAGTCTCGCGCGGTGAGCCAGGCCCACGACACGTCGCACATCCTGCAGTCGCTGCTGTCCAACCTGGCCCTCGCCGCGGTGAAGCTCGCGGCCGCGTTCTACACCGGGTCGGGCGCGCTGCTCGCGGAGGCCCTGCACACGACCACCGACTCGCTCAACCAGGTGCTCCTGCTGATCGGCGTCCGCGCCGCGCGCCGGCCGCCCGACACCACCCACCCGCTCGGCTATGGGCGAGAGCTGTATTTCTGGTCGTTCCTGGTCGCCCTGCTCCTGTTCTCCGCGGGCGGCTTGTTCTCGATCTACGAGGGCGTGCACAAGCTCGCCGCCCCGGCGCCGATCGAGCACGCCTGGGTCGGCTTCACCATCTTCGGCTTCTCCCTCGTCCTCGAGATCCTGGTGACCGGGGCCAACGTGCGACAGATCCGCGCGCTCAAGGGCGAGCAGGGGTTCTTCGCCTTCGTCGTCGGCTCCAAGGAGAGCGATCTCATCGTGGTGTTCGGCGAGAACGCGGCCGCGCTCATCGGCACCGTCCTCGCGTTCTTCGCGTTCTTCGCCTCGTGGAAGACCGGCGACGGGCGGTTCGACGCCCTCGGCTCCATCCTGGTCGGCGTGGTGCTCATCGGCGTCGCGATCTTCCTCACCATGGAGGTGAAGTCACTGCTCATCGGCGAGAGCGCCGATCCCCGCATCCGGGCGGTCGTCGAGCGCCTCGCCGTGGAGGACCCTCGGGTGGACGACGTGCGCGAGGTGATCACGGTGCAGCAGGGGCCGGGTGAGGTGCTCGTGGCCCTCAAGATCTCCTGTCGCGCGGAGCTCGAGGCCCGGGCGGTGTCGCGCATCATCAACGACTTCGAGGCCCGCCTGCGCGCGGAGATCCCGCAGGCCCGCTGGATCTTCGTCGAGCCCGACCTCGACGGCACCTCGTCGGTGCGGGTCCCCTGAGGTCAGAACAGCAGGCAGTCGCCCTCGTCCGCGGCGTTGGACTCCACCACGGGCAGGAACACGAGCTCCGGGCTCGGCAGGGCGCTGAAGCGGACGGCGATCGCCTCGTCGCGCGCGGTCTGGAACTGGTGGGCCGCCTTCGCGGTCGGCTCCGCGGTGACCGTGGTGACCTGCCCGCTGATGACGGTCGGCGTTGCGAGCTGGATGACGACCCCGTGCGTGAGCAGGCGGTTCTTGATCCGCCCGCACAGCTGGTTGGCGAGCTCACCCGCCCAGTCGAGCAGCGCTTCGCTGGTCGGCTCGCCACACGGCAGAGACCGCGTGAGGACGGTCTCGGGCGCCTCGAGCACGACAGCTCCGCGGAGGTGCTCCCCGGCGAACCCGAGCACCGCGATGGTGGTCGCGGTGGTGCTGCCCGGCACGAGCCCCCGGTACTCGAGCGGGACCTCCACGCCCTCGAACAGCGCGAGGGCGCAGTCGGCCACCAGCTGGTGCAGGCAGTCCCAGTCGCTCTTCTCCACGTCGGGGTGAACGGACGGCCCCGCGTGCCTCTTGAGCCATGACGACCGGTCGCCTGCGCCCCTCGAGCTCAGATCTCGGACTGCGTCTTGATGATGCGCGAGACCACGCCGTACTCCTTGGCCTCTTCCGCGCTCATCCAGTAGTCGCGCTCGGTGTCGGCGATCACCTTGTCGAGGGTCTGCCCGGTCGCGTCGGCGATGGCCTTCTGGATGCGGCGCTTGGCCTTGAGGATCTGCTCGACCTGGATGGCGATGTCCGTGGCCTGACCGCCCGCGCCACCGCTCGGCTGGTGGAGAAGGAACCGCGTGTTCGGCAGGCAGAGCCGCCGCTCCTTGGGGGCCGAGAGGTAGATGTGCGCCGCGGCGCTCCCCACCCAGCCGGTGCCGATGATCTTCACCGGGCACGGCACGAAGCGGATCATGTCGTGGATGGTGTCCCCCGACTCCACGTGGCCGCCGGGCGAGTTCACGAACACGCGGATCTCCTTCGACTCGCTCTCGGTCGCGAGGGCGATCAGCTGCGCGGTGACGCGCTGCGCGAGCTTCATGTCGATGGAGCCGAACACGAACACCGAGCGCGACTTGAAGAGGCGCTCTTCCATCGCCTCCGAGGGCTTCGCTTCGATCTCCGGCTTCTTGTCGTCGTCGTCTTCCAGCCAGATTGCCATGGGATCTCGTCCTTGTCGGGGTACGGGGAGCTTCTAGCAGTTGCGGCGCTCGGCGGCGCAGGTTCCCATCGATCGCACCCCGAACCCGCGGACGAGCCTCCCATGACCTCCCCCTACGACCACGGCCTCGAGAAGCGCGCCGCCAACTACGTCCCGCTGACGCCGGTGTCGTTCCTCACCCGCGCCGCCATTGTCCACCCCGATCGCCTCGCCGTCGTGCACGGTCCGTTGCGCCGCAGCTGGCGGGAGGTCGACCAGCGGTGTCGCCGCCTCGCGAGCGCGCTCCGCGCCCGAGGCATCGGCCGCGGTGACACGGTGGCGGCGATGCTCCCCAACGTCCCGGCCATGGTCGAGCTGCACTTCGGGGTGCCGATGAGCGGCGCCGTGCTCAACGCGCTCAACACGCGCCTCGACGCCGAGAGCATCGCCTTCACGCTCGCCCACGGCGAGGCCAAGGTGTTGCTGGTCGACCGCGAGCTCGCCCCGGTCGTCGAGCGCGCCGTCGCCATGGCGGGTCGTGAGCTCCTCGTGATCGACGTGGACGACCCCGAGTACACGGGGCCCGGCCACCGCATCGGCACCCTCGAGTACGAGGCGCTCCTCGCCGAGGGCGATCCGGCGTTCGTCTCCGAGGGCCCCGCCGACGAGTGGGACGCCATCTGCCTGAACTACACCTCGGGCACCACCGGCAACCCGAAGGGCGTGGTCTACCACCACCGCGGCGCGTACCTGAACGCCATCTCCAACGCGCTCGAGTGGGACATGGAGAAGCACGCGGTCTACCTGTGGACCCTGCCCATGTTCCACTGCAACGGGTGGTGCTTCCCCTGGACGGTGGCGGCGCGCGCCGGCGTCAACGTGTGTCTCCGCAAGGTGGAGCCCAAGGCGATCTTCGACGCCATCCGCGAGCACCGCGTCACCCACTACTGCGGCGCGCCGATCGTGCACGCCACCTTGATCAACGCACCCGCCGAGCTGCGCGCGGGCATCACCCACCGCGTGCACGCGATGGTCGCCGGCGCCGCGCCGCCGGCCGCCATGATCGAGGCCATGGAGACGCTGGGCTTCGATCTGACCCACGTCTACGGCCTCACCGAGACCTACGGCCCCGCCGCGGTGTGCGAGAAGCACCCCGACTGGCGCGAGCTCCCCGTCGGCGAGCGCGCGCGGCTCAACGCTCGACAAGGGGTCCGCTACCACCTGCAGGAGGCGATCAGCGTCCTCGACCCCGACACCATGCGCGAGGTGGCGGCCGACGGCGAGACGATGGGCGAGGTGATGTTCCGCGGGAACATCGCCATGAAGGGCTATCTCAAGAACCCGACGGCCACCGAGCAGGCGTTCGCCGGGGGGTGGTTCCACAGCGGCGATCTCGGTGTCCTCGGCCCCGACGGCTACGTGAAGATCAAGGACCGGAGCAAGGACATCATCATCTCGGGCGGCGAGAACATCTCGAGCCTCGAGGTCGAGGACGTGCTCTACCGCCACCCCGCGATCCTCGCGGCCGCTGTCGTGGCCAAGCCCGACCCGCGCTGGGGCGAGACCCCGTGTGCGTTCCTCGAGCTGCGGGCCGGTGCCACGGCGACCGTCGAGGAGATCGTCGCCCACTGTCGCCAGCACCTCGCCCACTTCAAGGTGCCGCGGGCCGTGGTGTTCGGCGAGCTGCCGCGCACGGCCACGGGCAAGATCCAGAAGTTCGAGCTCCGCGCCCGCGTCGGCTCGGTGTCCGCGATCGACGTCTAGAGCGCCGCCGCGCCGACGATCCCCACGCCGACCAGCCCCACGGCCCAGATCAGGGTGCGGAGGTACCGCACGCCCGCGAGGTAGACGACGAAATAGGCCACCCGGGCGAAGAAGAACACCGCGCCCCCCAGCGAAAGCTGGGCGGGGGCGGCGGCGCCCTTCAGCGCGACCGCCGCCGAGACCGCCACGAAGAGCAGCAGGTTCTCGAGCATGTTCTTCGCCGCGCGGTCGGCGCGGGCGGCGAGCGGGGTGGCCTCTGCGAGATCGTCACGGTTGCCGAACGCGACCCGCAGACCGGCGAGGCTCCACCCCCGCGAGCGGAGCAGGCTCGCGGTGAGCAACATCACCCAGGTCAGCACGGTCGAGAGGACGAGGTAGCGGGACATGGGCGGGAGCCTGGCATGCAGACGCGCCCGCCGGACGTGCAAGGTTGCGAGCGCGGTTCGCACCCCCGGCTCGCGCGAAAAATCGCAATCCCCGTCAAGCGGGCCCCACCGCAGTCGCTACCCTCGGTCTCGTGAAGGAAGAGACCCGATCGTTCTACGAAGCCGCCGTGCAGCGGGCGGTCGACCACGTCGCCGCCCGGCTCGACGACGCTCTGCAGCTCGAGGTGCTCGCCCGGGAGGCCGCGCTCGCCCCGCTGCACTTCCACCGCATCTTCCGCGGCCTCGTCGGCGAGACCCCGCTCGAGCTGCACCGGCGCCTGCGCCTGGAGCGCGCCGCGCTGCGCCTGCTCCGCACCGACGAGGCGGTGACCCGCATCGCGTTCGAGGCCGGCTACGAGACCCACGAGGCCTTCACCCGGGCCTTCCGGCAGGCCTACGGCGACTCGCCATCGGGCTTCCGCAAGCCGGTCGAGGCGTGTGGCCCCGAGCGCACCCGCACCGAGATCGCCGCCCGCTGCGGCGTCCATTTCCGCGAGGGCGGCGCTCCCGTCACCCTCCGTTTCACCCGAGGAGGCACGCCCATGAACATCGAGATCAAGCAGCTGTCCGAGCAACGCGTGTTCACCGTCCGTCACGTGGGGCCCTACGATCGCATCGGCGAGGCCTTCGGTCGGCTCGGCGCCCTCGCCGGGCCCGCCGGGCTGTTCGGCCTCTCGACGCAGATGATCGCGATCTACCACGACGACCCCGAGGGCAAGCCCAAGGAGGAGCTCTGCTCCGACGCGGCCATCACGGTGCCCGAAGGCGCGCCGTTGCCGGCCGGACTCGCCGAGCAGCGCATCGCCGCCGGTCGCTACGCCTGCGCGACCCACGTCGGCCCGTACTCGGGCCTCGGCGACGCGTGGGCGCGGTTGATGGGCGGGTGGCTCCCCGAGAGCGGGCACCGTCTGGCGGAGGGGGTCAGCTTCGAGATCTACCGCAACGATCCCTCCACCACGCCGCCCGAGGCGCTGCGCACCGAGCTCTACGTCCCGCTCGCCTGACCGCTGGCAGCAACTGGCAGGAAGAGCGCGGCGCAGGCGTTCGGCGCTTGTCGCCGCGCCCGCCGCCGCGTCAACGGTTTGGCGCAAATCGCGGGGAGCGCCGCTCAATCGGCAAGGCCCGTGCCCACTCCGGTGGGCACGGCCGGTGCACCGCTCGAGCTCGACCGGCGCCTGCGCTGCCGGAGGGAGCTGCACATGGAATGGTTCACGAACCTCAAGGTGAGGGCGAAGCTCCTCACGGCCTTCGCGCTGGTGAGCGTCCTGATGATTTCGCTCGGCGTGCTCTCGGCGAACAGCCTGCACCGCGTCACCGACAAGATGCGGGGGATGTACGTCGACTACACCGTGCCCGGCACGCAGCTGGCCATGTTCGCCTCCAAGCTCACGCGTTACCGAGCGAACGCGATCAACGGGTTGAACTACACCGACGCGCACAAGATCGACGAGATGATCGTCACGCAGGCCCGTCTGCGCGGGGAGATGGACAAGATCCTGAAGGACTACGGCGCGACCAACCTCACCGTGACCAAGGACGGACGTGACGAGCGGCGGGCCTTCGAGGCGCTGCAGACCAACGCGACCGCCTACCTCGTCGCGGCCGAGCGCACCCTGACGCTGGCGCGGGAGGCGGCCGTCGCCACCGACCCGGACCAGAAGGCAGCCCTGCACCAGCAGGCCGCGAAGAACTCCAGCGACGACGCCGGCCCCAAGCTGCTCGTCGCGGTGCGCTCGTTCGACGAGCAGGCGCAGATCATCGCCGACATCGCCGGCGAGATGGACCAGGCCGGGGCGGCGACCGCGGCCTCGGCCACGCGCCTGAACGTCGCCGGCACCATCCTCGGCGTGCTCCTCTCGATGGGCCTCGGCGTCTTCATCGCCGGCCTCATCGCGCGTCCGCTGCGCAAGGCGGTCGGCGTGCTGGAGGGGGTCGCGGCCCGCGACCTCACCCAGCGCCTCGAGGTCGAGAGCCACGACGAGCTGGGTGCCCTCGCCTCGTCCCTGAACACCGCGGTCGGGGCGATCCACCAGGCCCTCAGCGAGGTGCGGACCGTCGCCGACGAGCTCGCCTCGGCCTCGCAGCAGCTCTCGGGCGCCGCCGACCAGATCTCGACCGGCGCCCAGGAGCAGGCCTCGGGCCTCGAGGAGACCGCGGCGAGCCTGGAGGAGGTCGCGGCCACCGTCCGTCAGAACGCCGACAACGCCAAGCACGCGGCCCAGCTGGCCGCCGGCTCGCGGACCGTCGCCGAGAAGGGCGGCGCGGTGGTCGGATCGGCGGTGGAGGCGATGGGCGACATCACCCAGTCGTCCCGCCGCATCGGCGACATCATCACCACCATCGACGAGATCGCCTTCCAGACCAACATCCTCGCCCTCAACGCGGCCGTCGAGGCGGCGCGGGCCGGCGAGCAGGGGCGGGGCTTCGCGGTGGTCGCCGCCGAGGTGCGTGACCTCGCGCAGCGGAGCGCGGCGGCCGCCAAGGAGATCAAGGGCCTCATCGGCGACTCCACCGAGAAGGTCGCCGCCGGCTCCCAGCACGTGAACACGAGCGGGGAGACGCTGCGCGAGATCGTGACCTCGGTGAAGCGGGTCACCGACATGATCGGCGAGATCGCCGCGGCCTCCAACGAGCAGACGACCGGGATCGAGCAGGTCAACAAGGCCGTCAGCCAGATGGACCAGGTCACCCAGTCGAACGCCGCGCAGACCGAGGAGCTCTCCTCGACCGCCCAGAACCTCGCCAGCAAGGGCGAGCAGCTGCAGGAGCTGGTCGCGCGCTTCCGCCTCGACACGGGCGCGGAGCCCGCGGTGGCGGCGCCGCGGCCGCCGGTCGTCGTCCGCGAGGTCGCCCGCAAGCCCGCGCTGCGCCGCCTCGCGAAGGCCCCGAAGCCGCAGCTCGCCGCCGCTCACTGCGACGAGTTCTAGCGACGGCGCGCGCGACGAGGGAGCGCCCCCCCGGGCGCTCCCTTCGTCGTCTAGGTCTTCTTCGGATCTGCCTTCGGATCCCCCTTCGGCTCCTCGTCCTTCTTGAGCGTGAGCTCGGAGATCGCGTCCTGCAGGCGGATCTTGGCCATCATCAGCTTCTCTTGCTGGTCGACCAGGTCGAGGGTGGTCTTGGACACCTTGTCGCTGGTCTCCTGCATCTTCTTCTCGAGGTCCTTCATCAGCGGGCCGGCGCTCTTGACCGCCTTCAGGGTGACGAGCTGCATGTGGAGCTCGTCCATGCGCGTGCGGTACTCGCCGAGCTGCTCCTTGGTGGTCTCGATGCGCTGCTCGAGGTTGCCGATCTCCTGCTGCAGCTTGACGATGCGGGCCACCTGCTCCTTGAGCGGGCCGGCGGTGGCGGCGGACGAGACGTACGCCTTCACCGCGTCGAGCCCCCCTGGCGAGCGCAGGTCGATGGTCTTGAACACCGGGGTCGTCTCGGAGATCACGATCTCCTTCTTGGCGCCGGGGTCGACCTCGATGCCGAGCACGTGGGCCGCCCCGATCTTCTGCACCGAGACGAACCCCTGCTCGTCCAGCGTGTAGCCCTTGGGCGTCGTGTGCCGGATGTTGATCTTGGCCTTGTGGGTCAGCCGGTTGTGGAACACGAGCTTGGTGGTCCGGGTGTGCTTGCTCTCGGTCGAGAACACGCCCCGCTGCACGGCGAGCACCCGGAGGATGTCGTCCTTCTGACCGTCGTTGGTCTCGACCACGATCTGGCGGTCGAGCGCGAACGGGATGAACGCCGAGGCGTGTGGCGGGATCGGCTCGCTGATGCCCTCGCCGATGAACTTGCCCTCGCCGAACACGGTGACGGGCCCGCTCTCGAGGGTGCTCTCGGTCGGGTTCTCGAGCCGGATCGCCCGGAACGGGAAGGTCAGGTTCCCCCGCGGGCTCTCCGGATCGTAGAAGTAGACCACCTCTCCCTTGGTCGCCCCCTTCACGATCGAGATCATCGCCGAGTTGGCCTTCTTGACGCTCATCTTGCCCGACGACTCGAAGTGCGAGGTGCCGATGGGGTCGCCCGCACCACCCTCGGCCGGGAGACCCTTGGGCGGCGCCTTCGGGGTCACCTCGACGATGCGGACGCCGCCGTTCTTGCCCGGCACGAGCCCCTTGCCGACCGCGACCACGTTCTCGGGCGGCACGCCGCGCGCGATGAGCTGCAGGCGCACGCGTCCGGCGCGCTCGAGCGAGGCGCCGGCCTTGTCCACGTCCGCCTCCGTCGCGAAGCCTTCCACCACCACCGGCTTCTTGCTGGCCGCGAGCTTGTAGGCCGTGGCCTCGAACGCCGGGTCCGCGGGCGGCGGCGGTGGCATCACCGGCGCGGGCGTCGCCGGCGTCACGCCGGCGGGCTGACCTGGCAGGCCCTTCATCTTGCCGCCACTCGCACCCGGGCCGCCCATGGGACCGCCCACGTAGACCGGCGGCTTCTTCTGCGGCTCGGGCGTTCCTGTCGCGGACGGCAGCTTCTTGTTGGTGTCGGCGAGGGCGATCTTCTCGGCGGTCTTGTCGTCGAGCGTCGCGACCTGCACCTCGCCCTCCCCGCCGTAGGTCGTGCCGCCCATCGGCGGCGCGGTCGCGAACAGCTCGTCCGCGTGCAGGGTGTCGCGATTGACCACCTTCACGGACTTGAGGTCGAACTTGAACGAGAGCGCGGAGCTCGACCCGACGCCGAGGCGCACGTCGACCCAGTCCTCGCCCGAGGTGTTGTCGACGATCGCCCAGCCCTCCATCGTGATCTTGCCGTCGTTGCCGAGCACGATGCGGTAGCTCGGCTTCCAGCTCGGGGCCTCGGTCACGTAGGTGAGCTTCAGGTCGTGGGGCGCCTGGCCGCCGAGCCGGATCTCGAGGTCGACGAGCCCGGTCGCGGAGGCCGGCAGGGTGGTCGGGTACGAGATCGGCGCCGGTTCTCCGGTCTTGGTGTCGGTCACGGTCAACGACTTGAGGAAGTCGTCGAGCTTGTCGGTCGGCACCGAGACCTTGAGGACGTTGCCCTCGACGTGCGCATAGCGCTCGAAATAGGCGATGCCGTTCCGGTACACCACGACGCGACCGAGGGTCGTGTCGGGGCTCTTCACGTAGGTGGTGGTGGTCGGACCGCAGCCGACGAGCGCGACCAGGCAGGTCACGCCGAACAGGTGGGCGAGGCGTCTCATGATCTCTCCAACGGTGGAAGGTCTGAGTCCTTACACGCGCGAAGAAGCCCGAGGATCTGTGGCCCTCGCTCGCGCCTCGGCCTCGAGCAGCGGGACGCTCTCCTCTGCCGCCTCGGCGAGGGCGCTCGACAGCGGGCGCGCCCGGCCGAGGTCCTGCTTGTGGGCCGCGGCCTCGAGGGTGCGCGCGATGATCGCGACCCGCAGGGCGCCGAAGGTCGCCGCCGTGGAAGCGAGCGAGTGTGACTCCGCGCCGACCTGGGCGAGCTCGCCCTCGATGGCGGCCGCCACGATCTTGTCGACCCGGGCGCGAAGCTGCGGGAGGAACTCGGTGATCATGTCGGGCACCTCTTCGCCCATGATCTTGGTGAGCTCGTCCAGCGCGCCGGGGTCGAGCACGTCGAGCTTGAGGGACCGGCCGGTCTTGCGCGCCTGCTGGCGTCGCGCGTTCATCGCTCGGTTGACGGCGCCGAGGAACGAGCCGCGATCGAGCGGCTTCGCGAGGATCTCCGTGACGCCGGCCTCGAGCAAGCGCCGCCGGTCCGCCTCGTTCACGCTGCCCGTGTAGGCGATGATGGCGGGCGCGGTGGGGCTCGCGCAGATGCGTCGCGCGACCTCGTCGCCGTCCATCCCCTCGAGGTGGAGGTCGAGCAGCACCAGATCCACCGTCACTCGCCCGAGCACCTCGAGCGCCTTCTCGCCGGACGCCGCCTCGAGCACCCGCAGGCCGAGCTGCTGGGCCGCGTGCCGCGCCACGCGACGGTTGATCGCGTCGTCGTCCACGACCAGCAGGGTGGCGTCGACGGTCGAGGGGGTGTGGTAGCTCGGGCGGTGGGTGAGGGCGCGGTGGGGCGCCTCGAGCGCCGCGAGCAGCCGCGAGGCGCGCGGTGGGAGCAGCATCACCCGCGCCTCGAGCTTGGCGGCGAGCTTCTCGGCCTCCGCGAGCTGACTCGCGGTCGCCGCGAGGACGAGGCGCGCCTTGAGCCGCAGGGGCGCGAGCGCGTCGGCGAGGTCGAGCCCGCCGTGCGCCGTGTCCACGATCAGGGCCCGTGCGTCGAGGCGACCCGCGGCCAGGATATCGTCGGCGGAGGTGGCGTGCACCACCCGCGCCTCGATCTCCCGACCGACGGCGAGGAACGCCTGGGCGGTGGCCGGCCGCTGGGTGATCACGACGAGCACGGGCATGCCCATCAGCGTCGTGAACCGTGGATTCACCTCCTCGGGGCCGAGCGGGATCGCGACCCGGAACTCGGTCCCTTGCCCGAGCGCCGAGTCCACGACGATGGTCCCACCCCAGCTCTCGACGAAGCTCCGCGCGATCCACAGGCCGAGCCCCGTGCCGGCGCGGCGGTCGACCAGCTCGGCGGAAACTTGCTCGAAGGGGAGGAAGATCCGACCGACGTCCTCCTTCTTCATCCCCCGGCCGGTGTCCTTCACCGAGATCCACAGGGTCGCCTCCTCGCGGGTGAGCGAGACCGTCACCGCGCCCTTCTCGGTGAACTTCACGGCGTTGGAGACCAGGTTCCGCAGCACCTGGGCGAGCCGGCCCGCGTCGGCGCTCACCACCGCGGGCACGGTGAGATCCGCGATGGCGACGATGTCGAGGCCCTTGGCGTCGGCCTCGGTGGCGAAGGTGTCGACCACGTCGGCGACGAGCCCGCGCACGTCGGTGTCCTTGAGCACCACCTCGACGCGTCCGGCCTCGATGCGGGCGATGTCCAGCAGGTCGCTGAGCAGCCGAGAGAGCGACTCGGCGCTCGTGGTGAGCGCGCGTACCAGCTCGCGCTGGTTGTCGGTGAGACGGGTGTCCGCGAGCGCCTGGCTCATGCCCAGCATCCCGTTGAGCGGCCCGCGCAGCTCGTGGCTGGTCATGGCGACGAAGCGGCTCTTGTTCTCCGAGGCCTTCACCGCGTCGTCGTGCGCCCGCTGGACCTCCTCGGCCTGCCCCTCGATCGTGCGTCGCCGCGCCTCGAGCAGCGTCACCAGCGCGTCGCTCGAGGCCCGCCACTCGCTGCCGAACCCGTAGAGGATCAGCGCGAGCGCGACCACGACGAACACCTGCTCGAAGGGGCCTGGCTGGACGACGTCGCTGCCGAGCAGCGTCGTGAGCGGCGGGATGGCGACGATGGCGAGCAGCGCCACCGCGAGCCACGTCCTCCGCACGAGGGGCCGCCGGAACAGGCCGGTCACGAGCGGGAGGAGGGCCAGGTACACCATGGTCGGCGCGCGCGCGCCGCCGGTCAGCACGGTGACGACCACCAGCGCGACGCACGAGCTCATCGCGACGATCGAGAGCGACGGGCCGCGCGCGGTCCGACGCGCGAGGAGCACGCCGATCCCCGCCAGCGCCGCCGCCCCCACGTGGACCAGCGCGAGGAGTCTTCGACCCATGAAGAGGTGCAACAGGGCGAACGCCGCCCAGGCCAGCGCCACGATGGCCGAGAAGCGATGCAGACGGACCAGATCCGTCTGCTCGGCGGCCACCCCCTCGTCGGTCATTCGACCCCTGCGGTGACCCACCCGTTCGATCGCGCCAGCCGTCGCAGGGTCGTCACGAGGGCCTCGAAGTCGATCGGCTTGGTCGCGAAGGTGCGCACGCCGAGCATGGCGAACCGCAGTCGCGTCTGGTTGTCGGTGGCGCCGCTCAGGACGACGGCTCGCACCGCGTCGCCCTCGGGGAGCGCGCGCACCTGCGAGAGGAGCTCCACGCCGTCCATCCCCGGCATCGCGTAGTCGAGCACGACGAGCTCGGGCAGCTCTTGTCGGCATTTCTCGAGGGCCGCGCGCGGATCCGTCGCGCGCTCGATGGTCAGCGGGATCCCGGCGAGCGCCACGTGCAGGCACCGCGTCACGAGCCGACCGAACAGCGGATCGTCGTCGACGACGAGCACCCGCACGTTGCCGTCGAGGGCCGCGTGGGCCGGGCCGCCGATCGCCTGCGTCAGGGCGTTCCCCAGCGCCACGCAGGTCGGATAGCGCTCCGCGGGATCGGGCGACAGCGCGCGGAGCAGCACGCGGTCGAGCGGCGCGAGCTCCGCCCGGGCGATCGACGGGGCAGGCAGCCCCTCCTCGCCGCGCCGGAGGATCTGCATCGTGGCGGGCTCGTGCGCGAACGGCAGCGATCCGACCAGGAGCTCGTAGGCGATCAGCGCGAGCCCGTACTGATCGCTCAGCGCGCTCGCCGGAGAGCCCCGCAAGAGCTCGGGCGCCAGGTACTCCGGGGTGCCGTAGATCATGCCGTCGCCGACGTCGTCGCGATCCAGCGCGACGCCGAAGTCCACGACGACCACCCGACCGGTGTCGTCCTCGATCATCACGTTCTCGGGCTTGACGTCGCGGTGGACGATGCCCTGCGCGTGCGCGACCGAGAGGCCCCGCGCGGCGTCCGCCACGATCTCCACCGTGCGACCGAGCGGCATCGGGCGCTGGGCCTCGAGGTGCACGTCCCAGAGCTCGAGCAGGCTCTTGCCGTCCACGAGCTCCATCGCGAAGTAGGGCTCGCCTTCGATGAAGCCGAAGCCGAAGATGGTCGCCAGGTGCGCGCTGCGCAGGCGGGCGAGCATGGCCGCCTCCCGCCGGAAGCGCGCCGCGCTGTGCAACCCCGTGGCCGCCGACCCCCGCAACACCTTGAGCGCGACGTGCCGCTCGAGGTGGATGTCCCGCGCGCGCCAGACGTCGGCCTGGGCGCCGGCGCCGAGCGGCTGCTCGAGGCAGAAGCGTCCGTCGACCTGCTGGCCAGGAGACAGGACGGAAGGGACGGTCACCCGTTCGCTCGGTGGCTCGTGCAAGAAGTCGGCTGTGATGGCCGCTGCCCTCGGTGCGCGCGTGCCTGTCTCCGTCCGGAGCATCGATGACCCCTTCTGCCTGGCGGGAACGAGCTGGGTGAGCGTCGGCCCTGACGTTCGGTGGACGCGACGAGCGAACGTCAGCGCGAGCGCACCCGGTTCACCCTGTCTACGGCCGCTCCCGCGCGATCTTGAGGTCCAGAGTCGCCGGCGTGCTCCCGAGGCTGGTCAGTGGGACCAGCGCGCCAGCGCCGCGTCGCCCGCCGCCTTGGCTTCGGTGAGCAGCTCGCGCTCCAAGGCGTCGCTGGCGTCGGTCAGCTTCTTGGCCTCCGCCTCCACCCGCGAGAGGAACCGTTGCACGCTCGGCGCCGCGCGGGGGTCGTCCAGCGTGCCGAGCACCTCGACGATGCGCGTCTGCACGTGCAAGGGCAGACGCCCTCCGTCGAGCGCGTCGATCAGCGGCGTCACCGCGTCCTTCGACTTGGTCTCCCCGAGGGCGTCCACCGCGATCGAGGCGTTGCCGACGGCCTCCTTCGCGTCGCGCTGGGACTCCGCCCGCAGCCAGCGATCCAGCGTGCGGATCGCCTCCTTGCGCTCGGCCATCGGCAGCAGCGCCGCGAGCTTGCCGACACCGTCGATCGCCGCCGCCGCCACGTAGCCGTTCGCCGCGAGGTCCACCTGGTAGAGCTCGGCGAGCGCAGTGACGTCCTTGGCGACCACCGCGTCCTCGATGGCCTTCCGACGCACGAACGGGTCGGTGGAGGCGAGCGCCACCACGAGTCCCCCCGCTTTGCCGCTGGTGACCGGCGAAGGGCTCGACGGGACCACGGAAGGTGGGGGCGCCGATGTTGCACCGCTGAGCGAGGGCGTGACCATGCTGGCCGACGGCACGCCGCTCGACGCCGTCGATCCGAGCGGCGTCGGCGCAGGCGCGACGAGCCGCCACGCGGCGAGGGCCACGAGCGCCGCGAGCACCCCGAGCAAGGCGAAGGTCTGTCGTCCCGTCAGCACTTGGCGAGTTTGCAGTACTCGGTGCGCAGCTGCGACATCGTCTTGATCGGCTGCCCGTAGCGCCCCGGCGGCAGCGAGGCCCACTCGTACGAGATCTTGTTCATCACGTTGGTGAACTCGGTCGCGGTGAGCGGACGGTCGGCCGGGATGGTCGCCTTGCGCCAGGCGATGAGGGTCATGGCGCCGGTGGTCTGGTTCTCGGGGCGGAAGTTCGGCAGCTTGAGGCCGTCCCAGGTGGTGGAGAGGAACTGGTAGCGCCCGGCCGCCGTCGAGCAGTACCCACCCGAGCAGAGCGTCTGGCGCGGGTGGCTGTCGCAGCTGCTGAAGGTCTTGAACGAGAACATCACGTCGTAGCCATCCTGGCTGTAGCCCCGCGTGCCCTCGGCGTAGGCGATCGTGTCGAGCAGCGCCTTCTTGGGCGCGCTCACGATCCCGATGGCGCGCGCGGGCGAGCACGAGCCGCCGGCGGCGGTGGAGCCTCCGCTGCTCGTCACGCGGTCGAGGTAGACGCCGTAGGCCCAGCCCGTCTTCGCGCCGTGCTTCACCTGATACCAGCCCGCGCTCGGCTTCCCGGTGACGGCGGTGACGAGCGTGCCCTCCGGCATCACCTCGAGGATCGTCGCGCTCTTCGAAGGGCTCGCCCGCAGGTTGAGCGCCGCGTTGGTCCGCAGCTGCGCGCCCGCCGCGAGGGTGTCGGTCACCGATTCCGCGCCGCGCAGGTCGGCGTCGTCGTCGGGCTCCTCCGCACCGACCAGCGCGTCGCTCGGGTCTTCGTGCTGGGCAGCGCAGCCCACGACGAGACCGAGCGAGAGCACCACCACGAGGGAGCGAGCGAGCGTCATGACCGGCGACAGTTCAATCCGCGTACCACCCCGCCTCACGGCCAGAACACCGGAGAATTCGCCATCTCCCGTGTCTGCGCCACGTGACATTCGTCCGTGCACCGAGACGGCGTGGATGTAGGTGGATGCCCTTCTTCGACGTACGCGACTAGTGCAAGGCCATCCCGGTGGCCTCTCGGGCGAGCGCGAGCCACGCCGCGTCGTCGCTCGGGCAGTGCGCGACCCGAACACCCTCGACCGGCGTCTCGCTGCCATAGAGGACGACGTGCCGCTGACGGCTGGGCCAGTGCGCCTTCACCTCGCCGAGGAACGCCTCCCCGTCCATCTCGCGCATCGTCGCCTCGCCGAGGATCCCGTCGACGCGCGCGCCCGACTCCAGCAACGCGAGCGCGTCGAGCCCGCTCTGCGCGACGAGCACCTCGAAGTCGTGGCGCAGCGCGCGCTCCATGCGCCGCAGTCGCTCGAAGTCGCTGTCGACGAGCAGCACCCGCGGCCGTTGACGGTCGCTCGGCGGGGGCGTGACGTCGGCGCGGAGGCTGAGGGGCAGGAACACCATCGCGATGGCGCCCTCACCGGCGATGGCGTCGATGCACAGATCGCCACCGAGGCGCCGCACGATCTCGCGCGACATCGAGAGGCCGAGCCCGGTGCCGCGCTCGGGGCCCTTGGTCGTGAAGAACGGCTCGAACACCGACGGCAGCACCTCGGGCTCGATGCCGATGCCGGTGTCGCTGACCGCGAGCAAGAGGGTGGTCTCGTCCTCGCGCACGCTGATCCGCAGGCGGTGCATCGGCCGCTCGATCTGCTGCATCGCGTGGCAGGCGTTGGTCACCAGGTTGCTCACGATCTGGACGAGTCGCGAGCGTGGGAGCCAGAGCAGCGGGACCGGATCGGAGAAGTCGAGCTCCACGTGCACGACGTCGGGATCGATCGGGGAGAGGCGCAGCGCCTGCTTGACGACGGTGGCCACGTTGACGATCTCGGGCGCCACGTCCTTCGACTCCACCGAGGCGATGGTGCGCAGATCGCGGGCGACGTCGCGGATCACGTGCAGGTCCTCGAGCGAGTCACCGATGAGGCTCGTGGCGCCGTCCTCCCGCAAGAGCGCGTGCAGCTGACCGACGGAGGCTCGCGCCGCCTCGAGCTCGTGCGCGCCCGGGGCCACGAGCAGCTCCTCGAGGCGGGCCACCTCGGTGCGCAGCTCGCCGACCAGGTCTCCGAGGGCCTCCATGCTGAGCCGCAGGGCGGCGGTCGGGTTGTTGATCTCGTGCATCGCGCCCGCGACCACCACCCCGAGGGACGCGAGCTGCTCCTTGTGGCGGCTCGAACGCTCGGCGTCTGCCAGGCGAGAGACCATGGCCACCCGCTCGACACTCGTGCGCGCCGCGAGGGCGAGCAGCTCCGGGGTGAGCGCGCGATAGGAGATGATCTCGTCGAGGCAGCCGCGATGAACGCCCTCGTCGGCGACGCCGATGAGCACCACCGAGGGGTCGCCCTTGCGGAGCGTCTCCGCGAGCAGGGTGATCTCCCCGACCAGCAACTGCGCGTCGACGCCAGACGCGAGCAGCGCCTGGCGGACGGCGGTCGCTCGCGAGGGCGTCGTGAGGATGTGGGTTGTGAACGGCCGCCCCGACATCGTCGAGACAGCTTAGCAGCCCGCTCGTGTCCCGCTTGTGACTCCTACCTTTGCCCCCATCGGAGCAGAGCTGCCACACAGTTCATCCCCGCGCCGTGCGCGTAGAGGACCACCTGGGCACCGGGCACGAGCAGCCCCTGCGCGCGCGCTTCGAGCAGGTTGGCAACCACGCCGCAGGCCCCGACGTGCGCGATGCGGTCGAAGGTCGAAGGGGCGCGGCCCCGCGGCACCCCCACCGCTTCGCCGAGTGCTGTCGGGTACCACGCGGCGGGCTGGATGGTGGCGAGCACGTCGACGTCACCGCCGTGGATGTGCGCGCGGTCGAACAGGGCGCCGAGCGTGTCGACGCCGAAGTGCAGGAGGCGCGACGTCATGCGCTGGGTGGCCGCGCGATCCGCGCTCGCCGGGTGCATCGCTTCACCCCCGGTGTACCAGGGCGTCCCCTCCCGCCGCTCGAAGCTCACGGCCGCGTGCATCGCGCCGTCGACGGAGGCCACATCGGCGCGGAGCCCCTCACCGGGCGCGCCCGGCCCGACCACCAGCGCGGTGGCCGCGTCGCCGAAGATCGCCGACGCCGGCTTCGTCCAGTCGAGCGTGGGTGACACGAGGTGCGACTGCACGAGGAGCACACGACGCGCGCGGCCGCTCTCGATCATCGCGCTCGCCACCACGAGCTGCGCGATCACCGAAGCGCACACCGCGTCGAGCCCCAGCGCCGCCGCCCGCCGGATGCCGAGGTGCGCCGCGATGCGGGCCGCATCCGGGGGCGACACGCGCTCGGGCACGAGCGCGTGCGAGAGCACGAGGTCCACCTCCGAGGCGTCGATCCCGGCGTCCGCGAGGGCAGCCTCTGCCGCCCGGGCCCCGGCCTCGCTCGAGGTCGTCTCGACGGCGACGTGCCGTTGCCGCGCGCCGCGGAACGGGTCGCGCTCGTGGATCGCGGCGTGGCGCTCGGCGAGGGCTCCAATCGCGTCGTCGGCGGGATCGATGCGGGTGAGGTCGTCGCGGCGCAGGCGCTCGAACTGCTCGCGGAACGAGGGCGGCCAGTCCTCGTTGCGCCGTACCGTCTCGGGCAGGTAGAGCCCGAGGCCGTGGATCGTGGCGCTCATCGTCCACCCTCCTCGGAGAAGTGCTTGAGCGAGGCGAGCCGCGTCTGGATCGAGAGGTGCTCGCTCGGGTCGATGCGCACGTCCAGCACCACGGGGCGCTGGATCGACAAGAGCGCGGACAGTCGCCGCGAGTCGAGGTCGCCCGGCGCGTCGACCGTGACGCCGATCACCCCGCAGGCGCGGGCCAGGCTCGCGAGGTCGGCCACGTGGGCCGGGAGGCCTGGTGAGCGTCGCCCGAAGATGTGCTGGAGGCCGGCGTCGACCATCCGGTAGCGCCCGTCGTTCAGGACCACGAACGTCACGTTGATGCCGTTCTCCGCGCAGGTGAGCAGCTCGCCCGCGTGCATCGCGAGGCCGCCGTCGCCGCAGATCGCGACCACGGGCGTGTTCGGGTGGGCGACCTTGAACCCCATGGCGGCGCAGATCCCGCTCCCCATCGAGCCGAGCCCGGCGAACATGTGGAACCGCTCCGGCCCGTCGACCCGGAGGTGGTGCACCGCGAACGCGGCGTGCTCGCCGATGTCGACCGTGAAGATCGTCGATCGGGGCAGCGCGCGCTCGAGGGTCGCCATCAACCACTGGGGCTTGAGGGGCACGCTGGTGTCGGCGCGCCGGGGGTCCTCGTCGAGGGCGAGGCCCGAGGGGTGCGGTGCGTACGAGGCGCGCGCCGGCAGCGCCGCGCGGATCGCCGCGAGGCTCGCGCGGGCGTCGCCGACGATGCCCAGCTCCGTCGGGTGGTTGCGCCCGATCGCCGTGGGATCCCGGTCGACGTGGACCAGCGGGCCACCGAACGAGACCGTCCAGCCGTTGGTCGAGATGTCCCCGAGGCGCGACCCGACCACCAGCGTGAGGTCGGCGCTCGCGAGGTAGTCGAGCGCCCGTGCGTGGCCCCCGAATCCGAGGACCCCGAGGTAGCGTGGGTGGCGCTCCGGGAACGCGCCCTTGCCGTGGGTCGTGGCCGTGACCATCGCGTGGGTCCGCTCGGCGATCTCCTCCACCAGCGTGGACAGGCCCCGTTCGCGCGCGCCGTTGCCGAGCACGATCGCCGGGCGCGTGGCGCGCCCGAGGAGCCGCGCCGCTGCCTCGCACGCGCTCCGGTCGGTCGTCTCGTGGGTCGCCTGGACCGCGCCGCCCAGGCTGTGGGGACGCACCTTGGCCCGCGCGACGTCGAGCGGCAGCGATAGGAACACCGGGCCGGGGCGGGGGCCGGTCGCTTCGGCCAGCGCCCTCCGGACCAGCGCCTCCAGCGCGGTCGGCCGATCGACGCGCGCGGAGAAGCGGGTGAGGGGGCGGGTCAACGAGAGGACGTCGAGCCCACTCGGGCTCCCGTCCTGCAGCGCGAAGCGCCCGACGCTCGCGGTGGAGATCTCGCCCGCGACGACGAGGAGCGGGATCCCCTCGCACGCCGCCGCGGCGAGGCCCGTGAGCGCGTTGGTGAGGCCCGGCCCCGACGTCACGAGCACGAGCGCGGGTCGACCGGTCGCTCGCCCGTAACCCATCGCGGCGAACATCGCGGCCGTCTCGTGACGACACGTCACCACCTCGATCGCCGACCGATCCCCGAGCGCGTCGTACAGCGGCATGATCGTGCCGCCCGGCAAGCCGAACACGACGTCGATGCCGTGGCCGAGGAGCGTGTCGAGCAGCAGGTGCGCACCGCTCGTCTCGCTCGACGTGCGGCTCTGTGGACGTGGACTGAGCTCGATTTCCTGGGTGTGCATGGAATCCTCCCGTGGGTTCGCGCCGCGCGAGAGCATCGACCGTGCCGTGGGTGGATGTAGGGCAGACGCCGGTCGAGGGAGTCGGCGTGGGAGGTGTCGGCTGGTCGGAAACGTCCAGGTCGGGGTCGAAAACGGCCCACGGCGACGTATGTTTGGACCCCGTGAAAATCCTGTTGGTCGAGGACAGCCGCCGTCTGCGGCAGGTCCTGCGCGCGATGATCGGTCGCCTCGGAGACGTCGACGTGATCGAGGCCGAAGACGTCGCCACGGCCCGCCTCGCCCTCGAGCGCGTGGCGATCGACGCCATGATCCTCGACGTGCGCCTCAGCGATCGTCCGACCGATCGGGGCGGCTTCGACCTGCTCCGCGAGCTCCGACAGGCAGGCCGCGCGCTGCCCACCATCGTCCTCACCTCCTCCAGTGAGCTCGAGGACGTGCGCGAGGCCCTGCGCCTCGGCGCGCGCGACTACCTCCTCAAGGACGAGCTGAGCGCGCAGGTGCTCGTCCCCTTGCTCGAGGAGCTCCGCGAGCCGCCGCCGAGCCGCGTGCGGGTGACCTCGCACAACGAGGTGCTGGGCTCGTCACCGGCCATGGAGCACCTGCGCCAGCTGATCGCGCGCGTCGCCGACACCCCCTCCACCGTGCTCCTGCGCGGGGAGACGGGCGCGGGCAAGGGCCTCGTCGCACGCGCGCTCCACCGCGCGAGCCGGCGGGCGGCCGAGCCGTTCGTCGTCGTGCACTGCGCGGCGATGCCGCCGACGCTGGTCGAGTCGTCGTTGTTCGGCCACGAGCGCGGGGCGTTCACCGGCGCCGATCGCCGCGTGCGTGGGCACCTCGAGCTCGCCGGCGGCGGCACGCTGCTCCTCGACGAGATCGCCGAGCTCCCGCTCGAGATGCAGGCGAAGCTGCTCCACGTGCTCGACGATCGGAGCTTCCGACCCCTCGGTGCCGAGCGCGAGGTGGCCCTGCGCGCGCGCATCGTGGCGGCCACCCACGTCGACCTCCTGGCCCGGGTGCGCCAGGGGCTCTTCCGCGAAGA
Source organism: uncultured Polyangiales bacterium (assembly GCA_964624885.1). Classification (GTDB taxonomy): domain Bacteria; phylum Myxococcota_A; class Polyangia; order Polyangiales; family JADJMO01; genus JADJMO01. Next base: position 40,245 of record CAZUZY010000004.1, on the reverse strand, counting down.
CCTCTACCACCGGCTGTCGGTGGTGGTGGTCGCGGTGCCTTCGCTCGCCGCGCGCGGCGACGACGTGCGCGAGCTCGTCGAGGCGTTCGCCGCCGCCCAGCCGCGGGGCCTCACGTTCACCCGCGAGGCGCTCGAGTGGCTGCGCCACCGGCCGTGGCCGGGCAACGTGCGCGAGCTCCACAACGTCGTGGAGCGGCTCGCGGTGCTCGCCGAGGACCCCCACGTCGACGTCCCGACCCTCGAGGCGCTCGTGCCGCCCACCGAGACCACGACCGACGTCGGCGAGGCCGTACAGACCCTGCTGCACCTCCCCGCGCCCGACGGCCGCTCGCGCCTGCACATCGCCGAGGAGAAGCTGCTGACGGCCGCCATGCTCGAGTGCGACGGCAACAAGAGCGCCGCCGCCCGACTGCTCGGGGTGCAGCGCAAGGCGTTCCAGCGCCGCCTCGATCGCCTGCGTCGCAGCGGCTGATCCCTACCAGCTGACTTCCACGATGCCGTCGAACGGGCCCAGCATCTCGACGTGCTCGATCTCGCCGCGCACGCCGCACATGTCACAGACGCTGAGGATGCCCCCGACCTGCGCGCTCTCGACGTAGACCGGCTCGCCCTCGATGCGCACGCGCGCCCGCCGGGTCGCGATGGGCTCGATGAGCCAGCGCCCGTAGGTCGCGATGTGGCTGCGGCTCCGTGCGACCTGCTGGAACAAGCCGAGGGGCGTCTGGGAGAAGCGGATGAGCGAGACGAACGCGCGCCCGACCACGCTCCGCGCGAAGTAGCGCACCGACTCGCGGTGCAGGTCGCGCATGCCTTCGTGCACGCGCTCGGGCGAGGCCACGCGGGCCCCCGCCACCACCAGGCGCCGCAGGTAGTCGGCCACCGGATACATGCGGAAGGTGACGTAGTCGGGGGCGCCGACCTCGGCGTCGAACGCCGCGCCCAGCGTCTCGCCTCGGCGCCGGACCTCGTCGTGGAGCATCGCGAACCAGACCCCGCGGACCTGTTGATCCGGCGTCACGCGGGCCAGGCGTTCCACGATGTCACAGTGCTGACTCGCGGCGGTGAACGTGTCCACGGCGCCAAGCATGGCTCCGATTCGCGCGGTCCGACAGAGCAATGTCGGGCGACGCGCGGAGGAGCTCGTCGGTGTCGGCGCAGGCTCACCGGTTGGCTGGGTTCACCAGGCTCACTCGGCGGCCGCGGTCGCCGCGCCGGTCGGCCACCGCTCGGGCTCCCCCTGCAGCAGGGAGAGGGCCCGGGTGGGGTCGAGGGGGCGGTGCCAGAGGTACCCCTGGGCGGCCGCGCAGCTCATCCTCCGCAGCGCTTCGGCCTGGGCGTTCGTCTCGACCCCCTCGGCGATGGCCTCCATGCCGAGCGCCGTGGCGAGGGCGAGAATGGTCTGCACGATCGAGGCGCTCATCGGGTCCTCGGTCAGCCGCGCGACGAACGAGCGGTCGATCTTGAGCGCGTGGATCGGCATCCGGGTGAGGTAGCTGAGCGACGAGTACCCGGTGCCGAAGTCGTCGAGGTAGAGCCGCACCCCGAGCGCGGCGAGGCGGCTGCAGGTGTCGATGGCCTTGGGATCCATGGTGGTGCTCTCGGTGAGCTCGATGCGCAGCGAGTCCGCCGGCACGCCGGTCGCCTCGAGCAGCGCGCCGACCTCGTCCACGAACGCGGGCTGGGCGAACTGCTTGCTCGCCACGTTCACCGCGACCGCCGCCGCGACGCCGAGCGCCTGCCACTGCTCCATCTGCCGGCACGCCTCGGCGAGGATCCAGCGGCCGAGCGGCACGATGAGCCCGCTCTCCTCGGCCAGCGGGATGAACTCGTGCGGACCGACGCGCCCTCGGGTCGGGTGGTCCCAGCGGACGAGCGCCTCGAAGTGCGTCACCGACCCCGTCGCGAGCGACATCACGGGCTGGTACTGCAGCACGAACTCGCGGTGCTCGATCGCGTGGCGCAGCTCGCCCTCGGTCCGCCAGCGGTTGACGGCGGCCACGTGCAGGTCGTCGGTGAACACGTCGTACCGCCCGCGTCCGCCGCCCTTGGCGCGGTAGAGCGCGGTGTCGGCGTCGCGGATGATGTCCTCCACGCGCTCGTAGCCCGAGTGCCCGATGGCGACGCCGATGCTGAGCGAGACGTGCACGGTGTGGCCGGACAGCACGACCGGCTCGGCCACGCGCTCGAGGAGCCGCTCGGCGACCCGCAGCGCGTCCGCGTCCTGTCGGACCCCCTCGAGCAGGACCACGAACTCGTCCCCGCCGAGTCGCGCGACCCCCTGCGCGTCCACCGCCGCGAGGGTGTCGGTCTCGCGCAGGCACGACGAGAGGCGCTCGGACACGGCGACGAGGAGCGCGTCGCCGATCACGTGGCCGAGGCTGTCGTTGATGACCTTGAAGCGGTCGAGGTCGATGAACATGACGACGAAGCGGAACGCGGGGTCGCGGCGCTGGCGCGCGAGGCAGCGCTGGATGCGCTCGTTGAGGAGGACCCGGTTGGGCAGGCCGGTGAGGGCGTCGTGCAGCGCCTCGTGCCGGAGCTGCGTCTCGGCCATCTTGCGGTTGGTGATGTCGGTCTGCGAGCCGGCGGCGCGCGTCGGCTGACCGTCCGGGCGCCGCGTCACGGCGCCGCGGCAGAGCATCCAGCGGTGCTGACCGTCCGTGTGCCGGATGCGGTACTCGGCCGAGACCTGATCCGCGGCGCCGTCCCGCAGGTCGGCGAACGCCGCGCGCAGCGTCGGCAGGTCCTCCGGGTGGACGAGGTCGAAGAACGCCTCGAGCCCGTCCCCGAGCGGCCCTTCGATCGGGATCCCGAGCAGGGCGCGCCAGCGCGGCGAGTAGAACACTCGCCCGGTCGTGAGGTTCCAGTCCCAGAGCCCGTCGTTGGCGCCCTCGGCGGCGAGGGCGTAGCGCGCCTCGCTCTCGGCGAGGCTGCGGTTGGCCTGCTCGAGGTGGCGGGTCTGCTCCTCGACCATGCCCCGCAGCTGCTCGAGCTTGAGGTGTGCCCGCCGAGCGAGGTGCCACTTCTCGGTGAGGGCGCAGGCGAGCTGACACACCTCGGCGGGGTCGAACGGCTTGCGCAGGAGCAGCAGGCGGTCGTTGACGCCGAGGTCGGCGAGGATGTCCTCCCAGGAGTAGTCCGAATAGGCGGTGCAGATCACGCACTGCAGCTCGGGGTCGAGCTCCCAGAGGCGGCGGATGGTCTGCACGCCGTTCCAGCCGGGTGGCATGCGCATGTCGACGAAGGCGACCGAGAACGGTCGACCCTCGGCCAGGGCCGCGGCCGCGATCCCGGCGCCCTCCTCGCCGCCCGAGGCGAACGAGACCTCGAACTTCATCGGCGCCCGCGGCGGCGGCCGACCGGTCTCGGCGAACAGCTCTCCCTCGAGCGCCCCGAGCTCGTCGCTCCGCGTCGTGGCGACGAGGGTCTTCTCGAAGTCCTCGTGGATCGACCGGTTGTCGTCGATGACCAGGATGCGGCGGGCGGGGGGGTCTTGTTCGATTCCCATGGGTGGCTTTCAGGCAGATTTTGAAAGAGGTCTCTCGCAGGGCAGGCAGAGCGTGAGGCGCGCGCCCCGCCCGACACCGTCGCTGTGCACGGAGAGGTTCCCCCCGAGCTCCATCGCCGCGCACGCCGACGAGTGGAGCCCGAAGCCGTTCCCCGTGGGCTTGGTGGTGAAGCCATGGGTGAAGATCTCGGCGAGGTTCTCGGCGGCGATGCCCACCCCGTCGTCCTCCACGTCGACCCTCGCCTGGCTCTCCACCGAGTGGATGCGCAGCGTGATGGTGCCCTCCGGCCGCGCGGCGAGGGCGTCGCGCGCGTTGGCGAGCAGGTTGAGCACGATCTGGAACAGCTTGTGGCGATCGGCGCGGACCACGCACGGCGCGTAGTCGCGCACGAACGTGATCGCCGAGCGCCGCGGCAGCGAGCCCTTCACCACCAGCACCGCGTCGTCGAGCAGCTGGCCGAGGACGATCTGCTCCTCGACCAGGGCCTGGTTGCCCCCGCGGGCCACCGCGAGCTGCTGGGCCACGATGGCCTTGATGTGATCGATGTGCCGGGAGAGGTTCTCGAGCTCGGAGGACATCTGTCGACCCTCTTCGCCGAGCGTCCTGTCGATCGCATCGAGGTACTGGAGCAGCTTCTTGCCGCGCGGATCGTCGTCGAGGAACCGCCCGGGCGCCGGCTGGGCGCGGAGCAGCGTGAGGCTCTTGCCGAGGCCCGCGCGCGTGGTGGACTTGGCGAGCTGGGAGACCAGGTTGGCGGCCACGTTCACGCTGTTGAGGACGTTGCCCACGTTGTGCAGCACGCTGGTCGCGACGTCGGCCATGCCGGCCTTCCGGGAGGCCAGCACCAGCTGGTCCTGGGCGCTCCGCAGCTCGGCGAAGCGCTTGCGCATCTCGCCCGACGAGAGGTCGAGCGCGCGCTCGAGTGTGTAGCGGTCCTGGTCGGCGCTCGTGTAGCTCTGGTCCACGCGCTCGAGGAACGCCCGCCACTGCGCGGCGTCGGGCGGAGCCTCCGAGAGCCCCAGCTTGCGCAGCTGCCGCTCGAGCACCCGGTGCATCAGGTCTCCCACAGGCGGGTGAGGGTCATCGTCTGGTTGTGCAGCACACCGCACTCGCCGGTGGCGAGCGGGGAGATCTCGCCATAGGAGTAGAACCCCACGAGCACGTCGCCGTCCGGCACGCTCTCGAAGGCTCCCTCCACCTCCTCCTCGGTGCGTTCACCGAGGACGATGCGACGGCCCACACAGCTGACGGCGAGCGCGACCGAGGGCGAGCGGGGAGCGACCGCGTCCCGCCCCGCGTCCGCCGCGCCGTCGATGAGCCGGTCGAAGTTGGCGCGCATCAGCTGGACCACCGAGTCCTTGGGGACGTCCCCCGCGAAGGTCATGCTCTGGGTCGCCTCGTCCACCCCGAGGATCGTGCGCACCACGACCCCCGCCGTCGTGCGCAGGGCCAGCGGGAACAGGAGCGCCGTCGACGGCAACCCCGCCGCGCGATCGCCCAGGTACTTCTTGTAGAGGTCGAGGGCCGGCTCTCCGTCGAGCTCGTAGAGCACGTTCTGCTCGGCCCGCGTCACGATCCGCTCCGGGCCGAACACGTCCCACCCGCCGCGCGAGCCGTGGCTCACGCCGACCGCGTCGCCGTACAGCCCCACCGCCACCACGCTTCCTTCGACCGGCCCACCCTCGTGGAAGACCCAGGTGTGCTGGAAGCGATCGCCGTCCGCGGCGAGCCCGCCGGTCACGATCACGTCCCGCCCCACGACGGAGTGGATCCCGCGCAGCAGCGCGGTGCCGTTGACCGCGAGGCCATCGGAGAACACGAGGACGGCGCGCAGGTCGGGCGCCGCCAGTTCCCGCGCGAGGCTCGCGCCCGCGTCCGTCGAGTCGGCGCCCAGCGTCGCGCGGGCCAGCCGCACGTGGGTCTTGTCGAAGCGGACGACCACCACCGAGAGCGTGTCGTCGCTGATCCGGGCGCCGTGGATCTCTCCCGCGGAGGAGCAACCGGTGACCTTCGCGCGGGGGTACGCCCGCGTCAGCTCGGCGAGGGGAGCGGGGGCGTCGCGGTAGCCGGCGCCCCCGAACACGAGCACCAGGGTGTCGTCGGAGTCGAGGGGTGGGAACACAGGCACGGACCAGCGGCCCGACTCGTACTGGAACGCGGCGGTTTGCATCGCAGCGAGAGAACGGTCCACCGAGCCCTCCGCTTGAGCGCCGTCCTGAGCACGCAACGAACGCGCGCCTGCAAACGGTGCGCCCTCGCGACACTACGAAACGGCCATTTCCCCGCAGACCGCCGTTGGATCACCGCGTGCAAGACCTTGCCGAATGGACCTGTCGCCGATGCTGCGTGCCTCGAACCTCTTCGCGGGGCTCCCCCCGGACTGCCTCGCCGAGCTGGCGGGCTTCGTGGTGCGTCGACGCTTCGCGCGCGGCGAGCTCATCTTCCGCGTGGGGGAGCGCGCGTCGTTCCTCGGCGTGGTCACCCACGGGCTCGTGAAGCTGGTGCGGCCGACCAACGAGGGCGGGTCGTGCATCCTCGCGCTGTGGGGCCCGCGGCAGACCATCGGCAACCTGGCGGTGATCGCGCGCGACGTCTACCCCGGCAACGCGGTGGTCATCTCCGAGGAGGCCGAGGTGCTGACGCTCTCGTCCGAGGCGGTCCTCACCGCCGCCGAGCGGCGACCGCCGATCGCGTGGGCGCTGGCGCGCTCGCTGACCGAGCACAGCTATGCCCTCCACGACAAGATCGGGATCATGAGCGCCGGGCCGGTGGAGCAGCGGCTCAAGGCGCTCCTCAGCCACCTCGTCGAGCGCTTCGGGGACGAGTTCGACGACGGCGTCCACATCCCCGTGGCGCTCTCGCGCGGCGAGCTGGCCTCGCTGGTCGGCGCGACCGTCGAGACCACCATCCGCGCCATGAGCCGGTGGCAGAAGCAGCGGCTCGTGGAGACCACGGCCGAGGGCTTCCGCTTGCCCGATCCGGGCTGGCTCGCCCGGTCGAGCGTCGTCGGCGCGGAGACGGTCGCCGCCTGACTACCGGCGCAGCAGCGCCCCGTAGTGGAACGTGCTCGCGTAGCCCTTGGCGAAGCCGCAGATCGCCGAGAGGTCGCTCGACCCGAACTCCACGGTGTCCGAGCCGCCCGCCGAGTAGCTGTAGGACTTGAACTTGGTCCCCCGGGTCAGCTGGCACGAGGCGCCGCTGAGATCCTTGTTGGCGAACAGGACGGTCTTCTCGAGGACGACGAAGTCGGCGTTGGCTCGCTCCGGCTTGGTCGCGCAGCTCGACGCGAAGTCGGTGCCGAGCGCGAGACCTTTGAGGAAGTCCCCTTCGAGCTCCACGGGCGTGCCGTCGAGGAACGCGAAGCCGCCGTAGTGCGAGAAGTCCTCCGCGAGCACGAAGGTGGTGCCCGCGGGCAGGGTGGCGCCGATCCCTTCCCAGCCTCCGCCCGCGGCGGGTGAGCGGTACTTGGTGGCGACGGAGAGGGTGCCGGTGCAGTAGTCGGCGAGTTCGGCGGGGATGGCCGCCGAAGGCGCCGGGGTCGCCGACGAGCAACCAGCGACCAGGAGGGACACGACGAGCAGGGCGGAGATCGGGGAGCGCATGCGCGGTCGTTTGCAGGCCTCGTGCCCGATCGAGGGCGCCGCGATCGCCCGATTCGCTGCGTGATCTGCGAGCGGCACGTGGCCGCGCGAACGCGAGGCCTCAGAGCCCCTGCAGCGTGGAGTTCACGATGGTGAGGCTCTTGGTGTTGGTGCCGACGGCGGTGCCCGCGTTCTTGGTGGCGCCGGAGGCCACCGAGGTCCAGTAGCCGCCCGTGTTGCCGGTCATCGTGGAGTCGATGATCGAGAGCGTGCCGCCGAAGTCGTTGCTGGTGAAGAACAGGCCACCGCCGAACGCGCCCGTGCCCGCCGCGTTGCCCAGCACCGCGCTGCCGCACACCTTGAGGTTCACCGAGGCGCCGTCGCTGTAGATCGCGCCGCCGTTGCCGCCCGAGCCCACCTCGTGCTGCCCGTTGTTGATGACGCTGCACTTGCTCGGGTCGTCGCTGTTGGCGCCGTTGCCGATGCCCTGGTTGCCGGTGAACAGGCTGTCGTAGATCTCGAGGGGGCAGAACAGCCCGCCGAACGCGCCCGCGTTGGCCGCCTTGTTGTTCTTGAAGGTGCTCTTGACGATCAGCGCGCCGTTCTTGCTGCCGACCACGTAGATCGCGCCCCCACCGGTGTCGGGGCCGAGCGGCGCGCCCTGGTTGTTGGCGAAGATGGCGTCGATGACCGTCAGGTTGCCGTCGCGCATGTAGAGAGCGCCGCCTTCGCCGTCGTTCCAGCCCTGCGAGCACGGCGGCGGTGCCTTGGGGATGGCCTTGGTGGGGGTGGTCTTGCCGTTGACGAAGTTGATGTGCTGCAGCGTGAGCCGGTTGTCGTTCTTGCGGAAGTCGGCGCTGTACCAGCGGAGGATCTGCACGGTGCCGCCGCCGTCGAGGGTGACCTTGTTGCCGCCGTCGATCACCGTGCTCTTGGTGGTCGGCAGATCGAGGGTCGCGGTGACGAGGAGGGTGACCGGCGTGGCGCCGCAGTTGAACGTCACGACGCCACCCGCGTTGACCGCGGTCTTGAGCGCCGCGAACGTGCAGCTCGCCGCCGTGCCGGTGCCGACCACCGCGGTCGGCTTCGAGACGTCGGCGGGCGTGCCCCCCGCGGGGATGCCGGCCTTGCACGAGCCGTCGGGGTTGCCCGCCGTACCGAGGGGACCCGTGTCGGGGGTGCCCGTGTCGGGGGTGCCGGTGTCGGTGGGCGGCGTGCCCGAGTCGGTCGGCGCGATACCGGTGTCGGTGGGCGGCGTGCCCGTGTCGGTGGGGGTACCATCGGCCGGCGGGCTCCCCGAGTCGATCGGCGTGCCCGTCTCGTCGGTCGTCGCGGCGTCGTCCCCGGCCGGGTCGGAGGGGGCGTCCGACCCCGAGCACCCCACGAGACACGCGAACACCACCCCGATCACCGTCGTCGTCCTCATGGCGCAGGTCTCCTCGGGGGGGAGAGGCCGGGGCGGCCACCGATCGGCTCAGGTTTCTCGCGGACGACCAGGATGGGCCCCGTGCACCCCGGCGGGAGGAGGGGTAATCGGGTGTCCGATGCGTCTCCTGACCGCCCTCTCCACGCTCGCCCTGCTCGCGTTCGCCTCGGTGGGCTGCACGTCCAGCAGTCCCCCCGCGTCGAGCGCCACCGACACCGGGGTCGAGCCGGACACCGCGCTCGTGGAGGACGTCGGCCCGCGAGACGACACGACCAGCGACGCCGCGGTCGAGGTCGCCCTGGACGCGACCCCCGAAGCCGCGGTCGACGCGGCCGACGCGGCCGCTCCGTTCGACATCCTGGGCACCGCCTCTGGTGACTGCGCCGGGCTCGCGGCCGCGGTGAAGGCGACGGCCTCGGTGACGGTGGAGATCCCGCTGACCTTCGACGCCACCGAGAAGTACGAGCGCGCGCGCCTGTCCCCGGGCGGCAAGATCGTGTTCGACGCGCCCAACGCGGGCGGCAGCTCCAAGGAGTCCGAGGTGATGACCTACGAGCTCCTGCTCCACTGCGCGGGCGCTGCGTTGCTGAAGACGGAGACCGAGATCAAGTACGGTCCGCCCCCCGACGGCGGCGCGGCCACCATCACCGACCTCCTGGTGTCGATCGGCGGCGACAAGATCGGCGTGAACCCCAAGCGGGTGTTCAAGCCGCTGCCGCTCACCATGACCGACGCCGAGGTGCGCACGCAGCTGGTGAAGGACTTCGAGTCGATCAAGGCGAGCAGCGCGCGGGTGCTCCCCGAGGACCGCTGGGTGAAGCAGATCCTCCACATCTGGGTGCCGAGCGCGACCTACTACGACGCCGTGAAGCGGGTGCTCCCCACGATCGACGACGCCACGCGCTCGAACACCCTCGTGCTCGTCACGCGCACCACGGGGGGCGGGTTCCTCTACTGCGATCCGGACCCGGCCCCCGGCGCCGAGTGCCCGCCGATCAAGTGAACGATCCGACGGAGACTCCGTAACGCCACCCTCGGTTCGCCGACGCGTGCGCCGTGTCACGCGAGGGTCGACGTGGAATCGAGGAGCCGCACATCCTCGTTTGTCTCGGCATGAACTTCCCGCCTAGCATGCCGTCCATGAAGCGCTCGTCTGCGTTCGCGTTGTTGGCGTTGTCGTTGCTCCACTGCAAGTCCGAGCCCAAGAACGACAAGCCCGCGCCCGCGGCGCCGGCGTCGACGCCACCCACGGTCGCGTCGAGCGCCTCGGCGACGGCCAGCGCGTCGGCCTCCGCGCCGGTGGTCGCCAAGGTGGAGCCGCGCAAGGGGCCGCGCTGGCTGCGCAAGCTGCCGGTCGACTCCGTGTCGGCGTCCACCGAGCTCGCCAAGGGCGGCTTCTACCCCGGCAAGCGCGCGTTCGACGGCTCGCGGTCCACCACCTGGATCGCGGCCCCCAAGCCCAAGTCCACCGATCCGGAGTGGCTCGAGGCCAAGCTCAAGCAGCCGAAGAAGATCTGGGGCGTGCGCTTCGACACCGGCCTCGTCGACTTCGGCGCCAAGGACGGCGACCTGTTCGGCGAGAACTCGCACGCCAAGAAGGTGTCGATCCTGCTCGACGGCAAGACGGTGGCCACCCGCGAGATCGGGGCCGACCAGCACGGCGCGTTCATCGAGCTCGACGGCACCGAGGCCAAGGCCGTGCGCATCGTGTTCGACGAGATCCACGCGGGCAAGGGCGCGCTCGCCGTGACCGAGGCGGCGATCCTCGGCGACGGGACCGACAGCCCCCCGCAGGATCTGGCCGACCTCAAGAAGTCCGTCGAGACGATCACGACCCGCTGGGAGAAGTGGAGCGCGTCGGACGCGGTGCAGCTGATCAACAAGATCGGCGCGCCGATCCTCGGCGACCTGCTCACCGATCAGCGGTGCCGCGCGTCGCTCGACGAGGTCGACCTCGACGGCCAGCCGGGCAACGAGCTCTTGCTCCGGCTCTCGTTCGAGTACAAGCCGGAGGACCCGCCGTCCGACCCGCCCGCGCCGCAGAAGCGCATGGTGTTCTACGCGATCGCGCTCGGTGCGATCGAGGGCGGCAAGTACGTGCACATCGGCACCGACTACCTCGTGCAGGAGGGCCGGCCCGACGGCTTCGACGCCGACGCCACCAAGGTCAGCGTGCAGCCCCTCCACCGCGCGAACCTGTCGGACGTGGTCTTCACGTGGGGCTTCGCGAGCGGCGAGAGCGCCACGCGGTCGTCGGGGATGCGCGCCTGGACCTTCGAGCGAGGGTTCCTCGAGCCGCTGATCGACGTGGCGTTCGCCCGCGGCAAGGACGCCGACGAGACGGTCGACGTGACGACCAGCGGCGCCGCGCCCTCCAAGCTGCAGATCATGGTGAAGGGCGAGGCCAAGGTCACGCTGTCGTTCGACGCCGCCTCGATGCTCTACCGGTAGCTGGATTCACGCGTTGTGGGCCGCGCACCCCAGTGTGCGGCGCGCGCACGCCAGGAACCGCGAGGATTCTCGGCATCCTGCGTGGCCCACGGCTTGCTCGGGGCACCGCCATGTCCGTCTCCGCCATGGTCCTCGTCGGCGCGCTCGTCGTCGGCGAGGAGGTGCCCTTGCCACCCCCGCCGCGCGCCCCCACCCACGCGTTCGAGCAGACACTGGCAGTGATGGCGCAGTTCGGGTTCGGGACGCCGACCGGCTACTACGGCGCGGCGCTCGAGGTCGCGCCGACCCCGATGTTGGTCGCCTCGGTGGGGCTCGGTCTCGGCAGCGGTCCGTACTGCAAAGCGAAAGGCACGCAGCCGAGCTCGTTCGACGCGGTCTGCAACCGCTGGCACCGCGACGTCCAGCTGGCGCTGCAGGCACGCTATCGCCTGATCACGCGCGAGCACGCAGCGCTCGCCCTCGGCGGCGGCTACTCGACCGGTGGCTACACGTGGGTCGAGCTCACGACCGACGGGCCTGCCTACAAGACGACGGAGCGCGCGCACTGGACCAACGTCGAGGCTTCGTTCGAGGCGCGCCACGAGAGCGGCTTCTCGGCACGCATGTTCCTCGGGTACGCGTGGATGCTGAACCCGAGCGCCCTCGGCTGCGTGGGCTGGGGCGCGGGCTCGAGCTCGTTCGGCCACTGCAGCAGCGGCCACGCGGGCGACGGACACCGCCTGTTCTACCTGGGCGCCGCCGCGGGCTGGGCGTTCCGCTGATCAGCGTGCGCTCCCGCGAACCTCGCTCAGGAGCTGGCGCAGCACGACGCCGCGGTGGGGCAGCCGCCGTTCCACCCACTCCACCGCCTCCTCGAACGAGCCCGTCACCGTCTGCTCGCGGAACCGCCGCGGGGCGAGCCAGTTGAGGACGGTCATCACGCCGCGGATGATGGGGGAATCGGAGACCAGCACCGCGATGGCCTGCGTGCGGAGGCCGCGTGCCCGCTCGGCGATGCGCTGACGCCACTTGGCGTTCGGGGGTGGGTTGCCGGGCTCGACGACGGTGACGACCGCCGCGTCGGCCCGCCCGCCGGCCAGGGTGTCCAGCTGGTCCACGGCGGCGAGGTAGCGCTCGAAGTCCGCGTCGTCGTTGGAGGTCCCGCTGAAGTGGAACACGGCGGTGCCGGAGACGGGCTCGTAGGCGAACGCGAACACGCCCCGAGCGTAGCGAAGACGCCCGGCGATGGGGTCAGCGCACGACGCGGAACGCTCGCACCTCCGAGGCCGACCCGTAGAAGCTCACGACGCGGTAGTAGTAGACACCGCTCGCCGAGGTGAGCCCGGCGATCTCCGAGGCGTTGAACTTCACGAACCCCCCGATGTTGCGGGTCATCTGCGCCCGATCCGACGTGCTGGTCGACGCGACCGACCACTCGAGCGCGTTGCCGCTGGTCCAGCTGCTCGGCGGATCGCCACCGACCTGGATCTTGTGGGGTCCCTCGCAGAAGGTGGCGCTCGTGGACCACGCGAGCTCGAAGTCCTTGCCCCCGGTGAGGTCGGCGGTCGAGCAGGTGGGGGTGGTCAAGGTGATGCTGCAGCCTCCGCTCGGGGCCGCGGCGGCGATCGGGGTGGTCGGACAGTCGCCTCCCGGGGGTGGCGTCGTGGTGGTTGTCTTCCGGTACGTCACCGTCACCGTGTAGGTGGCTTCCCGGTCCTTCGAGAACAGCGCGAGCCGGTACTTGCCCTTCGCGCTCGCGAGGCTCGCCTTGGCGGGCATCGCGGTCGATCCATCGGCGGCGACCTGCTTGGTCGACGCGTCGTAGACCGCGAAGTCCACGTCCGCCGATCCCGTCCAGGTGACCGAGACGTCGAGCGTGCCGCTCTCGGTCACGTCGAGCGCGAACACGTCGAAGTCGCCGGTGTACTTGGTGCCGTCGTTCCCGCCGGTGGCGAGGCTCCCCTGCACCGTCACCGTGCGGTCGCGATCGAAGACGCCGAGGTCCTGGGCGTTGCTGATGTCCGGACCGTCGTTCGGCTCCTTCTCCGTGACGGTGGTCGTCTCGGGCGCTGCGCTGCCTGGCGGCGTGGTGCTCGAGCACCCGAGGACGAGGAGTGTGGCGACGGTGAGGAGGGAGTGCCGGACGATGCGCATGCTGGGCCCCTGTGTTGGGCCAGAACATGCGGTTCGCACGCCGCCACGTCTGTTGCGAGTTTGTTGTCTCCGCGAGCCTGCGCGAGCGCAACGTCCGTCGCGGTGGTCGCGTCAGGCGGCGGCCGAGGCCGCGCCTTCCAGCATGAGCCCCGTGATGGCCCCGTAGGCATCCACCCAGGCCTTCTCGATCCGCGGCGACCAGTCGGCGCCGGCGATCTCGGCGAGGGTGGCGACGAGGCACTCGCCGACCCAGGCGTACATCTCCGGGCGGACGCCGTATTCGACGTGCTTGCTGCCCATCCCGCGGAGCGTGGTGGTCAGCCAGGTGGCGTCCTCGACGTGGTCGACGACGGCGACGATCGCCTCCTGGAGCATCTTCTGCTGCTGCTCGGGAGCGTTGCGTCGGAACAGCGACTGCACCGACGGGTACCTCGTATAGAGGATCTCGTAGAAGCGCCGGGTGACGTGGGGCTGACGGGAGACGACGAGCTCGAGGCTCGACCGAAGTGCTTCTGCGTCCAGGGCCATGGTCCTCCTTGCGCGGTGCGAGCCGCGTAGAACAGAGGAACGGGCCGAACGACCCGGCCTGCAGTCGCGGACGGACGAATCTCGTGGGGGAGCTACTTCGCTGTCTTCTCCACGTGCGGCACACCCGTGCCACACGCCACATCGAGCTTGCCCTCGAGGTAGGCGACGCACTGGTGCTCGATGCAGCGCGGGACCCGCTGCGCACAGCCCCCGCTACACTCCTCGAAGATGTGCTCCCGCGCCCAGGCACGCGAGACCGCGCCGGTGCTGCAGGAGACCGAGCAGTCGCGGTCGGCATCGCACGAAGCTCGCTCGTCGACCCGGCCAGCGCCGGGTCGCGCGCAGCCCATCGCGACGAGGAGCAGGAGTGTCGGACGTCGCATCCCCGTGCGTCGCGCCCCCTCGAGGCGCGTTACCTGGGCTCTACCAGACGACCTCGGTCGGGACCGAGGTGCGCTCGGAGCTGCTGGGCGTGCCCCAGCCGAGCTCGCCGTAGTTGTTCGCGCCCCAGCACAGGGTGCGCTTGGCCTTGGTGTACACGCAGTTGTGGAACATGCCGGCCGACAGCAGCACCGCGTCGGTCACGTTCGACTTGGCGGGGCTGAGGCGGTAGTCGCTCACCTTGATCGTCGCGCCGTCGCCCGACTGACCGCGGTTGTTGGAGCCCCAGCACCACACCGCGCCGCCGGTCTCGCGCGCGCAGGTGTGCTCGAAGCCCGAGGACAGCTCGGCGAACAGCGTCGGCGCGACCTTCACCGGCAGGAGCCGGTTCTCGACGCTACCGTCGCCCACCAGCTGACTCGCGCCCCAGCACCAGGTGCCGTCGGCGCGCACCGCGCACGCGTGGATCAGGGAGGCCGTGATCGCGCTCGCGTCGGCGATCCCGCTGACCGGCGCGGGTGTGCGCGAGCTGTCCTTGGTGCCGTTCCCGAGCTGGCCGGACCCGTTGTAGTTGCTGAAGCACTGCACGGTCTTGTCCGCGAGGAGCGCGCAGACCAGCGAGGTGAACGAGGTGCCGCCCTCGTTCGCGCTCGCCAGGTGCTGGACGTTGGCGAGCCCTGTGACCTGCACCGGGACGTTGCTCTGGGTGAGCGAGGTCGTGCCGTAGTCGCCGCCCCGCCCCCAGCACCACACGGTCCCATCGGTCTTGAGCGCGCAGGTGGCCGAGTAGCCCGCGGCGATCTCGCTCACCCCCGTCAGGCCGGTCACCGGGCTCGGCGTGAGCGCGTCGGTCGTGGTGCCGTTGCCGAGCACGCCGAGCGCGTTGCCGCCCCAGCAGACGACCGTGCCCCCGGCGCGGAGCGCGCACGCGTACTCGACGCCGGCGGAGACCGCGACGGCGTCGGTGAGGCCGGTGACCTGGACGGGGCGCACGACGGGATCGAAGGTCTTCGCGCCGTTGCCCAGCTGCCCGACGTTGTTGCGGCCCCAGCAGCGCACGGTGCCGTCGGCCAGGGCGGCGCAGGTCATCTCGCTGCCCGCGGAGAGCGACTTCACCTCGGGCCCGCCCCCGCCACCGTCGGGCTTCGTCGTGTCCATGCCGTCGTCGCCGACCGCGGAGTCGACCGCCGCGTCCGAGCCTGCATCCAGCGCGCTGTCCACCCCGGCGTCCGCGCCGCCGTCGGCAGCGTCCTGCTGGGTGACGCACGCAGGCGAGAGGAGAGCGAGGAAAGAGAGGGCGAGCAGGTGGGTACGACGCATCGGGCCACGCTAGCAGTCGCTTCGAAGGCCCACGGCCCGTCGATTTCTGCGCGGTTTCGTTACCTCCCGTCTCACCCGTCTCGACGCCTCGTCTCACCCATCTCGACCGGCCCAGAACGAGGGGTACAGTCTGCGGAGTGAGTCAGGAGTGACCCGCACAAGATCCGTCGAGAAATGCACTCTTTGGTGCAAAGTGGTGGGTGAAAACTGACCCATGTGGTGACAAATGGCCTCCTGAATCGACCTCGACACAACCGGTACGTGTCTTGCTGATGTGACAGCCCATGAAGCTCGACGCGGGCGTGGCCCTCGATGGAGGTGTCGGTGGCGTCGAGGCGTCGTCCCGCGCGTGGACCGGCGTCGGGTGGAGCACGGCCCGCTCGTCCGAGCGCGCCGCCCGCGAGGCCATCGAGCAGGCGGTCACCGAGCTCGGGGGGCCGGTCCACCACGTGATCGCCTTCTACACCGCGCGACACGACGCGGTCGCGGTGGCCCGGACGCTGCGCGCCGTGTGCGGCGCCGAGACCACCGGGTGCTCCGCCGGCGGCGTCATCACGCGGGGGCGCGCCGACGAGGGCGAGCACGTGCTCGGGGTCATGGCGATCGGTGGCGGACTGCGGGCCACGGGCTTCCTCGTTCCTGACTACGGCGAGCGCTCCGCCGAGGCCGGGACCGTCCTCGCGACCGCGGTCCAACGGCAGCTCACCGACGATGCGCTGGCCCTCGTCGTGCTCCCCGACGGGCTGGCCGGTGACTGCAGCGCGTTCCTGGCGCGCTTGCAGGAGGGGTTGCCCGACGGCTTCCCGATCGTCGGTGGCGCGAGCGCCGACGCGCAACGGATGGAGCGCACCTCGCAGCTGCACGGGGACTCCGTGATCAGCGGCGGTGTCGCGGCGCTGCTGCTCACCGGGCGAGGCTCGGTCGCGCACGGGGTCTCCCACGGGTGCTCGCCGATCGGCTCGCGCAAGCGGATCACCCGCGCCCACGACGGCTGGGTGGAGGAGATCGACCACCGGCCGGCGTGGGACGAGGTGCGCGCCTATCTCGACGGGCACCCCACCGAGCTCAACGCCGACGGCATCATGCACGTCAGCGTGGGGCGCGAGCTCACCCCCGGTGGCGCCGTGGCCGAATACACCATCCGCACCCCGATGCTCCTGCGCAAGGAGGATGGCGCGCTGTTCTTCCCGGGCGGCGATCTCTCCACCGGCGATGCCATCCGCATGGTGATGCGGAGCCCCTCCGCGATCGCCGCCAGCGCGGCGGCCCTCGGCGATCGACTCGGCGACCGCGCGGACCGCCCGAAGGCCGTGCTCCACTTCGACTGCGCCGGTCGCGGCAAGCTGCTGTTCGGCTCCACGACCTACGCCCACACGGTCGAGCCGCTCCAGTCGCGCATCGGCGACCAGGTCCCCTGGCTCGGGATGCACAGCTACGGCGAGGTCGCCCCGCTCGGCGGCAAGGCCCGCTACCACAACTACACGGCGACCGTGCTCGCGGTGTACGCCCCATGAGCGAGGCCGCACGCATCGCTGCCCTCGAGGCCGAGAACCGCGAGCTCGACGAGCAGGTGAAGAACCTCGTGCAGACCGAGCACCGCTGGACGCGCTCGCAGACGGAGCTCGACCGCCAGCTCACGCGGGTGCAGGCCCTCTCGACGTTCGCCCTCGCGTCGTCGGCGCTCGAGAGTCCCCTCGTGGTGATCGAGCGCGCCGCCGCGCTCCTCGAGGAGTGGTTCGCCATCGACACCATCGTCGCCCTCGGCGATCCCGAGGCGCTGGTCGAGCCGACCGGCTTGCGGCTCGTGGCGCTCGAGGTCGCGCCCAGCGTCGACGCGCGGCCGTGGGTCGGCGCCGTGGGCGACCACGCGGAGCTCTCCGAGGCGTTCGCGCGGGTGGTGGGGGCGGCGCCGGTCGAGGGCACCGTCGGTGTCGTCATGCCCATCGGTCACAACTCGGTGGTCAGCGCGCTGGTCGCCTGGAGCTGCCCCTGCAGCCAGCGCTCGTTCTTCCTCGAGGCGCCGGGCGAGCGACACCGGCCGTTCCTCGCCCTGCTCCACGATCACCTCGACCGCGCCCTGCGCAACATCGCCCTCACCAAGGCCCTCGAGGCGCGGACCCACGAGCTCGGCCAGCGCAACGAGCAGCTCGCCAACACGCTCCGGGAGGTCGAGCGCGCGCAGCATCGCCTGGCCGAGGCGAGCAAGCTCGAGGCGATCGGGCGCCTGGCGGGGGGAATCGCCCACGACTTCAACAACCTGCTCACCGTCATCCTCGCCAACGCGTCGATGCTCGATCTCGATCTCGAGGACGGTTCGCCCCACCGGGACCAGGTGGCGCCGATCGTCGACGCGGCCGACCAGGCCCGGAGGATCACCCAGCAGCTGCTCGCCTTCTCGCGCCGCCAGGAGCTGCGACCGCAGCGCCTGTCGCTGAACAACCTGCTCGAGGGCTTCGCCAAGATCCTCGCGCGCCTCATCGGGGAGCACGTGCACCTGCGACTGCACCTCGATCCAGGTGTCGGCGACGTGATGGCCGACCGGACCCGGATCGAGCAGGCGATCATGAACCTCGCGGTCAACGCGCGGGACGCGATGCCCGAAGGCGGCGCGCTGACGATCGAGACGCGCGCCGCCTCGGCGGAGGAGGTGCGCATGGCCGGCGGCAAGCTCGATCCGTCGTGCTACTGCGCGCTCGAGGTCTCGGACACCGGGGTCGGCATGGCCCCCGAGACGCAGGCGCGGATCTTCGAGCCGTTCTTCTCCAGCCAGACCACGGCCACCGTCGGCAAGGGCACCGGCCTCGGCCTCGCCATCGTGCACGGAGTGGTGGAGCAGTCGGGAGGCCACGTGCTCGTGGACAGCACCCTCGGGCGAGGGAGCCGCTTCACGGTGCTCCTGCCGACCCTCGGCGCGCGGCAGGTCCCCGACTCCGGTCGTCACCGCAAGATCACGGTGCTGGTCGTGGACGACGAGGACCGGATCCGCGCGATCGTGCGGCGGATCCTGGAGGCGCAGGGCTTCGCCGTGCTCGAGGCGCGCAGCGGCGAGGACGCGCTGGTCGTCCACGACCACGCCCACCGCGTCGACCTCCTGCTGACCGACATCGTCATGCCGGGCATGGGTGGCGTCGCGCTCGCCCGCGCCCTGCGTCAGAAGAAGCCGGCGCTGCCCGTGCTGTTCACCTCGGGGCACGCCTTCGACGCCGACGAGCGCGCGTCCGACGCGGGGTTCCTCCCGAAGCCGTTCGGCGCGACGGAGTTGTTGCGACACGTGGAAGAAGCGCTGGGGCCGGCGGAGACGTCTTGTCTCGAGTGTGGCGGATTCCCCCATTGCCGGCTGGTCGCCGGCGGAGAGCACTGTCCGAGATGAACGCAGCTCAACCCGGCATCCTCGTGGTCGAAGACGATCCGCGCGTCCTCGAGACCGTGGTGGTGATGCTCGGTCGGGGAGGGTTCGGCGTGGTCGGGACGGCCCGCGACGGCGAGGCAGCCCTCTCGTGGGTCGGTCGGCGCCGCGTGGACCTGGCGCTCCTCGACATCTCGTTGCCCGGGACCTCCGGGCTCGCCGTCGGGCGCGCGATGAAGGAGCACGGCGTGCCGTTCCTGTATCTGAGCGGGTGCGTCGACACAGACGTCGTCGAAGAAGCGCTCGAGACCGCTCCTCGCGGGTTCGTCACCAAGCCGTTCACCGAGAGCCAGCTCCTCACCTCGGTGCGGCTCTCGCTGAGCTCGACCGCGACCGCGCCCGTCGCGGCAGCGCTCGACGACATCGCCCGCATCCTGACGCAGCTCGGCCTGGTGAGCCCGGCCCGCCGCACGCTCGACCAGGGGGTCGGCGCGGCGGCGTTGCTGTCCAAGCGCGAGTGGGAGATCGTGCGGCTCCTCGCCGAGCACCTCCGCGTGCCCACCATCGCCGAGCGGCTGCACATCAGCCCGGCGACGGTGCGCAACCACCTCAAGTCGGCGTTCCAGAAGGTGGGCGTGCACTCCCAGGAGGAGCTGCTGCGTCGCCTCTCGTGAGGGCGTCGACGTCGGTCCGCGCGCCACCCGCGGCGAGGGCTTCGCGCAGCGCCCGCTTGACGCGCGCGGTGCGCTTGACGGCGCTCGCCGCCTCGAGCGGGGCGAGGAGCTCGGGCCACCGCAGGATCCGCGCGGCCATCGCGGCGCCGCAGAGGCGCGCAGGGTGATCGCTCGCGAGGGCGGCCACGAGGATCTCGAGGGTCTCGGCGTCGGCCACCTGCTGGGCCCCGCGCGCGAGGCGCACGAGGGTCTCCTCGTCGGGCCTCCGGCGCGCCTCGCCGCGTAGCTGGCGCAGCGGGACGATCTGCACGAGCGCCACGACCGCGTCGTCCACCGCGCGCTCGAACGCCGCGGAGTCGCCCTCGATCTCGACCCAGCGCATCTCGAGCTCGAGATCCACGAGGACGCTCAGGGTGCCGTGGCCCGCGGCGTCCACCGCCACGTGACGGCGCACGTCGTCGGTGAGATCCTCGGCGTGGCTGTAGGCGAACGAGACCGACGACAGCTCGCGCACCGCGGGCAGGGTGGCGACGAAGCGGGGGACGAAGTCCGCGTGGCCGTCGGTCCGGAGCACGTGCCGTCGCATCACCCCTCCGTACCCGAGTTCGCGATCCGAGCCCAGTGTGGCTGGAGGCAAGGCCAGCGCACTTCCTGAGCTCCACGGCGATCAGGCCGCGAAGCGCGCGAAGCGTCCGGCGAGCGCGTGGTGCTCCGCGGCGTCCGGGTGTCCCGTGCACGCGCGCACCTCGGCCGACCACGCGGCGGTGCGTCCGAGCCCCGCGAGCGCCTCGGCCCGCGCCGCCTCGACCTGCGCCAGGCCTTCCTCGTCCAGCACCGAGCGCGCCCACGCGTCGACCGCGTAGGCGAGCGCCGCGTGCCGGGCCTCGTCGGCCGCGATCACCCGCATCGCCCGCGCGACGGCCGGGTCCGTCGCGTGCTCGGCTGCGAAGGCCCCGACGACCGCACCGAACGCCTCCCGCACGCAGCCCTCGGCCGCGTTCTCGACCGCCACGGCGAGGAGCGGGCGGGGGGCGACCTCGGCCACCTCGATCGGGAGCGGCGATCCGCCGAACCGTCGCGCGAGCGCGCGCATCGTCCTGGCGTGTCGGATTTCGTCCCGACGCGCCGCCTCGGCCGCGCGCACGAGGACGCCGGGCGCGCCGTGCAGCCGCAGCTCCGCCGCGAGCCTCGCGAAGGCCACGATCGCCGCCGCCTCGAGGTGGGCGAGCAGCGCGAAGTACCCGCCGAGGTCGGCGCGCGCCGACGGCTCCCGCAGGCCTTCGGGTCGACGCCCGACGACGCACCCCGGATCGCCCTCGACGAGCACCTCGTGGTCGCTCTCGCTGGTCGCGCCCGTCGACCCCACGAAGGTGATGCGGCGCTGGATGTCGTCGCCGCACCCCGAGCCGGTCTCGGTCACGATCTCGAACCCGCCGGAGACCGCGTGCGCGTTGGCGTAGTTGCACTGGATGCGGTGCGGGCCCGTCTCGGTCAACAGGAACGCCGCCTCGGCGGGCGAGTCGATGGGCGTGAGGAGAGCCTTGACCTCGGCCAGGGTCTTGTACACGCGCACCTCGTTGCCACGCGTGGTCACGAGGAAGTGCAGGTTGGGGCCGAAGTCGCCGCGGTACCACCCGTCGGCGGCGGCGATCGCGGAGGTGAGGGCGGCCGAACAGGCGCCGGGGTCTGTTGCGCCCGAGCAAGGTGTCCCCTCGGCCTCCACGACGGTCGCCGTGGCGCTCGTGGTGCCGTCCTTCCCCTGGAGGGCGACGTAGTCGACGCCGAGCCCCGCCCGGAATCCCTTGATCACGCGGTACTTTCCCCCTTCGCAGAGGCTCACGTCGAAGCGGGAGAGGTCGAGCGTGTGGCTGCACCCCACCACGCTGGTGGCGAGGGTCCCGAGGGCGATGGCGCGGAAGATCTGGGAGAGCTCGAGGAAGGGCATGGGATCGACCAGAGCAACGAGTGGGCCACAGGGCGAGACGTGTCGGACCGTGGGTGTCGCGGTGTCGTGCGCCATCGTGGCACACGATCCTGTGATCTGCCTGCCCAGCGGATCTAGAGTCCGCGTCCATGAGAAGAGCCGTGGTCCTCGTGGCCCTCGCCGCGTGCGGCGCGCCGCGTCCAAGCCCACCCGTGCCCTTCGAGACCGCGCTGGGGGCGACGCCCGAGAAGCCGCCGAAGCGCGGCTACGTGTGCCCCGAGGGGGACCGCCTCCCCGTGCCGAGCGGCAAACCGACGCCACCGGTCGCGGCGTCGGCGCCGCCGTCCTCGAGCGCCGCGCCGCCGACCCCGAGCGCCGCGGCGCCGACCCCGAGCGTCAAACCCCGCATGGTCATGATGCGGGAGACCGGCACCGAGATCCAGGGGCGCCTGCGGCCCGAATTCATCAAGCGCATCCTGCGGAGCCACTTCCCCCGCATCCGCGCTTGCTACGAGCGCTTGTTGAAGCGCGAGCCGAGCAGCGTCGGGGTGGTGGCGACGGAGTTCGTCGTCGGCGTCGACGGGCACACCGAGTGGGCCGACGTGCGGAGCCCGGCCACGTCGCTGGTCGACGAGGAGTTGCTGGGCTGCATGGAGCGGGTGTTCGCCTGCCTCTCGTATCCGGCCCCGGACAAGGGACGGGTCTTCGTCCGCTACCCGCTCGCGTTCGAGATGTCGGACTAGGGTCCCGACGGTCCCTCCGCAGCGCGCTCGATCATCCGTTCGGCGATGGCGGCCACCGCGATGCCGTTGTCGAGATCTTCGAGGGGACGCTCGAGCCAGACCCCCTTCGAGTCGCGGAGCGTCAGCACGTCCGCGTGGAGCGACACGTCCACCAGATCTGCCCAGGCGCGTCGCTCCGGGCCGAAGGCCAGATGGTCGAGGGTCATCGAGAACGGCCGCGCGTGGACGGTCTCTCCTTCGAGGAGCGTCGCCAACATCCGCGGCAGGAGGTGGCGGGCCACGCCGTCCACGAGTCGCGCGTGCACCTCTTCCAGGGCTGGGCTCTCCCCCGTCAGGCTCAGCACCCCACCGTGACCATAGTGGACGACATGCTCGTGCTCGATCCGGCGAGCCGACGGGTTGCTGGTCACGCGGTTGCGGACGCTGGTGACGTCGGACCAGGGGATCCTCACCCGCTCGCCGTCCTCCTCCCGCACGAGGGCGAGAACTCCACCCGCAGGCGTCTCTCCTCTGTGCGCCGTCGCCACTGGTAGAAGACCAGGAGGGACAGGACACCGAACACCACGATGCTCGCCGAGCCCACCGATTCGGCCAGCCGGGTGCTCTGTCCGATCCCGACGAGACCATACGCCACCGGGACCAGCGCGATGGCGATCAAGAGCCAGGCGCCGCCGCGACTGCGGCGCGTCTCCTCCTCGCTGTCGTACACGAGCAGCGCGGTGTCCGGCTCGCCGTCGGTGGCCTCGTCCCGATAGGCGTGCGGAGATCGAGGGTCGGTCACGGGAAGACCGCAGCCTAGCCACGAGGGGGGGCAGAAGAATGGCCAGAATGCAGTGTGGTCGGCGCTGCTGCGCTCGCCGACCCGGTCGCGAGCGTTCGAAACGCGAGGGCCTCTGGGCGGACTCACCCTCACGAGCCGATGCCTCGGGAGACGATCCACATCTCGGCCCCGGCCACCTACGTCTTCGACTGGATCGATGACCCCCGGCAACACCTGGTGCCACCGCCCAATTGCACGGCCCGGCTCGAGTCGAGCGATCCGCTGCCACACCGGGTCGGCCATCGCTACTCCATTCAGATCAAGTTGATCCCAACTTTCTGGATCCGCTACTACGCCAATATCGGTCAAACCCACCAAGTCACCCGCACGGAGTACGAGCGGCCTCACCAGCTGGCCATCCGCTACAGCTCCTCGTGGGGCAGCGGTGGCATGATCACCACGGAGCGCTGGCGGCTCGTCGAAGACGCTTCAGGCACACGGGTCACGGTGGAGTACCAGAGTGAGTTCCATCACCGACTGTCTCGCCTGAAGCACGAGATCGAGTCGGCGCTGGGGTTGCCATCCGACCCGGCGACGTACAAGCCAGAGGTGTGGGTCGAACCCCGACCACTCCCGCGGAGGGAGGTGCTCGGGGACGGCGGTGCTGCGCTCGCGCTCGGTCTCGCGTGGGTGTCCGCGGTGACGATGCCCGCACTCCTGGGCAGTCCGGTGGGGGAGGCCGTGCCGATCGTCGCGCTCGCGACGCTCGCTGCCGGAGCGGGCCTTGTGCTGTTGGTGCGTCGTCGGATGCGTGCGAGACGAGCGGACGCGGCGGAAAATGCGCTCGGCTCCGCGGACCAGCGGGTTGTCGTCCTCCTGATGCTGGGTATCCCCTTCCAGTGGTATCTCGTGTTCGTGGCGGTGACTCAGGTGCGAATGTGGCTCAGAGCGCCGGCAGACACGTGGAGCAGCGCCTGGGTCGCGACGACCGCGAGCGCCGTACTCATCGGCATCGCGTGGCTCGCGTCCCAGCTGACCGAGGAGCCCGACATCACGGCTCGTCCGAGGACGCCGCCGTGACGCAGCGGTGTCGTCATGCCGCGTAGACCCCCTGTCCGTCACCACGCGCGTGGTCCCTGCCAACGCGGAACCACAGCGCGAGCGCAGGATGTCGACGGAAGGAGCATCGAACGCGGGTTGCCAGCCGTGGGTCGTGCCGAGTGTAATCGCCCCATGCGGCACCCCCTCCTGCTCGTCGTCAGCGTCTGCCTCGGTTGCTCCAGCGAGGCCGCACCCACGGGCTCCGACCCGGTGGCACCACCGACGTTGTCGGCGGACTTGACCCTCCTGGTGTTCGCGAACGGGGGCGCCGAGCGTCTGGTGATGGGAGCCGTCGCCACCGGCGGGACCCCGAGCCAGAAGTGCACGGTGGAGAAGGTCGGGGGCTGCTCTCTCTCCGTCTGCGAGAAGGTGGCGGGCACACCAGCGACCCCGGTCGACCCGGGGCGGCTCACGGCCTCGAGCCCGTCGATCGGCGATGCGGTCGAGATCCCCGTGACGAGCGGCTACGCGCGGCTGATCCAGGCCGGCGACTTCAAGAGCGGCGAGGTCGTGCGGTTGATCGGCGCGGGCAGCGCCGTCGTTGCTCCCTTCGATCTGTCGGTCGTGGTGCCCTCACCGGTGCAGTTCACCAGTCTCGGCGGCTGCCCATCCGGAGCAAAGGACAAGTGCACCCTCAGCGAGAGTCCGCCCATCGCTCGATGGACGGGTGGGACGGGCACCTTGTCGGTGTTGCTCCAGCCGACGCTCGACACCCCGACCTTCACCCAACTGACCTGCGCATACGCGGCTTCCGCTGGCACCGGCCGCCTTCCGCCCGAGGCCATCGCTCGTCTGCCGAAGGGTTCGTACCGAGCTCGCCCGACCGTCTTCGAGACGCCGGTCGTCGTCGCGGGGGGCGCTGGACTCAAGACGGGCGTGGTGTCGCAACGCACCCTCACGTCCATCCTCGTCGACCTGCCCTGACGGGGATCTCGGCGAGAGCACGACGCGCGCCGTGAGCGAGGGTCGGTGGCGAGGAGGGTCAACACGCCGCCGCGCGTCGGATCGACGCGGTGACACGCGACACCGCGTATGCGGCACGCCCCCGGCCGCCGCGCCCGCACCGCAACCCGAGAGCGGTCCGGCTGGCGGGATCCAAGGGCAGCGTGGAAGTGGAGACGCGCTGAGCGACGGCTTCCCTCACGACACCGCCTCGCTCACTCGACGTGGACGACGACCGTCTTCTTCTCCTCGTCCTTCCCGCGATAAACGCGAGTCACCACGATCGTCGCATCGCCGGCAGCGGTGGCCTTGAACGTGTGGATCTTGCGTCCCGCGTCGCCGCCCGGGGCGGGGTTCTTGGCGTCGAGCACGACCTCGCTCTTCTCGAAGGTCACCGCCTTGCCCTCGACGGCGACGGAGGAGTCGATGCCCACCGATCCGTGGTGCGGTGACGCGTAGCGAAGGCGCTGTCCCACCTTGACCGTCGCCTTGCCCTCCTCGGGGAGGCGGACCGCGTCGTCACCGGTGGTGGCCTTGTCGTCGGCGTTCTTGCAGCCGCATGCGACGGGGAGAATCACGAGGGCGAGGGCGACGGACGCGTGCCGGAGCATCGGCGGGGGATATCAGGCGTCGCGCGGCCGAGCAACGTGCGACGCCGTGGTCCAGGTCCTCGAGTCGACGATGGCGTGCACAGTGTTGCCACGGGGGCGTGCCGCGGGCGTCAGGCCGCATGCGGGCGTGGTTCGTGGCGCGAGGCCCAGGCGTGCGTGTACAGGAATCGTCAGGGATTGTGTGGCCGTGTTCAGTAGCGGTGCTCGAGGCGCACCACCTCCGCGCAGGGACGACACATGGAGGAGGGCACGCCGGTGTTGCGGCGGGTCCTCCCCGCGATGGCCTTGAACACCGGCCCGCTCTTCTGCTCGTCGCAGAGGAGGCAGGCGTTCAAGCCACCGTCCTCTTGGTGGTAGGGCGCCGTGAGCAGCGACAGGCAGAGGCCGAAGCACTGGGCGCGGGTGTTGCGCGTGTTGTAGGCCCAGATCTGCGCGCACGGCCGGGTGAAGCCCAGCTTCTGCAGACACACGACGTTCTTCTCGAGGTCGGTGCCGGCGTCGAGGCCGCAGCTCCGCACAGGATCTGTGAGATCGGGCTGGCTGGCGTACACGGCGAGGTCGGCGAGGGAGGAGCAGAGCCCGCAGTGGTCGTCGTGGGTCATGGTCGCGCCGCTCGCCGTGGCCTCGGCGCGCGTGGCGAACGAGGCCAGCCGGTAGGTCTTCTTCGCGCGGTCGACGACCTGCACGGCGCACACCCCACTCGGGGTGGTCGGAGGGGAGGCGTACGGGTCCGCGGTGAGCTCGGCGGGGGGATCGAGGAGCGTCCACGAGCGCAGCTCGGCGATCCGATCGGGAGTCCACGTGGGCGCGATCCAGGCGGCATCGCCGCAGCCGCACGTCGGTCGACAGGTCGCGTCGTCGAGACCGGTCTTCTCGTTGGGGACGCCGAACAGATCGGTGCAGGTCCCGGCTTCGGGCGCAGGCTCGACGGCCTCACGCGACGTGCACGCGACGAAGAACAGCACCAACGCGGAGCGGAAGGAGCGCACGCGGACCAGCATACCGATCCTCCGCCGCTGGTCGGAGGCTCGAGGGCGTCGAGGCCACGTTCACTTCTTCTCGCCGAGCGAGAAGAAGTTGCCGGAGTCGTCGACGAACATCGCCTCGACGCCGTACGGCATCTGGCGCGGCGGGCCCTTGAACTCCACGCCCTTGGCGCGGAGCTCCTCGTAGGTGCGCTGGATGTCGTCGCACTGCAGGACACCCCCGCCCAGCTTGCCGCGCTTCACGAGCTCGCCGAGCGCGTCGACGGTGGCTTGATCCATGAACTGTCCCGCGGTGAGCGCCATCAGGATCATGCAGTGATCGGGCTGGGTCTTGGGGGCCACGGTCAGCCAGCGGAACGCGCCGAGCGTGGCGTCCTCGCGCACCTCGAAGCCGAGCTTCTCGGTGTAGAACGCCTTGGCGCGCTCCTGGTCGAACACGTAGAGGGTGGAGTGGCTCTGCTTGAGGATCATGCCGGCAGGCTAGGACGCGCTGCGGATGGGTGCTTCTCCGAAAGTGACCGCCGCGTGGTGATCGAGGAAGCACCCAGGGATCCACACCGCGGGCCAGAGCTCCGCGCTCGGGAGGACGGTGCGCACGCGACGCTGCCAGTCGCGCGGCGACACGCCGACGCGGCCGGAGAAGGTGCGGCTGAACGTGCCGAGGCTCGCGTAGCCGGCCGTGAGGCAGGCCTCGGTCACCGAGGCGCCCCGAGCCAGGTCGCGCTTGGCGTGCTCGAGCCGCAGGTCGACGACGAAGTCTCGCGGGGTGCGGCCGAAGGCGCGCGCGAAGGCGCGGAGGAAGTGCTCGCGCGACATGTGCGCGTCGGCGGCGAGGTCCGCGAGCGAGGGTGCCTCCGCGGGCGCGTCGCGCAGGCGGTCGCGGGCGCGGAGCAGGCGCCGCAGCGTGGCGGGGAGGACCAGGTCCGCTTCGGGGCGCCTCACCTGCCCATCGTAGGCCATGCTCGGCGCGTCGGGCGCACCTATGATGCCTCGATGAAGTTCGTGGCGAGCCTGGCCCTCTGGATCGGCGCGTGCGCGCCTGCTCCGACGGTGGCGCGGTCCTCCAACCCTGCAGCGAGCGTCAGCGTGGTTGCCCCGGTCGCCGTGCCCACGAGCGCTTCGACGGCGACGAGCACGGTGACGACGGGACTCGTCGCCACGGGCTCGGTCTCCGGCAAGAGCGTCGAGCTCTCCTGCACGGTGTTCGGCGACCGCATGATCGACCCGGCGACAGCCATCCTGTGGCCGTCCGGGTTGGCCTTGATCAGCTGTGAGGGTCAAGGCTTCACCCTCACGCTCCAGCTCGCGAACGTGCGTGTGGGGGTTGCGCCGCCCGGCAGTCGCGTCCAGCTCGCGGCGACGAGTCCCCTCTGCGGCGTGAGCTCGCAGACACCCATCACCTCGTACGGCGGCGCGCGAGGAGCGATCGAAGTCACGGAGTGGTCGGCCGGAGAGCGGCGTGTCCGGGGCTCCTTCGAGCTCGAGTGGCAGAGCGGCTGCGGATCGTCGAAGGGCGCGCTGAAGGGCAGCTTTGCGGTGACCTTGAACAAGCACGACTGAACGGAGTGGGACGCAGCGGGCGTCACTCCACGTGGACGACTTCGCGGAGCGCAGCGCTTGCCGGGCGATCTCCCCGCGCTTAGCCAGGGATCGTCCATGAGCATGGTTCGGCGCGGCGCCCAGGCGGCTCTGATCACGGTCTTCGTCGGCGGGCTGCTCGGTCCCCTCTATGCGCTCGCCACCGTCGCCTCCGGGAGCGATCCCTGGTTGGGCGCCCACGCCGCGTGGACGTGCACGAAAGTGTGCGACGGCTGCCACGGTCCGTACGCGAGCCGCGGCGGCACCAAGGTCAACGGAGGTAGCCGCGGCGGCAAGGCCGCGAGGACCTACTGCCAGCCGCCGAAGGGTTCGCTGGACGACGTCGACGATCTGGCGCGGTACGAGGTCGAAGACGGCTCGGTGCGGGTCATCCTCGCGAGCTACGTCGTCGTCGTACCCCTCGTCTTCCTGCTCGCCTTCGGAGGCCTGTCGTTCGTCCAGCGGAAGCGGCGCACGTGAACTGAACCGGCGAAGGACTGCGCCACTGCGCGAGGCGTCTGGCGTGTGCGCGGCAACGACGGGCGCGTCGCCGATGGGCCCGATGGGCCTCCGAAGGAGAACCTCGCCCCCGGGCCATCGACGCCAACCGGTTACCCTCTCTCCGAGCGGGTGAGGCCGACGGCCCGACCGTCCTCCCGGTGGGTCACGCGTTCGACGGGGACGAGCTCTCCGCAGGTCGGCGACCGAACGGCTCCGTCCTCACTTGGGCGGACGCTCGACCTCACCCGTCGGCACCTTCGGCGGTGCCTTGTCCCAGCGGATGTTGTCGACGAAGGGGCGAGGATTCAGGGGGTTTGCGTGGGCCGGTGCGGGTTGCGTGTGTGCCGAGGGCGATGAGCGGCGCGGCCAACCCCGCGGATGGACGCCGGCAGCCCGGCCAGCCCAGCGCGAAGCGCGCGAAGAAATGGCCGGGATGCGGTGCCGCAGGCTGATCGCGGGCTGACGTTGTCCCACCGAGTGTTGTCGACGACGGGGCGAGGATTCATGGGGATCGCGTGGGCCGGGCGGGGTCGCGTGTGTGCCCAAGGCGATGTGCGGCGTGGCCAACCCCGCGGATGGACGTGGGCAGCCCGCGCAGCCCAGCGCGGAGTGGGCGGAGTTCTTGGCGAGAGGTGGGCCATCGGGCTGCGCGTGGGCTGGCGTGATTGGCTGTCAGCCCCTACGGCCCGACCAGGAGAACGGAGGAGGGAATGCCGAGCAAACTCGACCCGTTACCGAGTGTCTTGAAGTACCTCTCGTTCCGACGCCGTTGTCGTCCGCGGGCTCAAGACGACATCAAAACGGGTCACTTGACCTTGGTGAGACGACGGAGTTCTTCGCATGCTCCTGGAACCTCGGCCTGACAGGCGACGGCTGCGTGGCGTTGCGCCAGTTCGAACTTGCCCACCGACTCGGCGGCACGTGCTGAGAGTAGACACGCCCCTTCTGCGCCAGCCTCGCAGGCGCTCGCGTAGGCCGCCGAAGAGCCCTCCTTCGCGCCCCCGTTCTGGCGACCAATCGCCAGGGCCAGACAGCAGCTGTGTTGTGCGTTCGCGCATCCACCAGTGGCGACATCCTCGATACGCTGTGAGGCCGATGAGTCGTATGTCAGCAGCGTCGCGAGGTAACAGCAATGAGATGAGTTTAGATTGCAGGCCTGCTCCGCGAGACTAGCCTGCTCCTTCGTCAGCTTGCCGAAGGTCAGACCGCCTGCGCTGGAGGCGCGCTCGCACGAGCCTGCGTCTCCCGCGGCACACAGCGCGAGGCAGTCCTTGTCGCCGATCCTGCATGTGTGTGGGGCTCGTTTCACGCATAGATCGGGGATATCAGAGGCGAGGCGAAAGTCCCCTCGACAGTCAGGCGGCAGAGCCGTGGCGCCGATCGGTACGAGAACCAGACGTCTGACGATCTCCGAGCCACCCTTGTCGACGTCCACATCGATACGATCAACGTAGTGCGTGGCCTCTATGCAGTGGTCAAGCCAACGGTCGCTAAGCGGGACGGGGACCCGGGCAGACAGCCGACGCGTAACCCGAAGACGTTGCGCCGACAGTTCGCCCGAGCCGTCACTATTCTCCGCGAGCTCTTCAGCCGTCAGTTTGGGCAACTCGAGCCAAGATGGGGCAGGAAGGTCAACAACACCGT
Organism: uncultured Polyangiales bacterium; assembly: GCA_964624885.1. Classification (GTDB taxonomy): domain Bacteria; phylum Myxococcota_A; class Polyangia; order Polyangiales; family JADJMO01; genus JADJMO01. Next base: position 10,106 of record CAZUZY010000004.1, on the reverse strand, counting down.
AGACCTCCCGCCCGACGGCCGGGCACGTCACCTCGAGTCCATTGAGTTTCTGGCGCACAAGCACGAGTCCGCGATTCTTGAGCTTCGCGTGAACCTCTTTGGAGGCCTGTGCGCCAGGAATGATGATGGTCCGTGGATGGTTTGATGTGGTCGGTCTTCCGTTGCGCGGCGGGGTCGTTGCGGACGGACCTGCAACGCAAGCCGCAAGCGAGGCAAGGACCGTTGCCTCAGCGAGGCGCACCGAAGTCCGGGCTGTCCGAAGCATACGTCACGGTAACAGACGCAGCGGTGTGTGACCGGGGCCGCACGGCGCGATATCCCGTCTCGCTCCATGGGTCGAGAATTGCGACGGCCCCGTGGGCGTCGCGGGTCTCGTCACTCCCAGCGTCAGAAGCAGGCGAGCGGGGCCGAAAGCCCCGCATCGCTCTCGCAAAGTCCGATGCGCTGGCCCAGGAGAGACGGTCGGGGTCGCGCGTTGGGTCGGGCGTGCTGTCAGGCTTCTTCGGCACGAGCGCGTTCATTGCGGCGCTTTCCGCGGCCGTCGAGCCGCGTCCCGAAATCCAGCCGTCCGTGAGCTGCGGAGAGCTTGGAGAAGAAGGGCTTGGCGCTGCGCTCTTTGCAGCGGGAACCACTTCGACGAGCACCGTCTTCTGGGTGGTTGTCCGTCCGCCACCCTGGTTTCGCGGCGCAATCTCCCAGACCTCTACCGTTCCGAGCGCCGTTGGGTAGTTGTTGGGCCCGAGTCCCCTTGACGGTGCGAGCGGGCCGATGGGAGTTCCAGGGGTGCCGTCCCCATTTGTCGGCCACGGCGAGATCGGAATGACCTCCGTGGACGACCGTCCAAGTCTGCTGGAGATCCATCCGCCAAGGTCCTCGGTCTCCCCTCCGACGCCCGAGGGGCCAGTGGGAAGACCGGACGCATCATCGAAGGAGATTCCAAAATCCAACGAGTCGTCGAAGCCAATTGGATCCATGGAGCCAGGACCCAAAAAGTCGGTTGGTGTGCCCGGGAAATCGTTCGTTGGAAAGAGCACGGCTGCGGGGTCGAAGACTGATGCCACAGCGGGGTTTGGAAGGCTTGGGCGTTGGATTCTCGGCATTCTTCCCCCTAGGCCCTGCAAGACAGAACGGCCTCGAGCACGGCTGTATAGTTCGTATCAACCCCACCGGCCTGGGTGTAGGCGACGCCGAGCCGGAACCACATCTCCGAGGTCGTCACCGTGACCTCGCCCGTGTTGCGCTCGCTGTAGGTTACTCCGTTGCCTGGCTGAGTCCACCCGGACTCGATATCCGTCCAAGCGCTGGGCTGCGTGACGGTCGTCCCGGCGGTCTGGTATGCGAGTCGGTACTTGAAGTTGCCGTTGGAGGGGTTGATGCTATTCAGGACGAAGGCAGCTTTCACCTTGGCCATGTAGATCGCGGGAATCCACGGCGTCAGGACTTCGTACTTGTTGCTGCTGTCGGTGATCGCAAGCGTTGCCCGCGCCATGCCCAGGGGAGTCGCGACACTCTTGTAGCTCGCCTGTAGGCTCACATCGGCTTGTTGCACACTCGCATTGACGCTCGTGTAGGCGATGCCGAGACGAAAGAGGCGATGTGTGGGTGCGTCGGCCTGTGCGGCCAGGGAGAGGTCGCCGGTCTGATACTCGCCGGAGCCTGTCTGGCCGTTGCCGATAGCAGCCGGAGCGTCGGGATTGTCCGACCGGACGGGTGCGTACTGGATCGCCAGTTGCCAGCTGAAGTTGGCGCTTGTGGCGTTCTTGGCCTTGAGGACGGCACGGATGGCATCGACGCCGTCGCAGCACATCCAATCCGTGAACCACTGGTACAGAGTCGTACCCGTGTTGTTCGAGACCAGATGGCACTCGGCGTACTGCGTGAGATTCCGAAAACTGTTCATGAGGCCCCCGGCTACTGTGTGATGGCAAAGTGCTGCGAGGATCGCGCGCGCCGTTGTGGTGTTGCAGTCCACGCCACCTGGTGGCTCCGGAGAACCCCTACGACGGAGATCGCGGCCCCCCCCCGAGGCTCCCGAGGATTCGGCGAGTGGGCCGGTGATGCAACGGGTCGACGCCCAACACAAGCGCAGCTTCACCAGATCGTCACATGAGGTCCGTGACCATTGTCACCGTCGCACGGTCGACCTTGCGCTGACGTATGAGCGAGGTGGGGGAGTGGCGCGAACGCCTCGCCAAACCCAACCCGCACGTCTTCGGCGAGCCGGATGTACTTCTCGGTGGTGGCGATGTGCTGGTGCCCCGCGCGCTGCCGGATCTTGAGCGGGTCGTCCCCGCGCACGGCCATCCACGTGATCCCGGTGGCCCTCAAGTCGTGGAAGGTGATCCACCGCCGCGTGGGCCCGCGTGCCAGCAATTCGGGCCGGTCGACGCCCGCGAGCGCGAGGTAGGCCCGGAGCCCTTTGGCGAGGTCGTACCAGGGTGGAAGGTCGGCGAGCACGCGCCCGCTCTTCGGCTTCCCTGCCTGCTCGTGCATGGCGAGCAGGAGAGGCATCAGCGCGGGCTCGATCGCAAGTCTGCGAGTCGTCTCTGTCTTGGTGGTCTTGTCGGCGGCACGGTCTGCGCGGTCCACCGAGCGGTGGACGTGGGCGACGCCGTGCTCGAGGTCGAGGTCGTCCCAGGCGAGGGCCTGGAGCTCGGACTGCCGGAGCAGGAGGTACACCGACAACACGACAGCGCGCCTCCAGGCCAGCGGCACCTCCTCGCAGGACACGAGCTTCAAGAACTCGTTCGGATAGAGGAACTGCTTCGCCTTCACGATCCCACGATCCGGCGGGGCGACGTCGCGCGTGGGATCGTCTCGCCGGACCCGCAGCTCGCGATCCTTCGAGAGCCGCGCGGCCTTGCACATGGACTTGAGCAACGCCCACGTGAGCTGGGCGGTGCCCCACGCGATCTCCCCGGCGCGTACACGGGCATCCAGCCGGTCGCGCACGCGCTCGACGTCATCGGTCGAGAGCGCGGCGATCTTCACGCCGCCGATGAGCGGTAGGATGTGCACCTTCAGGCGCGAGCGGTCGTCCTTGGTGCTGCGATAGCCGGCCTGCACGCGGCTCGCGAGCCACCGCTCGCTCCACTCGGCGAGGGTCTCGCCCGGCTGCGTGAGCGTGGTGAGGTCGACCGGTGACGCCCGCCGCCGCGCCTCAGCGGCGACGACCTCTGCGCGCGCGACCGCCTCGGCGTGGGAGAGCCCCTCGGGTAGGGGCACCCACCGACGCGAGCCGTCGGCGAAGCGCACCCTGACCGAGTAGGACTTGCCCCACCACTTGAGCTGTCCCTTGGTGGCCTTGGGCTGGCTCATGGCGGGACCCCTCAGGCCTTCGCCGGGCGCTCGATGAGCTGGAAGAAGAGGAACCCGTTCGTGGAGCAACCCGTGAGGGACTTGGCGAGCGCGGAGAGGCTCGGGTACGTCGTGCCCTTGAAGAGGAAACCCTCCTCGAGCACCTTCACCCGGAGCGCCTCGCCCTTGTAGAGGCGCTCGATCGTGGTGCCGACGGCCGGGAGCCGCGGATCCCGCGGGCGCGGCTCCTTCGGCTTGGGCTCGGTGACGATCTTGTTGCGTGCGGCCTTCTTCTCCTCGGCGGGCGCGGCGAGCGGGATACCTGCCGCCCGGTCGAGCAGGCCCTTGGAGATGGCGCTCCGGAGGTACATCACGTTGCGGCTCGTGGTCTCGGCGCCGAAGAGGTCTCCGAACGCCCGCTGGAGCTGCGTCGAGCCGAACTTCTGGAGGGCCGCGATGGCCTTCTTGGGGTCGGACTCGTCGAGGACCAGGGCGCGTGCTCGGGAGTTCGCGGACGCGGGGGTCTCCTTGCGCGCCTTCGGCGCGGTGACTTCCTGCGTCACCGGCAACGTGGCCGTCTTCTGGGTCGCCGACGCGGGCGTGGCCTTGCCGACCTTGGTCGTCGGCGCCCCCGCCGCCGTGCTGGACGTCAGCGGCCGCGCCGCGTCCTTGTCACCGCGCGCCTTTGAGCCAACCTGCTTGGCGTCCTTGACCGGGGACGTCTTGGGCGCACTCTTCGCGGCCGCAGCCTTGGTGCTCTTCTTGGTGCCGTGCGCCTTCTTCGAGGACTTGTTCGACTTGCTCATGATGGCGTGCTCCGTGCCGGGCGGTGGGTGCCTCGGCACGCGACACGTTGAGCCCGAACCTCGCCGTGGGAAGTCCGCCAGGGTCTCGAGGTGTGTGCCCACGCGAAGGCCTCCTTCGCATGAGCGAGGAGCTCACGGACGCCGCGGGCAAGCGCGCGCGCTTCAAGCGGCACTTCTACGACGGCGAGCCCTTCACCGGCCTCCCGCTCGGCCAGGTGGTCCGGGGCGACCTTGTCCGGGAAGAAGCCTGGGTCGGCGGCGAGGCCTTCGAGATGCTGAGCGCCTCGAAGTACGACGCCGACGGGAACCCCCTGGAAGTCAGGACGGCCCGCGGCGGCGGGCGCCTCTTCAAGTGGGACGAGTCGCGCACCTTCCCGATCGCGGAGGGGCTCAAGGTCTCGGCCGACAAGCTGCTCCTCCAGCAGGCCACCTACGACGATCTGCTCGGCACGGTGAAGACATTCTCCAACTTCAACGGCGCCGTCTCCTCCTTCGAGTACGACGGGCTCGGGCGCCTCACCGCCATCGTCAAGCCGGGCGATTCCCCTGAGAGGCCCACCCTCCGCTACAGCTACGAGCTCGGAGCGCCACTCTCCAAGGTCCGCACCTTCGGGCGCATCTTCTCGGGACACGACGAGACCGAGGACAGCGTCGCCTTCACCGACGGACTCGGGCGCAAGCGCGGCGTCGTGAGCCCAGCGGCCGGTGGCAGGTACGTGCTCTCTCCGGTGGGCCTCTTCGATGCCCGAGGCAACACGCGCCGCACGGTGCGCGCTCGTTGGGTCGACCCGAGCGCGCTCGAGGCGCCGCCGCTCTTCGCCGACGGCCCCGGAGACGACGCCTTCTTCGACGCCGCGGGCCGCCTCGTCCGGAGCAGGACCCAGCTCGGCTTCGAGAGCCGCACCGAGTTTCTCCCCTTCCTCACCAAGTCCTGGGACCCGAACCAGACCGACCCGAGCACGCCCTACGAGCACACCCCGGTCGTCGAGCAGCACGACGGGCTCGGTCGACTTGTCGCGATCACCCGCACGCTTGGCAGCAAGCCGCTCGTCTCGAGCTACGGGTACGACGCCGCCGGCGCCCTGCTCTTCCGGGTCGACCCCGAGGGGCACACCGCGCGCTACCAGTACGACGGCAAGGGTCGCCGCGTCCTCGTCGACGACCCCGACGCAGGCAAGCACCACTTCGCGTTCGACACGAGCGACAACCTCGTCGCCCACACCCACCCGGGCGGCGTCGTCTCGAAGTACGCCTTCGACCTCGCCGAGCGGCCCACGGCCGATGACTGGAACGGCGACGGCGCGCCCGAGATCCTCCGGGCCTACGACGAGGGCTCCGGCCCCGGAATGCTCACGAGCGCGAAGAGCCCCGCGGGCCTCATGGCCTTCGAGTACGACGCGCGCCTCCGGAACACCAAGGCGCTCCTGACGCTCGGCGGACAGCCCACGGTGACGACGGGAAATGGGTTCGATGCCCAGGACCGCAAGTACCTGCACCGCTACCCGGACGGCTCCTCCCTTCGCATCCAGTACGACCCGCGGGGCCTCATCTCGGGCTACGGCAAGGACGCCGTCCTCTTCGACCACGACGCCGACGGGCGCGAGCTCTCCCGGAAGTTCGCGACGGGCGTCGAGGAGTGGCAGCGCTACGACGGTGACCGCCGCCGGATCGAGACGCTCGCACGCACCAAGGCAGGTCTCATCGTCCAGCAGCTCGAGTGGGTGCTCGATCCTGTCGGGAACATCACCGAGGTGCGTGACAAGCGCGTGGGCGTCGCGGCCGACAAGGACCGCTCGGAAGCCTACACGCTCGACAACCTCTACCGGCTGACCAAGGTCGCCGGTCGCTGGGGCGAGACCTCCTGGGCCTACTCCGCCTCGGGCAACATCCTCGAGCGCAAGAGCACGGACCCCAAGCACCACGTTGGCGCGATGTCGTACGGGGCCGGCGCCGGCCCGCACGCGCTCACAGGGTTCAGGGGGCGAACGATCGTCTACGACGTGCGCGGCCGGATGCTCGACGATGGCGACCGGCTCTACACCTGGAACGACGCCGACCAGCTCGTCCTCGCCGCGAGCCGGACGACGGGCGCGACGTCGAGCTCGCTCTTCGACCATGCCGGCATGCGCCGCGTCCGCGTCGAGCACGACGCCTCGGGCGACCACACCACGCTCTTCGTCGACGACTGGGCCGAGATCAAGGACGGCAAGGTCGTCCGGTACATCGTCCATGGCGGGCGCCGGGTCGCGAAGCTCGCCGAGGGCAACGGTCTCGGCAGGGCCGAGCCCCCATCTGGGTGCGCCGTCGCTGGGCCGCGGAAGCCCTCGTCGCGAGGCGGGGTCGCAGCCCTGGGTCTTACGCTCCTGGTGGCCGTCGGCGTGCTCGTGGGCCGCCATCGCCAAGGCGGGCGGGCCGCGCCCCGTGTGGCGGTGCCCCTTCTCTGCCTCGCCGTCCTTGCAGCGCTCGGGACGCCCGGCTGCGGCCACAGCAGCGCCGAGGCGGAGCCCATCGAGGACGGGACGGTCCTCACGCTCACCGATGCCGACGAGCTCATGTTCTCGGACGCCATCGGCTCCGCCACCGAGACCACGTCCGGCGACGGCGTCGCCAAGGGCTCGAGCGCGGTCTTCCCCTACGGCTTCACCCGATACGACTCCGCAGGCGACGTCACGCGCAAGTACGCCAACACCCCGCGCGACGGTGGCGTCGGCCTCGACCAGATGGGCATGCGCGCCTATGCCCCGGAGCTCGGCGTGTGGACCAGCGCGGATCCCATTGCGGTCCACGACCCCTCGCGCACCGTGGGGGCCGAGCTCGGCAACTCAAACGCGTACGCCTACGCGGCCCTGCGCCCGACGGAGTTCGTGGACCCAAGCGGTGCCTTCGGCGAGTGGCTGAAGGAGAAGATTGCCCCCGTCGCGAATGTCCTCGGTGGCGTCGCCTACGGGACGATGAAGGCCCTCACCCCTGGAGGGACGTACATCCCTATCTCGCCCAACGACAGCGCTGGCTTCAAGTACGGCGAGGCTGTCGGCCAGACGGTCACCGGTGGGATCAAGACCTGGATCGGTGTCGAGCTGACCTACGCAGGGGCTGCCCTGACTGGACTCGGTGGCGCGGCCACTGTCACCACGGCCGGGACAAGCTCGCCGGTCTCGATTCCCGCCGTGGCCGCAGGAACGGCTGTCATGGGGTTGGGTGTGGGGCTGGTCCAGTCGGGCGTCCGCGACATGGCTGCCGGGACGAAGACCGCGGTGGACACTTTCCACAAGAAGGACGAAGAAGCGAAGATCCCCAAGGTCGGCACCTTTGGTGGCCCACGGGGCGGAAAGGACTTCACGCGCAAGCTCAAGCAGGAGACGAATGCCGAGGTAGCCCGGGGAGGGGTGCACTGCGAGAACTGCGGGGTCGAGCTGAAACCGGCCAAGCAGAGCGTCAAGAACCAGCCGACCGACCCCAACGAGTTCCGCCGCGACCACCGATTCCCGCGGTCCAAGGGCGGCGCTGGGGACGAGACGAACCTGGACAAGCTATGTTCGAAGTGCAACCTCGAGAAGCGCGACAACGTTCGACATCAGTCGATGCCACACAGCTGGACGAAGACGACGCCCGCCAATGACAACAAGTGACCCCACCCATGTGAAAATCGTCTTTGAGCTCGAGCCCGACGCCGATGGCTACCCGCCGGTGCGGCGCGAGGGAGTCTGGGCGACTCCCTCGTCAGACGACGGCAATGTGTACGTGCTCGACAACATCCCGTTCTATGCATGCGTGGCCCTCGGCGATCACGTTCGGGTCCGCCGCACCAATGGTGACCTGGTCGCGACCGAACTTGTGCGGGCATCGGGGCACGGAACCGTGCGGGTTGTGGCTCCGCCCGATCGCCTCCACGAGATTCGAGAGCTGGCACGGTCCTGTGGATGCGAGTCGGAACTCGCCGAGGAAATGGTTGCTATCGACGTGCCACCGGCGGCTGACTGGAGCCGCCTGCGGGCGGAGCTTGCCCGCCAGCACGAGCGGGACCTGCTGGACTACCAGGAAGCTGTCCTCCCCGTCGCCAATGACACCGCATAGCGGCTGGCGGCGCCGCGTGAACCAACTAACGTGGTGTCGAATGAAGTGCGCTGTACCCGTTCTAGCTCTCGCTTTCCTCCCGTCGGGATGCGTCAATCTCGACGCGCCGACGGCATGCGCAAGCGACCCGAAGCTGTGCGCGGATGCGGCGAGCGACTCTGGTCTCGACGTCGCGCCGGAGGCTGCCACCGATGCCGACGCGTCGGACGCCGCTGATGGGGATGCCGGTGATGCCGGCCCGAGGTGGCTGCCGATGACTGGTGGACCCCTGGCTGGTAGGGCCAATCACTCTGCAGTCTGGACCGGCACCAAGATGATGGTGTGGGGCGGGTTCACTGGCACCGCCGACCTCGCGGACGGCGCTGAATATGATCCGAGCACAGACAGCTGGGCCATGCTGCCGGCCGCGCCCATCGGAGCACGGTCGTTTCACGGGGCGGTGTGGACTGGTGATCAGATGATGGTCTGGGGTGGAGGCGCCTTTGGCCCCCTCGGCGATGGTGCGATGTACGCCCCCTCGACCAAGGGCTGGGGGACGGTGCCTGCATCGCCACTCAGTGCACGAACTGGTGCCGTGATGGTGTGGTGCCCGTCGACGGGCGAGGTTGTCATCTGGGGTGGCGGAGTCGGTGGCTCAACGCCATCGTGGAAGGCCGACGGTGCGGCCTACAGTCCAATCTCGAAGACCTGGCGGTCACTGCCCACCGCACCGATCGGTGCACGTGGTTCGGCGGTCGCCGTCTGGACGGGCTCAGACGTGGTGATCTGGGGTGGGCAGGACAACGCTCGGAAATCGCTACGTGATGGAGCTCGCTACAGCCCCTCGACCAACTCCTGGACGGTGCTGCCTGACGCGCCCACCGCCATCGATGGGCGCGCCTTCCTTGGGGCGGCGGCATCTGACAAGGGGCTCGTCTTCCTGTGGGGCGGCTTCTCCAACGCTTCCGTCGGCGGCACATACGATCGAGCAGACGGACTCACGTGGTCCGCCACCGACGGCTGGAAGGTCGTCGATGCCGTGCCTTCATCGTTGCTCGGGGCTCCGCAGCGAGACGGCCCGCTGACCTGGTGGGCCTTCGAACGGTTCTGGGTCTGGTCGGGAGGCAAGGAGGGGACGCCTGTGGGCGGCGGGGCGTCCTACGATCCTGTTACACGGAGCTGGAGTCCAATGACCGATGTGAGCGCTCCTGCAGCGCGCACCCAAGCGACGGTCGTCTTCACGGGCAAGGAAGCGATCATCGCGACTTCACTTCGCGCGGTGCGGACCCACCTGTGTGCCCGTGCCCGCCGCCGCCCTCCGCGCCTCTCGCGCTGCCGCCACACGCGCCCTCCTCGAGCCCGCGCCGTTTGCCGTGTCGTTGCCGCTGCGCGGCCTCCCTGAAGCCCGTGTGGCGCGCGCGATCCTCCGGGTGGTGGGTGGCTCCCTACGGGCGGAGCGAGGCCGCGCCACGGTCGTCGAGCCGACGGGGGACGCCTCCCGGCCCGGCGAGTGGAGCCTCGCAACAACAGGCGACAGCAGGGTCCGCCTGACAACGCCGCTCCTCGAGGGCGCTGCGGGTCTTGCGTGCCTGCAGGCCGTGGTGCGCGCGCTCCGCGCGGAGGGTGCGTGCGGGGATGGCGGCCTGTGCGTCCATCTCAACGCGGCGGATCTGACGGCGCGCGGACTCGAGACGCTCGTTGCGCTCGTCGCCCGGCAGCTGCCGCTCGTGTACGTCGCCGCGGGGGTCGAGCCCCCGGCATCGCCTCCGCTCGGACCGGGCGTGCTGCGGCGGCTCGAGAGCCGGCGCACAAGGCTCGCTCGGCAGAAGGACGCCGCCCGCTGGGCTGGCGCCGACCGCGCGGGACGTGCTGCGTTGGGCATCGACCTCGACAGCTGGGCCTGATCCGATCACGTAGACAGGTTGCTTCTGCTGTCTGTTGATCCAAACT
>CAZUZY010000003.1:0-76225 GCA_964624885.1 uncultured Polyangiales bacterium | reverse complement strand
GCCGCGGCCGCAGGGACCGCGCCCCCGAGGCCGCGACGATCGTGTCGCCCCCGAGCACGGAGAGCCCCTCCTCGGAGAGCACGCCGAGCGTGCGCGCCGACAGCGCCCCCTCGCGGGCCTCGTCCACCGTCCAGCCCAGCCACTCGGCGAGCTCGTCGAAGCCCCGCACGTCGTGGATCGACACCACCGCCGAGAGCCGCAGCAGCTGCAGCGCACGCGCGTCTGCGCGGCGCCGCGCCCGCACCGCGAGGACCCCGAGGCCGCTCGGGAGGCCCACGCTGAAGAGGCCCATGACGAGCGCGATGAGGACGTCACCCTTGACGATGCCGATGACCACCACGAGCAACCACCAGCTCGCGAACCCGAACGCGAGCAGGGCGGCGACCGAGCACCACCACGCCCGACGGAGCTCGGCGCGGTGGCGCTCGACGAAGCGGGCCCGATCGAACCCGGTGGCCGGCACGATGGGGAGCGCGTCGCTGCGCACGAGGCTGCCCGCGCCGGCGGCGACCGCCGTGTCGAGGACCGCGCGGCACTCCTCGATCGCCCATGGAGTGGCGGTCGCGAGCGCCTCGACCGACGTGGTCGCGCGACGCCCGAGGAGCTGCGCGAACAGCCGCAGGCGGGACGCGAACGCCTCCCTCGCGCGCGCCGCGCGGAGTGCCGTGTAACCGAGGGCGAGCGGCAGCAGCACCAGCAACACGATGCGCCCGAACACCACGAACGGGTCGAACGGTCCGACCCGGGGGCTCAGCGCGTCGATGAGGACCCACCCCGTGAAGTGCACCGCGGCGACGAGGGCGAAGACGGCGAAGGCGCGCACGCGGCGGGCGCTCTTCTCGCTCCGGGCCGCGAGCGCCCGTGCCCGGTCCGGGTCGAGCTGGAACGACAGTGCGGCTTCGCCCATGGCGCGTCCCGGACTCGAACACCAGCCGGGCGGGGGCGTCGAGCCCTCGAACCCTCAGGGTCGCAGGCGCGGCTGGCCGGTGGTCTCGGTCACCGCGAGCCACAGGGCGCCGTCCGGGTTGACCCGCTTCTTCTGCCCCACCGCGATCGGGATGGGCAGGTGGGTGAACACCCGGTGGATGCGGCCGATGACGATGTCGGTCTTGCCGGCCATGCCGGCGTGCACGGCGTTGCGCGCGAGGGAGTCGCAGAAGATGGCGTCGTGAGCGTTCGCGGGCACGCTGCGGATCATGTAGCTCGGATCGATGTACTTGACCGTGGCCTCGATCCGCCGCTCGGCGAGGTACTCGGTCACCGCGTCGCGGAGGTGGGGGCCGATGTCGAGCCCGCTGCTCGCGAAGCGCAGGTTCCCGGAGGCGTCCACCTCGGCGCCCTCCCGGAGGAGGCTCGCGCCGCAACCCTCGGCCACGACGATCACCGCGTGCCCGCGCTCGGCGAGCCGCCGCTCGAGCGACGCGAGGAGCCCCGCAGGGCCCTCGAGATCGAAGCCCACCTCGGGGATCAGGCAGTAGTTCACGTCGTGGCTGGCGAGCGCCGCGGCGGCCGCGATGAAGCCCGCGTCGCGCCCCATCAGCTTGACCACGCCGACGCCGTTGAGCGCGCCGAGCGCCTCGGTGTGGGCCGCGTCCACCGCGAGGCGCGCCACCTCGACGGCGGTCTCGTAGCCGAAGGTCTTGTCGACGAACTCGATGTCGTTGTCGATGGTCTTCGGCACGCCGACCACGGCGATCTTGCGGCCGCGGCGGGCGATCTCCTGGTGGAGCGCGTGGGCGCCGCGCAGCGTGCCGTCGCCGCCGATGGCGAACAGGATGTCGATGCCGTGCCGCTCGAGGGTGTCGACCATGGTCGCGGCGTCGCGCTTGCCCCGCGAGAGGCCGAGGAAGCTGCCTCCCTGGCGGTGCACGTGCAGCACCTCGGCGGGCGTCAGGACCACGGGCGGCGTGCCGGCCGCGGGGTCGAGCCCGCGGAAGCCATAGCGGAACCCGAGCACCGACTGCACCCGGTACTTGTGGGTGAGCTCGAGGACGATCGAGCGGATGACGTTGTTGATGCCGGGGCACAGCCCGCCACAGGTCACGATGCCGACCCGCGTCTCCTTCGGGTCGAAGAAGATGGTCTCGCGCGGCCCGGCCTTCTCGAACAGCACCGGGGTCTCGAGCGGGGCACCGGCGCGGGTCTCGATCTGCCAGGTGATGCGCGCGTCGTCCGGCACGTAGTCGGCCACCTCGTCGCCGCGCACCGTGGACAGGCCGAGGGGAGAGGCGAACGTGCGGGCGCCGAGCGTGCGGACGTGGAGATCCGGGGCGCGAAGGGTGATCTGGGGGAGCATCGACTGCATGGGGCTCTCCGTGGCGCGCGAGGGGCGCGCGCGCGAAGACGATAGCCCGGGCGCGCGCGGGCGAGTCGGCGGAGCACCCTGCCATGACGACGTGTCAGGTGCGCCCGACCTCGGCTAGCCTCGCGGGATGCCCGCCCAGTCTCCCTCCACGAGCGCCTCCACCTCCACCACCAGCTCGGCGCCGCCGCCGAAGGGTGGCTGCGCGGTCGGTGGCGCCGCCGACGGCCTCCCGCTGCTGTTCGCGTTCGCGGTGGCCCTCGCCGTCCGCTGCTTCCGCTAGCCGCGACGCGGCGGCAGGAGGCGCCCGTGCTCCTCGGCGGCGCCGCCCACCCCGCGGCGCAGCACGATCTGCTGACCCGCCGAGTGGCCGTCCCCGAACGCCGCGCGCTTGCGCCCGCCGCCGAACGTGGTCATGCGTAGCCGCGGGTGACGACGGCGGAAGTGGCGCGCGAGGTCGCCGTCCTCCACCCAGACGAGCCCTTGCTCGCGGCTCACCTGCGCCTCGCGCGCGAGCTTGCTCGCGAACCCCGCCACCACGCCGGCGAGGTAGGTGCGCCGGTCGCGGTCGCCCCGGATGCCCTGCGCCCGCCGGTGCGCGCGCCACGCCGACTCGGCGGCGCCGAGCAGGAACTCGTGGACGTAGGCGGCGATCTCGAGGTTGGAAGGCGTGCCGACGGCCTCGAGCACCGTGCCGTGTCGCCCGAGCAGCGGCAGGTACACGGGGATCCAGATGGTCTGCACGAAGAAGTGCTCGGCGAGGAGCGAAGCGAGGCGCTGCTCGTGCTCGGCGCGGCGCAGGGCCGGCGCGCCGAGGGACCGCGCGGCGTAGCCCCGGGCGTGGGTCTCGGCGCGGTGCGCGAGGTTGTGCTTGAGGAGCAGCCGCTGGGCCGCCGCCATCGCGGCCTCGGCCTCGTTGCGGTTGTCGCTCGCGGCGAGCGCCAGGAGCTTCTGCACCCGGTCGAGCACGTGGGCCTCGGCCGGCTCGGTGACCGGCACGCCGGTGGCCGCGCCGTCGATGGCGAGCGTGCGGCACACCTCCCGGAACCGCGGTCCGTGCGCGCTCTCGTCGAGGATGCCGAGGTGCTCGTGCACGTACTGATGCGCCATCTCGTGCTTGAGCACCTCGACCAGCGTGGCCCAGGGGTGACCGAGGGCGAGCTGCCGCGTCACCTCGATGCGTCGCGTCTCGAGCACCCATCGCGCGAGGAAGCCCTCGGCGTCGACGAGCGCGAGCGTGGGGGGCCGCAGCCGCTCCCGGAACAGCGACCAGTTGACCCGCGCCCACTCGGCGTCGAGCGCACGGAGGAGCGCAGCAGCGAGCTCGCCTTCGAGCACGGGCAGATCCACGCCCGGTCGCTAGCACGGGCGCGACACGCGGCCGAAGGCCGCACCACCTCCATCGACGCGCGGGCGGCCCCATGCGAAGCCCCCGCCCCATGTCGACGCTGAAAGGAAAGACCCTCTTCATCTCCGGCGCGAGCCGCGGCATCGGGCTCGCCATCGCCCTGCGTGCGGCGCGGGACGGCGCCAACGTGGCGGTCGCCGCCAAGACCACCGAGCCTCACCCGAAGCTCCCCGGCACCATCTTCACGGCGGCCGAGGAGATCGAGAAGGCCGGCGGCAAGGCGCTCCCGCTCGTGTGCGACATCCGGCACGAAGACCAGGTGTTCGCCGCGGTGCAGAAGACGGTCGAGACCTTCGGGGGCATCGACGTGTGCATCAACAACGCGAGCGCCATCAGCCTCACCGGCACGCTCGAGACCGAGATGAAGCGCTACGACCTGATGCACGGGATCAACACCCGCGGCACGTTCCTCGTGAGCAAGGCGTGCCTGCCGCACCTGCTCCGCGCGGAGAACCCGCACATCCTCAACAACTCGCCGCCGCTCTCGATGCAGCCCAAGTGGTTCGGGCCGCACGTGGCCTACACCATGGCGAAATACGGCATGAGCCTCTGCGTGCTCGGCATGGCCGAGGAGTTCAAGGGCCGGGTCGCGGTCAACGCGCTCTGGCCGCGCACGGTCATCGCCACGTCCGCCGTGCAGAACCTGCTCGGCGGCGACGAGACCATGAACCACTCCCGCAAGCCCGAGATCATGGCCGACGCGGCCTACGCCATCCTCACCAAGCCGTTCCGCGAGTGCACCGGGAACTTCTTCGTCGACGAAGACCTCCTCCGCAAGGAGGGCGTCACCGACTTCGACCAGTACCTGCTCGTGCCGGGCGCCCAGCCCACGCAGGACTTCTTCCTGGACTGAGCGTGGCCGAGTCGTTCCCCATCGAGGCCCTGCCGCGCCCGACGCTGCTCGCGCCCGCGGCCCGACAGGCGCGACTCGCCGAGGCCACGCCGCTCGTGCTGGCCGCCGTCGCCGGTGAAGAAGACCCGATCGTGGTGCAGACCACGCTCGCGTGCTTGCTGTTCCACACGTTCGCGCAGGCCAACTGGTGCGGGTTCTACCGCCGCGTCGCCCCCGCGCTGCTCGCGGTGGGCCCCTACCAGGGCACGCTCGGCTGCCTGCGCATCCCGTTCTCGCGCGGGGTGTGCGGCGCCGCCGCGCGCGAGCGGCGCACCCAGCTCGTCCCCGACGTGCACGCGTTCGCCGACCACATCGCCTGCGACTCGGCCTCCCGCTCGGAGCTCGTCGTGCCGGTGCTCGACGCCGACGGCGTGCGCGCGGTGCTCGACCTCGACTCCCCCCTGCCCGACGGCTTCTCCGAGCACGAGGCGCGCGCCCTCGAGGCGCTCGTCGCGCAGGCCTTCGCCCACGCGCGGTGGTAGGACCGACGGGCTACTTCCGCGTCTCGCGCAGGATGATCACGCCCACCATGCGGCGCGGCTTCTGGCCGATGTCGGCGACGTCGAAGGTGCCGCCGACGCCGACGTACTTGGGGCCCACGGTGACCGGCTGGCCCGAGGGGGCGCCGCTCGGGAGCTTCATCGCGGCGGTGATCTTCACGCGGACGGTCACGCCGCCGGCGCCGCTCGGCACCTTGAGCGGCGTCGCGGCGAGGCGCTTCTTGAGCTTGCCCGCGACCTTGGACCACGCGAGGTGATCGGTCGCCTCGACGAGGTGGGCCTCGGTGACCATGCCGCTGGCGTCGGTCTCCACGTCGATCGTCGCCGAGCCGACCTCCGGGACGTCGGCGCCGCTCGACACGTCGTGCGCGGCGCTGGCCACCGGTCCGCCCGAGCCGAGGCCCATCTCCTGGTCCTTCGCGTCGACCGCGCCGCTCAGCTGCGCGTCGAGCTTCTTCTGCGCGGCGACGACCGGCGACACCGACGGCTTGGGCGACGGCAGGATGAACGTGTGCTTGCCCGGCGAGGACAGATCGATGAGCGAGGGGAACGGCTTGCCGCCGCCAGGCTTGGCCGGTTCGCTCGAGGGCACGGTCGTCTCGGGCGACGCGCCGCCCGCTTCGCCGACGAGGCCACCACTCGATGCACCCTTGCCGATCATGGCCAGCACGCCCGGTGTGCGGTGCGGCGCCGCCGCGTTGCCGGGTCGTGGCGCTCCCAGCTCGGGCGTCGACGGCGCCGGCGTCGACACCGGGCCCGACTCGGGCGAAGGCAGAGCACGCAGCTCCTCGAGCACGACAAGCATCTCCGGCTCTTGCGCGACGGCGGGCGCAACCGGTGCGCGCTCGGGCGCCACGCGCAAGATCGCGTAGCCGCCCACGTGTAGGGCGAGCGCCGCGAGCGTCGTGGCGAGCAGCGGCCGGTCCATTCGGACCTATGGTGCCCTCCGCGCCCCGAGGATTCGACGCTAGTCTCGGGAAACGTCCATGCCGAACGCCTTCATCTCGGGGACTGGGTTCCACGTGCCGCCGCGGGTCGTGACCAACGACATGCTGTCCGCGGAATACGGCGTCGACACGACCCACGAGTGGATCGTGCAGCGCACCGGCATCGAAGAGCGGCGGTTCGCCGAGCCCGGCCTCGGCACCGCCGACCTCGCGCTCCCGGCGGCGCAGATGGCCCTCGAGGCGGCGAAGCTCCGCCCGCACGACCTCGACATGATCGTTCTCGCCACCCTGTCGCCGGAGCACGCGTTCCCGGGGAGCGGGGTCTACCTGCAGCAGAAGCTCGGGCTCTGCGACGGCCCCGACGCCAAGTTCGTCCCGGCCCTCGACGTCCGCAACCAGTGCAGCGGCTTCCTCTACGGCCTCGCCACCGGCACCTCGATGGTCAAGTCGGGCGGCGCGCGCCACGTGCTGGTCGTCGGCGCCGAGACCCACAGCGCCGCGCTCGACTTCTCCACGCGGGGCCGCACGGTGTCGTCCCTGTTCGGCGACGGTGCGGGGGCGGTGGTGGTGAGCGCGACCGACGAGGACCGCGGCGTGCGCTCGTGGCACCTCGGCGCCGACGGGCGCCACGCCGACGTGCTCTCGCAGAAGGTGTGGGACATCCGGAAGCGCCCGTTCATCCCGCTCGACGAGCACGGCATCGGTCAGGTCGCGCCCGAGTACATCTGGGCCAAGATGGAGGGCAAGCTCGTCTTCAAGAACGCCGTCGAGCGCATGATGCAGGTGCTGATGGAGGCCTGCATCAAGAACGGCATCACCGGGCAGGACATCGATCTGTTCGTGTTCCACCAGGCCAACCTGCGCATCAACCAGTTCCTGGCCCAGCACCTCGGCATCCCGGACGAGAAGCTCGTCCACAACATCCAGCGCTACGGCAACACCACCGCCGCCACGATCCCGATCCTCCTCGCCGAGTCGGAGCGCAACGGCAAGCTGAAGCGGGGGATGAAGGTGGCGCTCGTCGCGTTCGGCTCGGGGTTCACCTGGGGCGCAGCGATCATCGACTGGTGACGCTCGCCTGCCGGGTGTCCGGCGCTCGCACGGGCTCGCCCTCGGGCGGGAGCACGGCGTCGATCGCCGCCCGCAGCACCTCGACCTCGAACGGCTTCTCGACGGTGGGGTTGCGGATCTGCTCCAGGAACGCGCGCGCGCGGGCGGTGAACGCGCCCCCGGTCAGGAACACCACCCGGGCGCCGAGGCCCGGGTCGCGGCGCACGAGCTCGGCGTGCACCCTCCATGCCGCTCATCTCCGGCATCATGAGGTCGCAGAGGATGGCGTCGTAGCGCGGGCCGCCCGGCACCTTGGCGAGCGCGTCGACCCGCGCGAGCGCGTCGCGACCGCTGGTGGTCCACTCCACCTCGTACCAGTCGTCGAGCATGAACCCGAGCGACTTGCCGATGAGCGGCTCGTCGTCGACGACCAGCAGGCGCTTGCGGGCGCCCGGCCTCGGCCCGCTCGAGGCGTTCGCGGCGGGAGGGGTCACAGGTGCTGCGCGCAGTTTCATCGAGCTGGTCGCGCGGGGCAACACGATCCGGAACGTGCTGCCCCGACCGGGCTCGCTCTCGAGCTCGATCTTCCCGCCGAGGCTCGCCACGATGCCGGCGCAGATGGTCAGCCCGAGCCCGGTCCCCTCGGACTGTCGCTTGGTCGTGTAGAACGGGTCGAAGATGCGGCCCTGGATCTCGACCGGGATGCCGGGGCCGGTGTCGCTGACCTCGAGGACCGGGCGCCCGGCCGCGTCGACGCGGGTCGACACGCGGATCACGTTGCGGTCGGCGGCGCCCTCCGGGATGGCCTGCGCAGCGTTGACCAGCAGGTTGACGACGACCTGACCGAGCCGGCCCTGGTTGCCGTCGACGAGCGGGATCGGGGAGAGCGCGAGCTCGAGGCGGGCGCGGTGGCGGATCTCGTTGTCGGCGAGGTGCACCGACGAACGCACGACGTCGCGCAGGTCGACTTGCTCCCGCACGTCGTCGTCCGCCCGGGCGAACACCCGCAGGTCCTGCACGATGCGACGCACACGGGCGGCGCCGTCCTGCGCCTCGCGCACGAGCCCCGAGAGCTCGGCCGCCTGGGGCGAGCCCTTGCGCTCGAGGAGGTGGAGCGCGCGGGTGAGGTTGGCCAGCACGTACGCGAGGGGGTTGTTGATCTCGTGCGCGACGCCGGCCGCGAGCGTGCCGACCGAGGCCAGACGGTCGGCCACCAGGAGGCGGGCCTGCATCTCGCGCCGCTCGGTGATGTCCATCATCGCGCCGATCATGCGCAACGGTCGGCCGTCGGAGTCGCGGAGCACGAGACCGCGATCGAGCACCTGCGCGTAGCTGCCGTCCGCGCAGCGGAAGCGGTACTCGTCCTCCCAGGTCTCCTCGCCGAACTCGATCGCGTCGTGGATGCCGTCGACCACTCGCTCGCGATCGTCGGGGTGCAGGGTCTCCGACCACCACGAGAGCGGCGTGCGGTCGTCGGGGAACGAGTACCCGAACAGGCGGGCGAAGTTCTCGTACCAGGTGACGACGTCGGTGCGGAGGTCCCAGTCCCACACAGCGTCGTTGGTCGCGCGCCCGACGAGCCGGAAGCGCTCGTCGCGATCGCGCACCTCTGCGAGCGCCTGGCGCAGCGAGAGCTCGACCGCCTTGCGCGCGGTGACGTCCATCACCGTCCCGCGGAGAGAGGTGGTGCCGGCCTCCTGGAACGCGCGGGCGTTGATCTGCAGCCAGCGCTCGGCACCAGGGCGCACCACGCGGAACTCGATCTCCACCGACCCGAGCTGACCGAACAGCTGCGCCAGGGCCGCGAGCACCCGCGGCCGATCGGGTTCGTGCACGAGCTCGACCAGCGCCACCGGGAGCGCCCCCGGGACCCGCGCGAACAGCGCCGGCGGCAGCCCGGTGACCTCGGGCAGCGAGGGCGAGAACGCGAGCGCGCCCACGCGGTCGCCGAGCAACCACGCGCCCCCCTCGGCCTCGGCGCTCGCGTGGTCCAGCTCCACCCAGTCGAAGGTGGCCATGTGCGCCGCCGCCAGCGCGAGCTGGAGGCGATCGTCGCGGTCGCGCGTGGCGCGGACCCGCGCGCGGCCACGCGCCAGGCAGAGCCGGAGGCGGACCAGCGCGGCGTCCTCGTCGAGCGGTGCGACGGCGCAGTCGTCGACCCCGAGATCCAAGAGGACGTCGAGGAGGGACGCGTCGGCGACCACCGCCAGGATCGCGAGCTGGGGGGACTGGAGCAGCAACGCGCCGAGGGTCTCCCGCGCCTGCGGCGCGGACTCGATCTCGACGATGGCGGTGCTGGCGTCGAGGCTCGTCGGCGGCATCCGCACCGGCACGTTCGGCAGCCCGAGCCGCGCGCACGCCGCGACGAACGGCGCGAGCAGCCCGCCCTCCGGACCGACGAGAACCACCCCCATGTGAGGTTCAGCATACCGGAACCCCGCGCGAAGCCGCTAGCGCTGCAGCAGCTTGATCTCCGCGATGTCGACGCGCTCGAAGGCCCCTGCGCTTCCGCCGAGCCCGCCCGTGTAGCGCGCGAAGTGCGCGAAGCGGGACATGTTGGCCGACATCGCGTCGGACTCGAGCACGACCGCGTAGGTCTTGCCGGCGACGAGGCTCGCGGAGACGAACGAAGAGTCACGCCAAGCGTCCCAGCCGCCGGTGTGGGGCATGAGGATGTAGCCCGAGGCGACGACCGTCGCGCCGTCGAGCACCTTCACGTGCTTCACGGCGCAGGTGACTCCGGTGTTCACGGAGCCCGCGCCGTTGGCGAAGGTGATCTGGACGAGGTGCGCCCCGCTCGCCTTGGCGGTGAACGACGCGGTGAGCGTGTGCCCCGCGTCGCCCCACCCCGACACGTGCGCGCGCCCGTGATCGGTGGCCAGGGTGCCGCCGCTCGCGACCAGGGCCGGCGCGAGCACCGACGCCACGCGCGCGCCCGCCGCGCCCCAGAAGCAACGTGGCGCGGCGTGCTGGGAGGTGTTGCCCGAGCCGACGAACGTGGCCTCGACGGTGTAGCAGTACGAGGGGCTGGTCGGGCCGCTGTCGGGATCGGTGAAGCTCGTGGTGGTGCCGGGCAGGTCCTTCGCGATGGCGACGCCGTCCCGGTAGACGGTGAAGGCGATCTCGGCGGGCGTCTCCCCGCTCGGGTCGATCGAGAAGGCGATCTTCCCGCTCGCCGCGGTCGGATCCCCGAGGCTCGGCGGCTTGGGGCCGAACAGGTTCTTGTAGTCGGCGGTCGACGAGACGAGCTTCACCGTGGAGGACGCCTCCTTGGTGTCGACGAGGTCGATCTCGAGGGTGCTCGTGGCCGTGAGGTCGGCCGCCGAGAAGAACGCGGCGCCGATGGACTTGCCGTCGAGGCGCGCGTCGCCGAACGCGTAGGCGCCCGCGGTGTCGCCGTCCTTCTTCGGCAGCTTCACCACCACGGAGAGCCGCTTGCCGTGGAGCGCGAGCCCGGAGAGCACGACCGAGTCGGCGTCGGCGAGCGCGGAGTGGCGGAGCCCGCGGGTGACGTAAGGCGAGAAGCGGGTGCCTCCCTTGGCGTCGGTCTCGAGGCCGAACAGCACGTCGTGCACGAGCGAGGCGAACGCGGCGACCGACCAGAGCTGGCGCTGCGAGTCGACCACCGGGCCCGACGCCGGGCCGTCGTCGACCCAGGCCTTGCCGCTCACCGCCTCGAAGTTCTCCATGTGCGAGAGGTTGAGCGCCGCGCCGCGCACGAGCGAGGCGTAGGCGACGTTGACCGCGAGGTCGTTGCGCACCTTGCGCGCCGCCCGCGCGAAGTAGGCGGTGACGAACGGCCAGATCGCCCGGTTGTGGTAGATGGCCGTGTCCTTCTGCTGCGGGAAGATGACCGGCGGGCCCTTGGGGAGCAGCGGGGTCGCCGCGATGGCGGCCTTCTGCTTGCCCGCATCGACGGCGTCGTGGAGCACGGCCAGCGCGGTCGCGAGCGCGTCGGTGCGGCGCACCGGGGCCGGGTCGAGGGCGGTGGTCGTGAACGACGAGAGGCGGCCGTCCGGCAACACGAACTTGCCGGCGATGGCGGTCGCGAGCGCGGTGGCCGCGGCGCTCCGCGCGTCGCGCGCCGCGGTGAGGCCCTTCTCGTCGGCCAGCGCCGCGAGGGTGCGCAGCGCCACGAGGTGCAGCACGTTGGTGGAGAGCGCCTTGCCCATGCCGATGTGCGCGACGTCGGTCGCGGTCCACGGCGGGTAGCTCTGCTCGCGCCAGTCGAGGAACGACTGCTCGCCTCGGTACAGGCCGTCCGCGTCGCGGACCACCGCGTCGTCGCGCACGAGGGTGTTGTCGAGCGCCTCGTAGGCGGCGTCGCGGAACGCGGTGCGCGCCGCGCCGTCGAGGAACGCGAGGGTACGGGCGGCGCCGAGCGCGAAGACCACGCGGTCGGTGGAGACGGGCCAGCTGCCGCCGCTGCCGGTGTCCTGCACCACCTCGGTGCCGCCCCCGGTGCGCAGCGCGGAGAGCTTGAACGAGAGGCTGCGCTGCGTGCGCGCCGGGTCGAGCACCGCGAGGCCGAGGTCGGCGGCGTAGGAGGTGTCGCGGGTCCAGACGTAGGTCCAGAGGCGCCCGGTCTCGAAGCAGTCGCACGCGGCCGGCTTGCCGTCGTCGAAGGCGCCGTCCTTGATCGACGAGACCGAGGCCTGCTTGGCCTCGGCGAGGGCGAGCGCGTAGAGCGCCTCGAGCAGGGGCGCGTGGGCGTGCAGGCTCGGCCCGCTCGCGTCCTCGGCGATCACGCGCGGGTTCTCGGGCACGCCGTCGCGCAGCGCGCCGGTGGTGGAGAGGGTGAACGTGCGCGCGCAGCCCGTGCCCGCGACGGCGACCTGCGCGCTGTCGGCGCCGTCGACGAGCGTGGCGCTCGTGCGGGGCGTGCCGGTGGCCTCGATGCACGGGCCGGGCGGCGGCGCGTCGACGACCGAGGTGTCGACCGGTGCGCTGTCGCTCGCGCCGTCGCCGGTGTCGACCGCGCCGTCGGTCGCGGCGCTGTCCGGGGTCGGATCGAGGGGGTCGTCGTTGGCGCAGGCCGCGAGGGACGAGAGCAGGAGGAGGGCCCAGGGTGCGCGCATTTCGCGGGCAGTCTAGCGCGCCTCAGGGAAGAGTGCCGCCCGCGTGGATCAACCCACCCCGTCGCCGAAGGGACTCCGTCGAAGGCACCCTTCCCTGGCCCCTCTTCGTCACCCCACCCAGTCGCCGAAGGGATCGTCGTCGTCCGCGTCGAAGGCAGCAGAGAGCGAGGCCGCGAGCGCCTCGTCCTCGGCCGCGTGCTCGTCCGGCACGGCCTCGCGCACCCTCGCGACCAGGGGGTCGGCGTCGCGCAGCGAGCGCTCGGCGGTGGCGGCGACCCACACGTCGGAGGTCACCGGCGCGACGAGCACGCCCACGCGACGGATGGCCTCCGCGCGCTGGTGCTCGGCGAGGGTGGTGAGCGAACGCGCGAAGTGGGCGAGCTCCTCGGCCGCGTCGGGATCGCCGACCGCCGCGAGGGTCGTGCCACCGAGGTCGATCACCACCACCACGTCGAGCGCGAGCTCCGCGCGCACCGCGGCGAGGTGCAGCGCGAGGGTGGTCGCGCCGTCGTTCGCCGACCGGGTGTCGCGACTCGGCTCACGCTTGGGGATGATGACCGAGATGCGCGGCCGCTGCGAAGGCACGCGCACGGAGATCGGATCGCGCGGGGCGGTGGTGGAGCGAGCGACCATCATGCGAACGTCGGTACGCCCGGCGCGCGCACTCGGCCAACTTTGTACGCGTGCTCCGCGCACCTACATTCCGGAGTGGCCAGCGCTCGGTGTCGCGATCAGGGCTGCACGCCGAACTGCGCGAAGAGGAACGAGTAGACGTCCACGTCCTCCTGGATCTGCGCGGCGAGCGGGGTGCCCATGCCGTGCCCCGTGTCCGCGCTCGTGCGCAGGAGCACGACGTTCGCTGGGCTCGCGGCCTCGAGACGCGCGGCCATCTTGCGCGAGTGGTACGGATCGACGCGCGGATCGTTCTCGCCGGTGAGGAACAGCACCGGCGGGTACTTCACGCCGTTCTTCACCTGGTGGTACGGCGAGTACGCGTAGAGCGCGTCGAACTGCTTCTTGTCCTTCACCGTGCCGAACTCGGTCACGTTGAACGCGCCGTTGGGGGTCGTCTCGACGCGCAGCATGTCGTAGATGCCCACGTGCGAGACCACGGCGCCGAACAGCTCGGGCGCCTGGGTCATCGCCGCGCCCATCAGGAGGCCGCCGTTGCTCCCGCCCTCGATGGCGAGCAGCTTCGGCGCCGTCCACTTCTGGTCGACGAGGAAGCGTGCGCAGGCGAGGAAGTCGTCGAACACGTTCTGCTTCTTCTCGAGCTTGCCCGCCTCGTGCCAGGCGTCGCCGAACTCGCCGCCACCGCGCAGGTTCGCGATGGCGACCACGCCGCCTTGCTCGATCCACGGCAGCCACCGCGCGTTGAAGCGCGGGGTGAGCGAGACTCCATAACCTCCATATCCATAGAGGATGGTCGGGCGCTTGCCGTCCTTCGGCGCGCCCTTCTTGCGGAGCAGGTTGATCGGCACCTTGGTGACGCCGTCCTTGGAGACGGCCATCTCGCGGGTGACCTCGACGCCGCCGAAGTCGGCCTTGGTGGTCTTGGCGAGCGGGGTCTTCTCGAGCTTGCCCTTCTTGGTGCGCCACCAGGCGGGCGGGGCGGTGTAGGTCTGCACGCGGACCAGCAGGTCGTCTCCCTCGAGCGCGACGAGGCCACGCACCGAGGCGATGTCGGGCAGTGCGAGCTCGCCCTGCCCCTTGCCCTGGTGGTCGAGCACGCGCACGCGGTTCGGGCCGCCGACCAGATCGAGCACGTAGAGCTTGGACTTCTGCACGCGGAAGCCCTGGATGACCGCGTCGGACTCGGGGACCACGACCTTGGCCTTGGCGAGCTCGGGCTTCTTCGGGTCGAGGCGCAAGAGCTTGCCGCGCGGCGCGTCCTTGAGCGAGCGCAGCCAGAGACCGCCGTCCTTGCCGAGCACGCCACCCACCGCGCGGTCGGCGAACGCGGCCACCTCGACCCAGGGGTGGGTGACCTTGCCCTTGTCGTTCTTGACGGCCTGGGTGTCGAGCAGGTGGAACGCGGCCTCGCCGCCGTCGCCGTTCTTGACCTCGAGCAGAACGAAGCGGCCGTCCTCGCTCGTGCCCTGCAGCTCGCACTCGGCGATGCGCGGCAGGGCGCTCGTGACCGACTTGAAGTCGCCCGGCTTGCCGAGCTCGTGGAACCAGACCTCCTGGTAGAAGTCGAGGTCCTCCTTCGGGCGCTCGCCCTCGCGCGGGTAGCGCGTGTACCAGAACGCCTTGCCGTCCTTGCGCCACGTGAGGCTGCCGCCGGCGGTGCCGCCGTGCACGCGCGCGATGCGCTCGGCCTCGAGCTCCTTGCCGGTGGCGACGTCGTAGATACGCAGGTCACCGCTCTCGGAGCCGCCCTTGGAGAGCGAGACCGCGACGCGCTTGCCGTCGGGCGAGGGCTCCCACCAGTCGATGGTGGTGCCGCCCTTGCCGCCGTCGAGCGCGTTGGGATCGAGGATCACCTGCTCCTTGGCGGCGCCGTTCTCGTCGGCCATCACCACCAGCACGGGCTGCTGCTTCGGCGGCTGCTCCTCGAGCGCGAACAGCTTGCCGCCGACGCGCTGGAGCCAGAAGTGATCGGCCGACGCCGACGAGAGCAGCTCGGTGAGCCGCGCCTCGAGCTTCTTGCGCCCGGGGAACGCGTCGAGCTTGGCGTGCGTGAAGGCGTTGCGCGCGTCGCTGAACGCGCGCACCTCGGGGGCCTTGCCGTCCTCGAGCCACCGGTAGTCGTCGACGAGCACGAGCCCGTGGTAGGTCTCGCTGACCGGCTTCTTCGCGGCGAGCGCGGGGCCGTGCTTCTCGGGGGGCTCGGGCACCGGCGTGGTCGGTCCGGGCGAGGTGACGACCGACGACGAGGCCGCGGGCACCTGGCCGCCGACGGCGGGCTCGGGACCTTCCGGGCCACACGCCGCGAGGGCGAGCAGGGACACGAGGCCGAGGCGCGAGAGGGAGTGCCGGGGAGCCATGGCCCGGGACGCTAACGGATTTCGGAGCGGAGGACCGGACTGGGACGGTCCGGGAGCGACAAAGCCCATTCGGCCAGCGACGGGACGGAGACAAAACGAGCCGCGGCCGCTCCCGGAGGGGCGGCCGCGTGAATCCGGGAGACCGGATCACTCCATGACGTGACAGCCGCCGCAGCCGAAGCCGGTGTGCGTGGCGGGATCGTAGACGGGCTTGCCGAGGATGCCGGCCATCTCGGGGACGACCTTGGTCATCATGAACTTGGTGATGTCGGCGTGCGCCTTGTCCATGTGCTTCTTGAAGCCGTCCTTGGCGTTCAGCTTGGGCAGGCCCGCGTTCGGCATCTTGAAGTTGCCGTCCTTGGCGCCGGGGCCGTGGCAGGTCTTGCAGGTGATCTCCTTGAACTTCTTGCCGTCGTGGGCCTTGAAGAGCTCGCCCATCTTGGGCATCACCATCGTCTTCATCACGTTGATGCGCTCCTCCTTGCCCATGCCGTCCCACTTGGGGGCGGTGGCGGAGGCGCTCGGCGCGACGGACGCGACCGCGCTGGTGGAGGCGACGGGCTCGGCCGACGAGGCGACGGGGGCCGCGGACGACGCGGAGGCCGACGTGGAGCCCTCGGGGCCGGCGGTCTTGGGGTCGGGGTTTCCGCCGCCACACGCGACGAAGAGGCCGATGACGAGGGTCGAGGAGAGGAGGAGGGGCGCGCGCATGGCGGGCGACCATAGTCGAAACGGCAGCAATTGCCACCGGCGGGGCGTGGGAACAGATTGTTGCGTGGGGGCAACGATGGGCTAGAGGGGATGGGCCGTCGTGCGGGCGCGCGCCTCAAAGGTCGTCGATCACGACCGCAGGGAACAGCCGCGTCGCGACCTCGCGTCCATACGTGATGGCGGCCACGCGTGCCTTGACCTCGAGCTCGTTCGCGAGCGGGTGACGCGCACGCACCCCCGCCACGCACAGAGCACGCACGGCCCGCGACAGCAGCACGACCTGCTCGGCACGCTCTTCCAACGTCATCGCCCGCAGCAGCTCGATGTAGCGCGCCTTCGCTTCGGGCGAGGTGTCGTCCACACGGACAGCATACCTCACGACATCATCGACTCCATCGTCTGCTCCCCAAGCTGCGAGTGTGAGGGCCCCGGCCCTCACGCTCCGGGTCGACCGGGTGGGTGGGGACGCGTAGCCTAGAGACGGGTAGTGATGCTCAGGCCCCCGGCGAAGCTGATCTGCGCGGGTCTGGCGACGTGCGCGTTGCTGCTGCACGGCTGTCGCCCCACCGACCAGCGGTCGGACTTGGAGCGACTGGCCTCGAGCCTCGGCGATTGTGTCCCAAGACGCAGTCCTTGGGACAGCCACATCGTCTTGCGATTGTCTGGTCGAGGAATCGTGCTCGACACTTCTCAGGGGTGCATCAGCGTCGATCACGACGAGAGCTGCATCGCTGCCGTCGTGGCGAACTTCGCGCCCCGCGAGGAGTGGACGGCACTCCGTGCGTTCAAACTGACCCGGCGAGGCAGCTGGATACCAAGACTGACCCCACTGGCGGCCGACTATGCACCGAGCACGTCACCGTCCATCTCGGTCCTGTCTTGCTCTCCGAAGCCGATTGACCCGCGGGCGTACCTGTAAGCGCCTGGAGGGGGGCGCCCAGCAACGATGTCAGGCCAGCGAGGCGGTGATCAGGCGTCGATGTCGTGGACCGAGAAGCGCGCCGCCGCCGGGCTTGCCTCGAGGTTGTTGAGGATGCGGCCCTTGTCGCGGTTGTTCACCACGATCACGCGCACGTCGGCGCCGAGCTCCGCGGGCAGCCCCTCGAAGCCGACCTTGCGCGCCTGGTCGGTGGTCATCACCTGGGCCTGGGTGTCCTTCAGCGTCTCCTCGGTGAGGAGGAGGGCGGGGTTCTGGCCGGGCGCGACGTAGACGATGAACATGACGAGCATGGCGCGGGAGCCTATCACGGGCTCCCGCCGGCCTTGCCCTGCACTCGCTTCGAGAAGCGCAGGACCGCGCGGAACACGTCGTCCACGTCGGCCGCGGCGAGCCCGAGCGCCTCGCCCCACGCCGCGCGCGCCTCGAGCAGGCGGGCCTCGCGCTCCGGATCGTGCGTGCCCGCACCGACCGCCGCCTTCGCCGCGAGGGCCCGGCGGGAGAGCTCCGCGCGGCGCGCCAGGAGCGCCACGAGCTCGCGGTCGAGGTCGTCGATCGCTGCGCGCGTCTCGACGAGGGCGGGCGGCGTCTCGCGGGGCTGGGTGGGCGCCGGCTCCTCGAACGCGGGCAGCGTGCGGTCCACCTCGGCGAGCGCCTCGAGCAGACGCGCACGCGCCGCGGCGGCGAACGGATTCTCGCGCTGGATCGCCGAGAACAGGTGCCCCGCGTCCGCGCGCACCACCTCGACGGTGCGTTCGAGCGCCTGGAACGAGGGCGGCGCGAACGGCACGTTGGCCGCGAGCCCGGCGTCGACGATGCCCTTGGCGACGAAGAACGCGACGGCGTGGGTCTCGGCCATCGCTCGGTCGTGGGCCTCGGCGCCCTCGAGCAGCACCGCGCACCCGAGCCGCTCGTAGAACGCCTTCGCGCGCTCCGCCGCGCCGGGGTGCAGGTCGTTCGGGCACACGACGACCCGCAGCGGCTCGCCGCGCGCGAGGCTCACCGGGCCGAACAGCGGGTGGGTCGCGACCCAGGGAATCTCGGCGCCGAGCACGGCCCGCAGCGCCTGTTCCGGCAGCACCTTCACGCTGGCGACGTCGAGCACGAGGGTGCTCGGCGCGAGGTGCGGACGCAGCGCCTCGACCACCACGCGCACCTCGGAGACCGGCACCGCCACCACGACGATCTCGGCGGCGCACGCCTCGACGAGCGGGGCGGAGATCGCAGCGGGCACCTCGACGTGCGGGTCGTGCACGCGCACGCGGCCGCCCGCAGCCTCCACGATGCGCGCGAAGGCGGCGCCGAACCTGCCGTACCCGAGGATGCCGACGCGCATGGCGTCGTACAGCCCTAGCCCGCCGGCTTCGGGAAGTGCACCCGCAGCAGGCTCTGCTCGGCCGGCACGCCGAGACGGAGCGGGAAGCCGTAGTGCCCGGTGCCGCGGTGCACCCAGAGGCGGTCGCGCCCGCGGCCCCAGAACCCGTGGTCGGGCATGCGGTTGCCGAACAGGCGGAGGAAGGTCCACGAGAGGCCGAGCGAGAGCAGACCGACCTGCCCGCCGTGCGTGTGCCCCGAGAACACGAGGTCGCCCTCGCCCTCGGGCAGCGCGTGGATCGCGCCCGGGTCGTGGAGCATCACGAGGCGCGGCACCCCGGGGATGCGCGGGTGACGCCGGCACGCCGCGCGGAGCCGGGCCTCGCGGTCGCGGAACGTGAAATCCATGCCGACGATCTGCAGCTTGCCGACCGGCGTGTCGACGACGGCGCTGTCGTCCACGAGGAGGACGATCCCGTGCGCGGCGAGCGCGGCGCGGACGATCTCGGGCGCCTCGTGGTCGTGGTTGCCGAAGCACGCGAACACCCTGCCGCGCAGGGCGGCGAGCGGCGCGAGCGCGTCGTGCAGGAGGCGCGGGTCGCTCTGCGACTCCATGGTGAGGA
This sequence comes from uncultured Polyangiales bacterium, assembly GCA_964624885.1. GTDB lineage: Bacteria > Myxococcota_A > Polyangia > Polyangiales > JADJMO01 > JADJMO01. Next base: position 57,473 of record CAZUZY010000003.1, on the reverse strand, counting down.
AGTCGCCGGTGAGGAGCACGAGGTCGGGGTCGCGGGCGACGGCGCGCGCGCAGATGGCCGCGAGCTTCTTCACCGACATGAACGGGCCGAGGTGCGGGTCGCTGATCTGCACCACGCGCAGGGGGCGGTCGACGCGAAGGGTGCCGTGGGGGATCGGCTGCACGTCGTCGACGACCTCGCCGTCGAGGGTGAGATCGTGCTCGCTCTCGAAGGCGAAGAGCGACTGCCAGAGCCCCACCACGGCGAGCGCATAGGGCAGCCACGGCCAGGGCAGCCGCACGCCGAGGGCCGCGAGCAGCGCCCACGGAAGCGCGAGGAACGTGCCCGCGACGAAGAACGAGGCGGGCATCGACACGAGCGCCCGGTAGGCGAAGCCGCGCATCCGCGGGTGCACGAGGAACACGAAGTGCAGGTAGGTGGCGAGCTGCAGGTAGGCGAACGCCGGCCAGAAGCGGGCGAACGCAGGCAACATGGCCGCCGAGAGCGCCGTGTGGAGGCCGAGCAGCACGAAGGCGAACGTGGCGTAGAGCCGGCCGCGCAGGCGATAGGCGGTGGCGACGACGCCGAGCCAGGCGACGACGGAGGCGGGGACGAGGAGGAACGGCGACACGGCTTCCCCTGGGATGCTGGATCGGGGCGCCGGGTGCGCTACGCTCTCTCGGTGACCCGTCGCCGCTTCCTGGGCCAGCTCGTCCTCTCCGCCGGTGCCGTCGCGTTCCTGGTCGCGACCCGGCGGTCGCAGGCCGACGACGTCGAGGCCCTCGTCACCGTCTACGGCGCCAGCTGGTGCCAGCCGTGCAAGGTGCTCGAGGCGGCCCTCAAGGCCCGCAAGATCCCCTTCGAGGAGGTCGACGTCGACCAGAACCCGCAGGCCTACGCGATGGCCAAGAAGGCCTCGGGCACCAACGGCATCCCGCTCACGCTCGTGCAGCGCGGCGGCACGATGCGGTGGATCCTCGGCGCCGACCCCGACGCGGTCGAGCGCGCCTACCGCGGCGAGTCGTAGGCGGCGGCCCTCGTGAGGGGGGGCTGGCCAAGCCCCTCCGCCGCGAACCGGCCCCGATCGAGCGCGTCGAGCTCCTCGCGCAGGCGGGCGAGCCGCGCGGCGTCGACCACCGCGTTGGCCGCCAGCCAGTGGTAGGCGGCCGTGTCGCACTGGCGCTCGGTCCACGCCCGCGCCTCGAACGGCCCGTGGTTGTGGAAGTGCGCCCAGTCGTGGAGGCCCCAGAACAGCGCGTTGAGGTTGTCGGCCGCGAGCCACAGGAGGTCCCGCGGCCGCACCTTGCGCTCGTAGAGCCCGTCGGTCGCGTCGTCGATCGCGTAGGGCGCGAGCGCGCGCGCCTCGCCGAGGTCCATGCCGAACGCGTGCAGCGCGGCGAGCTCGTTTGGCAGCCAGTCGACCGGCGCGTGCATCACGAACACCATGCGCGCCGGGTCGCTGCCGTCGACGGGCGTCTCCGGGTCCCACGCGTGCTCGGGCCGGCCCCAGCGGAGGATGTCGCTCGCGCACCAGCCGAAGGCGTCGAACACGTGCTCGGGCACGATCCGCGGCAGCGGCGCCGTGACGAGCTCGCGGAAGACCACGCCCACGCGCGAGGCGTAGCAGGCCGCGCGCTTTGCTGGTAACCGGCGCGCGTGGCGCGGACGATCCAGCGACCGGAGCGGCTCCTCCAGGGGTTCTTCGTGCTGCTCTGCCTGCCGTTCCTCGCGGTGGCGGTGGCCGGGGTGCGGAGCGCCGGCCACGAGGGCCTCGTCGCGACGGCGCTCGCGTTGATTCCCCTGCCCGCGTTCCTGTTCGGGTTCCAGCGCGTCGCGCGCGCGTTCCGCGCGGACCCGCAGCGGTACGGCGTGGTGGGGCTCGCGGTGCGGCTCGTGCCGATGACGCTGGTGGTCGCGGGCGTCCCGGCGGGGATCGTGGTGGGACTCCACGCGCTGCACGTGCCCGCGACGGGCACCTACGTGGTGGTGGGCACCGCGGAGGGCGCGTGCCTCGTCGAGCGCGACGGGAGCTCGTTGCGCACGGGCGACGACCACCCGGAGGCGCTGGTGCCTGCGCTGCGTGCCCTCGCCGCGAGCTCGGCGCCGCTGCGCGAGGTGACGCCCACGGCGGTGGTCGGCGCGCGGGTGCGCGTGTTCCGCAAGTCGATGGTCACCGCGGAGGGCACGGTGACGGAGGTGTACGGCACCCGCGCAGGCCGGCGCGCGTGGGCGCGGGTGAAGAGGGACGACGGCGCGGTGGTGGAGGTGGCGTTGCTCTCGCTGTGCGGTCCGCGGCCCTGATCAGAGCTTGCCGAACACTGCGTTCGGCTCCTCGTCGTGCTTCCCACCGAACTCGAAGCCGAGGGTGAGCTGCCCTCCGAGCCCGTAGCGGATCGTCGTCGAGTCGCCGCCCATCGGCAGGAACAGGCTCGCCGAGAGGCGCGCGGGGGAGAGGCGGACCCCGTAGCCGGCGACCGCGATCGGCAGCCAGCCCTTCTGCTCGACCTGCCCCTTGGCGGTGGCGACGTCCGTGAAGCCGTCGTTGGTGAACGTCGGGTGGAACGCGAGGCCGGCGAAGAGGTGACCGAACTCGGAGCGCGGGCCGAACGCGTACGAGAGGAGCATCGACACGTTCGCGAGCCAGACCGACTCGTTGGTCTGCTGGCGGAACGCATAGTAGCGAGGCGCGCCGTCGAAGCTGTGGGTCTCGACGTAGCACTTGGGGCTGGTCGTGCAGCTGGACGTCAGCTCCCACTCCGCCGTCGGCAGCGTGTAGTGCAGGAGGTCGAACGCGGCGCCGAACACCCAGCGCTTGCCGCGATCGAGCGGGAAGGCGAGCCGCAGCTCGGGCCCGACCCCGATCTGCGCGGGCCGGTCGGGCAGCGGCGGCGCCCCGAGGGAGGACGGTCGGGTCCAGGCGTAGTGCGCGTACGACAGGCGGGCACCGAGCTCGACGTGGTCGTGGACGGCGTAGGTCAGCGCGCCCTCGACGGTCGTCTCCGGGACGTGGATCGCCGAGTCGTGCAGCACGGGGAGGTCGTTGGTGACGACGTTCTCGTGGGTGAGCGTGCCCTCGATGCGCGCCGTGCCTTTCTCGGCGGTGCGACCGTCGAACGCGATGGGGCGGGCCGCGGGGACCATGCCCGAGTACCGGTAGGCCGAGGTCGGCGTGCAGCCGGTGGAGAGCCAGAGGCCGGCGAGCGCTACGATCGACAGAGCGAGCTGGGGGCGACGCATGCCGAGGACGATGCACGACGCATGCCCCCGGCGATTCTGCGGCCCGCCAGGGATGGGTGTGGCCCCGCGATCACGGCAGACGCGCTCGGAGGCAGGGGAGTGTCGTCGTTCGACCACGCGCGCGATCACGACGGTCTCCAGTGGGAAGCACGCCACCGGGTGGGCGTCGCCCGAGGTCCGCGATAGACTGGCCGCATGCCGTCCGACACGACAGAGGCCGCGCGGCGAGCGCAGCTCGCGGTGTGGCGACGGCTCGGCCCCGAAGGCCGAGGGCGGCTGGCCGCCGAGATGAGCGAGGACGCGCGGGCGATCGCGATCCAAGGCGAACGTCGACGTCACCCGGAGCTCAGCGAGACCGAGGCTCGCCGACGCGTCCTGCAGCGCGGCTGGGACGCCGAGCTCGCGCGACGCCCGCGATGAGCCAGCTGCAAGGGTTCCTTCGACGCCTCGTCGACCTGCTCGACGCAGCCGAAGTCCCCTTCATGATCGCCGGCTCCTTCGCGAGCACGATCCATGGCACGCCCAGAACGACGCAAGACCTGGACATCGTCATCGACCCGCCGACCGTGGCGGCACTCGAGGCACTCGTCACGCGCATGTCTCCTGCTGACTACTACGTCGACCTCGACGCGGCCCGCGACGCGATGCGCCGGCGATCGATGTTCAACGTCATCGACCTGGCGTCCGGCTGGAAGGTCGACTTCATCCTTCGCAAGCAGAGGCCGTTCAGCCTCGAGGAGTTCTCGCGAAGGCGGAAGACGACCCTGCTGGAAGTGCCGGTCTTCGTCGCGTCACCTGAAGACACCATCGTAGCCAAGCTCGAGTGGTCGGGGATGGCGGGAGGCTCCGAAAGACAGCGCCGGGACGTCGCCGGTATCGTCGCGACCCTTGGAGAAGCGCTCGACGGCGCGTATGTCGACCGTTGGGTCACGACCCTCGGATTGGGCGACGAGTGGGCAGAGGCTCGACGCACTCCGTTGTGACTCGCGTCGGCCTTCACTCACCAACGCCAGGCAGCTCGAAGCGCGCGGCCCCGACGACGGCCTCCGAGGGCGACGCGACCCAGGCCACCACGGCGAGCCGCGCGCGCTTGCCATCGGGGGGCAGCGGCAGGGCGAGCTCGACCGGCGTCGGGCTTACGGGGGCCGAAGCCGCCGCGCGCACCACGCCGTCGTGGCGGAGCAGCTTGCCCGCGTTCTCCCCCTTCGTGGGCCGGCTCGCGAGCCCGTCCTCGACGAGCACCGCGCGCACGGTGCCCTCGGACACTGCGAGGGCGTTCACGGCGAGGAACACCACGCCCTTCTCCTCGCGGAGGTGCCCGCGCACGGCCACCGTGCGCGGGGCCGCGAGCGCCGTCTTCACGGCTTCGTCCACCGCGCTGGCGTGGCTGCCGAGCATCTCCACGTGCCCGTCGACGACGAGCTGCGGCGTGTAGAGACCGGTGCCGAGGAACTTGGCGAGCAGACGCTGCCGGTCGCTCCACGACTTCCTCGAATAAGGGTCCTTCCAGCCGAGGTAGTCCCAGTAGTCCACGTGCCACGTGAGGACGTACACCGAGGGCTCGTGGGAGAGCTTCGAGGCGACGCCCTCGGCCGACGGGCAGCTGTCGCAGCCCTCGCTCGTGAACAGCTCGACCAGCGCGAACGGCGCAGCCTCCCCGTTCGGTGCGACGCTGGGCGACGCCGCGACGACGGGCACGGCGGGAGGCTCCGCGCGGGGAGGATCGGGCTGCGGAGAGGGTCGCGCACAGCCGAGGAGGACGATGGTGAGGAGGGCGAGGGAGCGCACCTCTCCCTCAACGTCGCCGAGCGAGGTTCGTTTCGCGCAGCCGCGGGCCGAGCGCCGCGAGGCCTCACTCCCCGCGCTTCTTGCGCTTGCCGCGGGCGACCAGGCGACCACCGAGGTAGACCTTGCAACCGGCGAGCGGCTTCGAGGCCGCGAACGCAGCGACGGTGTCCTCGTCGATGCTGTCGTCGTTCAGGAGCAAGCGCTCGAGGCCGGAGAGAGACGGTGCGCGCGCGAGGTCCAGCAAGCCCCCGGCCGACAGCCGGTTGATGCCGAGGTCGAGCGTGCGGAGCGAGCGCGCGACGGGATGGGCGAGCAGCGCACGGACGCCCTCGTCGCCCATCTCGGCGCCCTTCAGCCGCAGGGTGTGCAGCGCCGGCAGCCGCAGCGCGCGGAAGAAGGCGGGGCCGCCGCGCGTCCCGAAGCGACACGCCTCGAGGTCGAGCGACTCGAGCCTCTCGAGCGAGGACGACCCCGCCAGCGCGGCCGCACCGCGGGCGGTCATGCTGGAGAAGCGCAGCTCGAGGTGTCGCAGGGAGCCGAACTCCGGTCGCGTCGCGAGCACGAGGGCGGCCTCGTCGTCGAAGGCCAGGCTGCGCAGCGTGAACCGCTCGAGCGCGAAGCGGGCGTCCGCGAGCGCCTCGACCGCGACCGCGTCGACCTCGTCCTGGGCGAGGCCGAGGCTCCGCAGGTTCGAGAGCGTGGGCGCCTGCGAGAGGGCTCGAACCCCCTCTGCGTCGAGGGGCACGGAGTCCGGATCGGCCAGGTCGAACGGCAGCTCGCTGCCCTCGACCGTGAGGGACCGTAGCCCGTGCAGGTGCGGACTCTCGGCGACCGCGAAGGCCAGGGAGTTCCCCACCGGAAGGCCGACGTGCAGAGTGTCGAGCTGCGCGAAGGCGGGCACCGCGAAGAGGACGGCGAGCGACTCGACGTCTCGGAGAGGCTGCAGCGAGGTGGCGGTCCAGGACCGGAGCAGGGGCGCGGCTTCCACCACCGCCGCGACGTGATCGAGGGCCTCGAACCTCGTCGTCAGGTGGTGGATGAAACCGCGCCTCCAGGTGAGCTCGAAGATCTCGTCGCCGACGGCCTCGCGCACCTCGCGCTCCCACGCCGGCCCGTGGGCGGCGAGCAGCTTGTTCTCGGCGATGCGGAGCCGCCGACGCGCGCCGTCGTCGGGGGTCGCGGCGAGCCGGCACTGCAGCGCGATGAGCTCCCCGCGCGGATCGCCCGCACCCGACAGCACGTCGGCGTAGACGAGCCGCGGCGCGTCGTCGTCGGGGTGCTCGAGGAGCTGCGCGAACAGCGCGCGATCGATGGCCGACATCCGACAGGATCTAGCGCGACGCCCGCCGCCGAGAAGAACCCCCTGGCTCCTATCCCTTGCAGGCGCTTAACATCGAGTCCATGAGCCGGTCCAGGCAGGGACCGAGGGAGCCCACCGGCACGGTCGGACACCTCCCGGCCTGGTCGATCATCGTGGCAGTGAACAGCGGCAACAACGCGACGATGTGAGGGTCACAGCCCGGACCGCCCTTGGTGGCGTCGTCTGCACACGCGAAGGTGAGCTTCGCGACGAGGCCCGTCCTCGGCAACGACGCGGTCACCTTCTCCATGCAGACCAGGGCATCTTCCCCGCACGGGGCCACCTCGAGGCAGTCCAGGAGCGAAACGGTGCGCGGATCGTACGTCGTGAGGATGCACGGGATGCTCGCGACACAGGCTGTCGGAGTGGCGCCACACCGCGTGGCCCTCGCCTCCATGCGCGTGCAGTAGGTCGCGAGCCGCGTCGCGAAATCCACCGGCGCGTCGACGCCACTGTCCGCGGTCTCCTGCACCCTTCCGCCGCAGGCCGTCGTCGCGAGCAGGATCAAGGCGAGCCGTCTCCGCATCCTCGAGTCGTAGCAGAGGCTCACGGAGTCCACCGCGAGGTCGATCGCCGCCGTTTCGCCGGCGACTACCCCTGCGCCGGCGGGGGCCGTTTCGCCTGGTGCTCGCGGAACAGCTGACGGTTCGGGACCACCACCGCGCCGAGCGCCTGCAGGTGGGCGACCAGCGCCGGGTACGTGCGCATCTGGGTGAAGGCCAGCGCCAGCTTCACCGTCGACCACGCGGGGTGGGTGGTCAGCGCCGCGATCTCCGGCAGGACCTTGTCGCGCAGCTCGACCTGCACGGCGAAGCCCCGCTCGAACTCGAGACCGGTGAGGGTGACCGCCGGCGCCAGCGGGCCGAGGAACTCGCGGGCGTGCTCGCGGAGCAGCTTCTTCTCGCGCGGCGTGATCACGCCACCGGTCCGCGCGCGCTCGATCTGCAGCGCGATGAGCTCGCCGTGCGGCTGGCCCTCCTCCATGAGCAGGTCGGCGTAGACCATGCGCGTCTCGTCGTTCGCCGGGTCGGCCCAGATCCGGCGGAGGAGCTCGTCGTGCGACGCGCGACGGGTGAGGCGGGACCGCGCGAGGTCCGACGACCGCTGCGCCACCGCCGCGACGAGGGCGCTCGACGTCGCGTCGAGCGGGGGCGACGGCGCGACGCGGGGCTGCTCCTTGGTGGCGCGTCGGACCGCACCGACGAAGAAGTTGCGGAAGTCGACCCCACCCTCGACCCCATCCGCCGGGACGTGATCGCGGGCGAGGACGTCGAGCATGGTCTCGACACGCGGATCGGCGGTCGCGCACAGGAGGGCGAGCGCGGCCGGGTAGAGCGGCCGCGCGCCACGGGAGCGAAACGGCTGGTCCTTCAGGAGATCGAACGCTGCCCCCGCGATCCGCGGGTCGTGTGGCCGGGTGCCGAAGGCCTCGAGGCGCTGGATGATCTGCTTGACCGTCCCGATCCGGAGGCCGGCGACGAGGCGCCCGAGGTCGAGTGGGTCCGCCGCGCCCCAGCACTCGAGCCAAGCGTCGAGCGCGGCCGCCGGAGGCGCGTCGACGAGCGGCTCCCGCGTCACGAGGAGCGAGACCTGCTCGACCAGGTCGGCCAGCTTCGCGTCGCGTCGACCGGCGTAGGCAGTGAGCAACGCGGCGAGCGCGGGCTCGGCCGCGGGGGGCGACGACGCGAGGGCGTCGCGCGCCGAGGTGAGGTGCTCTTCGACCGACGCCGTCGACGAGCTCCTCGCGGGCGGCGCGACGGGTTTCTTGGGGGTGTTCCCGACCACCGTCTCCGCGATCGCCGCGCGCAACACCGGCACGAGGCTCGCGTCGGTGGGCGAGAGCGCGACGTCGAGCTTTTCGAGCTTGGTCGCCAGATCCGCGGCCTGCTTCTTCAGCGCGTTGCCGTAGGCGTCGTCCGGGCAGGGCCAGCGCTCGAGCGCGGCGCGCAGCGCGGGGACGACCCGGACGTCCTTGATGCGCTTGAACACGCGCACGACCGTGTACCAGTGGTGGTGGTAGTCGGGGGTGATGCGCGCCGCGAAGCCCACGAGCGCGCGCGACAGCCGCGGGTCGGTGAGGCTGTCGAGCAGGCCGATGCGCGCGAAGGCCCACTGTCCGGTCGGATCGGCCGCGGCGAGCAGGCGCCCGAGATCGCTGCGCTGGCCGCGACGCTGCACGGCGCGGAACTCGCCGTCGCCCGGCTCGACGAGCGCGATCGGCGGCCGCGCGGCCTGGAACCGCGCGTCGAGCGCGTCGACCAGGTCGGCGACCTCGGGCGAGCGGGTGTTCTCCCAGGCGAGCAAGAGCTCGTCGAGGGCGCCTTCGGGGTCGTGCGGGAGGGCGGCGCGCGCGCGGGCGAGGGACATGCAGGGCTTTCCGAGGCGGTCGAGTCTAGCAGCCCGATGCCTCGACAACGGGCTCGAGACGGCTTGACGGCGGGCGTTCCCTGCCCTCGATTGAGGACATGTTCGTCTTCGCCGTCGAGGAACCCCACGCCGAGGTGTTGCTCCGCGCGATGCACACCGTGGCCGTCGCCGACGGCGAGGTGACCGCCAAGGAGCGCGCGCTGCTCGACGCCGCCGCCCGCGCCGTCGGACGCACCGCCGCGGCGCTCACACCGATCGAGCCCGTCGAGCTCGCGGCCGCGGGCCTCTCCCCCGAGGAGTCCGAGCGCGTGGTGCAGTCGATGCTGCTCATGGCCATCATGGACGGCGCCGGCAGCCCCGCCGAGGCCACGGTCGTCGAGGCGGCCGCGCGCGCCCTCGCGGTGCACGAGCCGCGCGTGCACAACCTCCGCCAGCTCGCCGAGGGCCACGTGGGCCTCATGCGGTGGGACCTCACCCGCCGCGGCTACGCGAAGGACGAGCTGATCCGCACGTTCCGCGAGGAGGGCGTCCGCGGCGTGTTCCACACCTTCGGCCCGCTGCTCGGCGTGGGCTCCGACGCGCGCACCGCGCAGCGCTGGATCGCGCTCGGCGAGCTCCCGGAGGGCACGCTCGGCCACGCGTACTTCTCGTTCATCGTGGGCAACGGCCTCTCCTTTCCCGGTGAAGACGACGGCATCGGCGAGCGCGGCGCGTGGCACGACATGCTGCACGTGGTCGGGGGCTACCCGATCGATCCGGTCGGCGAGGCCGAGGTGGTCGCCTTCATGGCGGGCTTCCGCAAGGAGGACCCGTTCTTCTGGCTCTTCACCGTGGCGCTGCAGTTCCAGGTGGGGCTCGTCATCTCGCCGTTCGCGCCCGGCGTGCCCGACCAGATCGACCCCGCGCGGTTCCTCCGCCACCACCTGCGGGGCGCGCGCGTGCGCAAGGACCTCTCCGCGGACTGGGATTTCCGGGCCGACCTCGCCCGGCCCCTCGCCGAGGTGCGTCACGAGCTGGGAGTCGTGCCGATCGACGAGATCGTGGTGTAAGTGTCGAAGGGCGGGGTCGTTGCTCTGCCTGGAGGTCACATGACGGACATCGTTCGGTGCGTGGGGTGTGGGATCGTGCGCGAGGCGCACGAGGGCGCGTGCAGCGAGTGCGGCACGACCGAGACGTTCCGCGGTCGCTCGCGGTACGCGCTCGCGGGGTTCCTCGGCAGCGCGGGGCTCGCGGTCACGCTGGCCGCTTGCTACGGCGGCCCCTCGCGGCCGGTGCCCCACACGGCGCACCCGGAGCCGAGCACCAGCACGAGCACCAGCGCGAGCGAGAGCGCGTCGCCCACAGGCTCGACGCCGGCTCCCTGATCGGCGGTCCCTTGCCGGCGCCTGATACGCCCGCTGCATGGCCAGCAGACCTTCGGCGCCGCGCTGCCCCAGGCCGTCACCTCGAACGCCGCGCGGCGGGAGCGCGGCTTCGGTGGAGCTGGCGCACGTGCTCGTCCTCTGCGACCTTGGCCCCATGCGTGCTCGCCGCGCCGGGTCGATCCTCTTCGCCGCCGCAGGGGTCTTCGTGCTGGACCTCGCGTGTCGGCGTCCGCAACGGAAGGCCCCGGCGGACGAACCCCTACCGCCGCCTGGCGCGACGCAGTCGGCGGTGCCGGTCCGCGTCCCGAAGCTCCACCGCCCCATGGCCATGGCCTGCACCGACCTGCCCACGCGCCGCTCGACCGACCAGCAGTGCAACGTCGACGGGGACTGCAAGGGCCGCGAACCTCGATGCGAGGACCACACGTGCACAGAAGCGCGGTGCCGGGTGGACACCGACTGCCTCGACGGCCAGATGTGCATGTGCGGCGTCGACTACGCGCACACCCAGAACGCCCGACCCCACAGCTGTCTGCCGGCAGGCTGTCGTACCGACGCGGACTGTGGCCCAGGCGGCTATTGCTCCCCCTCACCAGACCTCCAGTGCGGCCATTACCGCGGCATCGCGGGCTGGTACTGCCACGGCCCCCGCGACGCCTGCATCGACGACGAGGACTGCGTCCTCGCTTCGCCCACCGGAAAGACCCCCCGAGGCTACTGCGCCTACAGCCTCGTCGCCGGCCGCTTCGTGTGCGGCTTCGGCCGCTGCGTCGGCTGACGGACGGCGGGAGTGCGCGTAGACTGGGGGTCGATGAGGGGGCGGTCGAGCGGCTTCATCTTCTCGCTCGTGAGCCTGGGCTGCCGACCATCGACGCCACGTGGCACGATCGAGGAGTTCGATCTGAGCGCACGGCTGCCGCCCGATGTGATCGTGCCGGCCGACACCACCGCCTGGCAAGGGACAGTCTCGGTCTGCACGCTCAGGGGTCCCGTGCGCCTCCGCGTCCGCTGGAGGTCGTTCACGAGCCGCGGTGTGCGCTACGTCTCGTCGTACGCGGTGGAGATGGAGGACAGCATGGGCGGCATCGTGGTGGAGCTCGGACGACCTGCGCTCCGCGCCGGCAAGGACGTGGCGATGGTGACGGTTGGCTTCGAGGTGGACTGTGTGTTCACGCCCTTCCGGGGAGAGGCTCGCAAGGAATCGGCCTGGGTGGAGTTCGACCCCGTCGGTGCGGTCGCCGCAAAGGGCTGACGGCCGCGACGATGGGGACCGCGAGCGCTGCGCGCGCGAGACGGGCGCCGGCTGTTCGCACCGCGCTCGTCCTTCTCTTCTTCATGGTCGGGTGGGGGCGTCGATCCATCGTCGCGTCGATTGCCGCGGTCGAGACCAGCTTGGTAAGGACCTGGTGAGGGCAGCCCGCGCGGTCGGGGGCGCGCTTGCCCAGCTCCCATCCGGCCCTATCCTGGACGCCATGCGCGACCCGTTCGTGGTGTGGCTGCTCTTGGCCGCGACCGCCGCCTGCGGCGCCTCGACACCCCGGTCGGCAACGCCCGCGCAGGTGGAGTCGACGCGCGCGGACGTCCTCTCCATCCGAGCCGCGGCCGGTCGATGGATCGCGGAGAAGGTCCCCGAGCCCCTCGCGGTCGCGGGCAACCACACGCCCGAGGAGTACTGCCCGACGATCGGCGACCTCAAGAAGGCGAAGCTCCTCGCGCCCGATGCGCGCGAGCGAGACCCGTGGGGCCATGCGTATCGAGTCCACTGCGGCGTCGGCCTCTACGTCGTGTTCAGCGTCGGCCCGGACGGCGCCGCCGGGACCGGCGACGACATCACCTCCGCCGAGTGACCTGTCCGTGGTGGACGGTGTGGCGACATCCCAGCCTCACTTCGCCCCCTTGCACGCCACGGTGCCGGGATCGGCGTAGCTGGTGAGGTCGTCGCGGACCTTGAGGATGCTGAACATCCCGCCCATCTCCACGTCGCCGAAGGGGCCCTTGCCCGTCCTCATCGGCGGTGTTGGTGGGCGTGCCCATCTGCGTGCCGCCCATCCCGGCCTCACCCATGGCCATGGAGGTCGAGCATCTCGATCGCAGCCACGCGGAGGCGAGCGCAATGAAGCGGATCGCCCCTCGAGTCGAACACCCTGTTCCCGAAACGCTGACGCTCGGCGCCTGGCCGGTTCGGTGCGCGATGGTAGAGTCGTGGCTCGATGCGACTCGCTGCGGCCTTCGTCCTCGTCGTGGTCGTGGGCTGCGTGCCGCCTCCAGCCACGGTTCCACCCTCCTTCGCGTCGTCCGATCGAGACGGGGACGGTCTTCTCGACAACGTGGACCAGTGTCCCGAAGACCCCGAGGACAGGGACGGCTTCCAGGACCAAGACGGCTGCCCGGACCTGGACAACGACAAGGACGGGATCGCCGACGCCGTCGACAAGTGCCCGAACGAGCCCGAGGACAAGGACGGCTTCCAGGACGAAGACGGCTGCCCGGACCCGGACAACGACAAGGACGGGATCCTCGATGCGGTCGACCAGTGTCCGAACGAGCCGGAGACATACAACGGCTTCCAGGACCAGGACGGCTGCCCGGACCACGCGCCGGTGATCGTCGTCACCTCGAACCCGCCCATCGTGAGCCGTGTGGAGTTCAAGGCCGGAGCCACCGTCTGGGAGCCGAGCTCCCTCGTCGTGATCGACATGGTGGCCGAGGTGCTGGCGCAGCACCCCGAGGTCGTCCTCGTCCAGATCGAGGGGCACACCGACGCCAAGGAGGCCACCGGCGCCGCGGCGTCGAAGCTCGCCACCGCCCGCGCCGAGGCCGTCCAGAAGCACCTGCTAAAGAAGGGCGTCGACCCGAAGCGCCTCCGGGTGAAGGGCTTCGGGTCGTACTGCCCGCTCGGGGACGCAGCGCGCGATCGCCGCGTCGACTTCAAGGTCGTGCGGACGAAGGACGGGCCGACGAAGACCGAGCTCGGGTGCGCGACAGCCACTGCGGCCGGTGTGGTGTCCGAGCCGCCGTGAGCGACGCTCGCCTCGGAAGATGAACGGCACGTCAGGCGAGCACGTGGTCGTCGACTTTTCATGCTGCGTGGTCAGCTCTTTGAGCGCGACCTCGCGGCCGAACTGCCGGTCGCGCGCGCTCAGCACGCGGCCCATGCCACCCTGGCCCAGCACGGGACCGATCGCATACCTGGCGGCGCCCGTGGGAAACGCCGTCGCACCCTCGCGCGACGAATCAGCGCCGTGCGCGCTGCCGTCGACCAGTGCCCTCGGCGACGCCGAATCGTGTGCTTCGTCTGCGGAAGCGGCGATGACGGTGTCCGCTACGCCGAGTCGCTCGACCTCGCCGAGCGCGTCGAGCACCGTGTGTGCCCAGCGGCCCGCGCGGTCGTCTGTGCCGGTGCCGCTCACGCCGCACGCTCCCCGCCCACTGCCCCCCGTGTCCAGGTCATCGCGCGCTCGACTCTACTCCAGAATCGCCGCGCGGTGACCCATGCTGGCCGCCCGCCTGGAGCTGCTTCGGGCCAGCACAAGACGCATTGGCGCTGTCTCTGTGACCGGTGCTCTCCGTGACGACGCTCGACGTCCTCGCCGATCCGCCGAGGTCGCGGTCCAGCCGGACCTCGACGGGGACGTCATCAAGAGTTGATCGGCTCACTTCGCGAGTAGTCCGTCAGTCCAGGGGTGGCCACATCTCCACGCCTCGCGTCGCCAGCGTGCGTAGCACTTTCTCGTAGGATTTCCCGGCGCCCGACGCGTAGAACACGACCTTCTTCAGCCTCGGGAGCTGAAGCAGGGCGTCAATTCGTGTCAGGCCCGTGCACTGGTTGAATGCCACTTCATCGAGCAATTCAAGGCCGGCGATGGGCTTGATGTTCTGCACGCCGGGGAAGGCGGTCAGGCCGAGCTGCTCCAGATGCTTGCAGTCGGACAATGGCGTCAGATCCGAGAGGCGACTGCCGTTGAGGGTGACACACTTCAGCCGCTTCAGCGAGGTGATCCACGCGAGCGTGCTCTGGCTGACCGGGCGAACGCGGAGGCCCCAGAGTGCCGTCAGCTGAGCGATGGTCTTCTGCATGCGTGCGGACGGCTTGTTGAGGCTCAGTCGTTCCAACGCAGGCACCTGCGAGGCTTCGAACTCGAGCTCGCCATCGTCGCTTCGCAGGACCCTCAGCCGAGGGAAGGGGTGGGAGGGCAAGCGAGCCTTGCCCGCCTGGACGACGATCTCGACGAGACGGGCCGCCAGCGCGCTGTCGATCTTCTCGACCAAGCGCGAGGGTGTGGAAAGCGTGGTCAGCTCAGGAAGGCTACGCAGGATCTCGGGCAGATCCGACGGGCACTCGTCGCCTACCAAGACCACGGAACCAATGTCCGAAGGGCTCGTCCCTTTGGGGAGGGTGTTCCAGACAGAGGCAAGGACGGGCTGACGAGCAGCCCGCGCCAGGACCTCCGGCGAGAGAACCTCTTGCGGGGTCGCGGCCATGCTGAGCCATGCGCCCTTCCACGGAAGCCAGGTCTCGAAGCGGTCGATCATCCGGCACCGTGAAGGTACCGCCCGAGGTGTCCGGAATGTACCTTCTTCTTGCGTTCGTCGTACTTGCCCTGCGAAGGCGGTTGGTGCGAGTTGGACATCTGGACACCCTGGCTCTTGGCCGCCTGAGGCTTCTTCGTCTCTTCGACCTTGGCGACGAAGCCCTCCCGGGCTTCCCGGCGTGCGATCGCCGGCGCGCGAGAGAGAGCGGCGACCAGATCAGCTCCCGCACGCGGGCACGCGAAGACCGCGAGGGCAGGCCGAAGCTGGACGTTCACCGCTCCGCTCACTGCTCAGGGTCCCAACAGACGGGTCGCGGCGCCCCAGCCAGACCTTGCTGGTCTCTCGGCCTCTCTTGCTGCGCTGGCGGTCGTCGCCGGATGCTCGGCTCCCCTTCTCGCGTGCCTCTGGACTGGATTCGGCCTCTAGCTCGACTCCTCCACCGCAGCTCCTGGGGAGCGCGGGCGACCGACCAGATCAGGTCCAGCACGCGGGCACGCGAAGACCGCGAGGGCAGGCCGACCCGAGGCGCGCGCCGCCCGTGCAACGTCCGCTCACGCGGTCGCGTATCATCGCCACCCGGAGGAGCGATGGGCTGGTCGACGTTCTGGATCGGTGACTTCGTGTTGCGCGGTGGTGCCCGCCCGATCGAGACGCGCGTGCCCTCGCTCGAGGCTGGCGAGCTCGAGTGGGTTTTCTACGACGGGAGCAACCTGCACGTCCGACGCGTCGCCGATCGCGACGCGGACACGGGCGAAGCCGACTACACGCAGCTCTTCGCCGACGTGAAGGCGGCAGGCGGCACCGGTCGCCTCGCCTGCATCGCCTGGGAGGACGGTCCGGCCACCTTCGGCTTCGAATACGAGCTGGACGGCGTGGCGCCGCGCGCGCTCGGCGAGAAGGAGATCGCAGCGCTGTTCGAGGCCAACGCGGAAGCGATGCGGGCGGTTCTCGAGGATCCCGAGGCGGCGAGCGCGTTCGCACCGACGCTGCCGAAGGCCGGTAAGGCGAAGAAGGCGGCTTCGAAGGCGAAGGGCGGCGCAGACGGGAAGGCGAAGGGCGGCGCAGACGCGAAGGCGACGCCGCCGGCCCGCGACGCGAAGTCCCTGCTCGCGGCCACCGCGAAGGGGAGCAACGCCAAGCGCGCCGAGGCGCTCGAGGCGCTGGCCGAGATTGATCTCCCGGCAGCGCTGGAGATCGCGCACGCGTGGATCCACGACGCGGATCTCGAGGACGGCGGCTGGAGCTGGAAGGGGGGCAAGGCGGTCGCGAAGGGCCACATGCGGCCGGCCGCCGCGCGCGTGCTCGGGAAGGACCCGAGCGACGCGAGCCTCGACGCGCTGGTGATCGCCAATCGCCTGTTCGGCGGACCGACGACGTGGGCGGTGCGCGAGGCGCTCGCCGCCTGGACGCGACCGGGGATCGCAGAGCGGCTCGGCCGCGAGATGCACGAGACGAAGGCGGAGGTCGATATCAAAGGCCTGCTGACCACGCTGGTGCAGCGTCGGGAGGTCGGCGACGAGGACCTTCTGGGTCGCATGGCGCGCGACCCCAAGGGCGCAGGCGTGGTGATCTACGGCGCCGACGTCACCTTCCAGCTCGACATCGTGCGCGCGCTCGTGGCGGCAGGGACGGGCGGGGCGCCGTCGCTGATCGACGTCTTGTGCGATCTGCTGTCGACCGAGACGTTCTCCGTCTACGACACCCGCATCGAGAGCATGTTCGAGAACGATCCCGATCGCGGCCCGGCGATCGCGCGGGCGCTGCTCGCGTCGCCGCGGTTCCCGCGCGCTGGGCTGTCGGCGGAAGTGCTGGGGGCGATCGAGAAGATGGCCGCGCGGGGGTGAGGCGCAGCATTCGGAGAGGGGGCGCCGGCGATCGAGGGTCATCCTCCGAGCATGAGCCCGACGAAGAAGGCGGTCCTCGGCTCTCCGGTCGGCTCTAGAGCCGCGGAACCGTGGTGACGGGCCGCCGGACACGGGCACGCCGGACAGGACGCGGGGCCCAAGGTCTGCCTCGACTTCGCGGAGTGACCCTACCCCGGTAGACTCCGCCGTCGTGACGACCCTCAGCTACGCCGACTACCTCGCGGCGGAGGCCTCGAGCCCGGTCAAACACGAGTTCCTCCGCGGTGTGGTCTGTGCGATGGCGGGCGGCACCATCGAGCACGGTCGCCTGCAGGCAGCCCTCATCTCTGCGCTCGCCACGGCGCTGCGCGGCAAGCCTTGCGTGGTCCTCACGTCGGATGTCCGAGTGCGGGTGGAGGCGACGGATCGCACCACCTACCCGGACGTGACGGTCGTCTGCGGCAAGCGAGAGGTGTCACCGGTCGATCCCAACGCCGTGACGAACCCCACGATGCTCGTCGAGGTGCTCTCCGAGGGCACCGAACGTGCGGACCGCGGCGAGAAGTTCGCCCACTACCGGCACCTGTCGTCGCTGCGAGAGTACGTGCTCGTCAACACCCACGAGCGGCGTATCGAAGTGTTCCGACGGAGCGACGCGAGCTGGACGTTCACCGAAGCGACCGAGGGGGCACTGCGGCTCACGTCGCTCGACGTCACGCTCGACGTCGACGCCATCTACTTCGATCCCACGGGGTAGTGCGCTGGAAACGAGTAGGTAGGATGGCAGCGTCCATGAAGAAGAGCACCGTCCCCACCCTGCCGACGCGCAAGCTCTCCGCCAAGGGGAGCAAGGCCCTCGACGCCGAGATCGCCCGCCTGCAGGAGACGTTCGGCGTCACGCTGCCGGCAGACTACGTGGCGTTCCTGCGCGATGTCGGTCCGGGCGAGTACGCCGAGTACTTCCGCCTCGCAGGGCTCCACGCCGGCGCCGGGCCGCAGTGGAAAGTGTTCCTCCTCGACGCCGAGCTCGCGCGGTTCCGCGCCGAGGAGGCGCAGGCGTTCTACGTGGCCGAGTTCGGACGACCGAAGTTGTTCCCCACGTTGATCCCCTTCGCGAGCAACTTCCAGGGCGACCTGTTCCTGTTCGACGCCGCTGGTCAGGTCGCCATGATCGCGCGCCTCCGACCGAAGTTCTTCCGGAAGGTCGCGGACTCGTTCGAGGGCTTCCTGCGCTTCTGCGTCGACGGCGGGTTCCAGCGCACGCTCGGGTACGACGAAGAGGAGGCCGGCCCGCCCACCTTCGTGCCGCTGGCGACGATCCTCGAGAACGCGCGCCCGAAGTCGAAGAAGAAGCCGACCAAGAAGTGACGCGAGCATGGGTCGCCACCTGCCTCTGCGCTGCCGCTGCGACGACTTCGCGTCGGGGCCGTTATCCCGGACGACTTCCTGAAGTATGGGCTCGAGCTCCAGGCATGGCTCGCCTGGTACGGTGCGCGCGCGACGCCCGCATCCATCACGCGCGCGCACGTAACGCCACGGCCCCCAACCCGACAGGCCAAATCACGCGCCGTCACCTATGTGTCGGCGTTGACAGTGGAATGCACGGACCTACGGTCTTCACGTGATCGACGCCGCGCTCGAAGTCGAAGGGGTCGTGGCCACAGCTCCCGTCTCCGCGCGCCGCGAGGCGCTCGCCCACTTGGCCACGGCGCACAACCTGCTCCTGGCCAACGACGGTCAGGCGCGCGCTCTGCGGGCCCGCAAGTTCGCGGACGTGCACGACGCTCTCTCCGCCCCCGAGGTGCGCCTCTTCCGCGACCACACCCACGAAGAGAGCCTCCAGGTCAACGCGCGGTTCGTCGAGGCGCAGCTCTACATCCGTCACGCGCTCGATGCCCTCGGGGTACGCGTCGACGCCTCCGGCACGCTGCTGCCCGTCATCGGGCGGGCCGAGGCCTACCTCGACTCGGTGTTCGACCTGTGGGCGGCCAAGCAGGCTCAGTCTGCGGTCGCGCAGAACGCAGCGCTCGGCGCCAAGGTGCGTGCGGCGCACGAGGCGATCCGCACCTCTTCACCCGAGCTCGCCACCGTCGAGCGACTCGAGCTGCCGGAGGAGGGCCTTGCAGTCCACGAGGCGGTCGGCCAGGTCCTCGGCCTGCCCGGCGTCGGCTCACCCCGATTCTGGTCGACCGGCAAGTGGGTGCTCGTGATCCTCCAGGCCACCATGGCTCTCGCCGTGGTCGCCGGCATGGTCTACGTCCTCTTCCAGGCGCAGTGACGTGCTCGCGCGGCAGGCGCTGCAGGCGTACTTCGTGCAGGCCGGCACGCCCAACGTCTCGATGCTTCGATCGAGTAGCGTTCAGCCGCTGGTGCAGCCGGTGAGGGACGGCACCGTGAAGCCGCGATACCAGACGTCGGCGTAGCTGTCGGCGGTGTTGCAGTCGGTGCCGCTGAGGACCTTGATGTCCGGGTCGCACTTCGTCCAGCGATTGCCCGCCGCCTGCATCGAGGTCGCGCGCGTGGTGTGGACGCAGATTCCGCCGCGCGTGTTCTTGCTGCCGGACTTGTCGCCGAAGATGTTGTTGCCGACGTCGGTGTCGATCCCGAAGTCGAAGCTGTTGCCGGTGCCGTAGACCAGCATCACGCCGAAGGGATTGCCGAGGAGCGTCACGAAGCGCATCTTCAGGCTGGCGTTGGCGCCGACGAACACGCCGAACTGACCGTTGTTGGTGATGACCGAGTTGCCGATCGCGTGGTAGGGCGGCGTGGTCGAAACGCCGGTGATGTGACCGACCTTCACGCCGCCGCTGGTGTTGTTGGTCACGTTGGTGCCCGTCACCGTCAGCGGGCCGCTGCCCTGCATCTCGATGCCGATGCCGGTGTTGTTCTCGATGCGGTTGCCGGTGCCCTGGAAGGTCACGGGCTGCGTGCCCCAGGCCATCACGCCCGACCGGTTGTTCGAGGAGATGAAGTTGGGGCCGAGCCGCACGCCGCCGGTCGAGAGCACGCCCGCGAGGCCGTCGGCGTTGGCGCCGTGGACCGAGCTGTTCTGCACGATGGGCGGGTCACCGGTGCCGGGGAACGTCACGATCGCGTCGCGCAAGGGCGTGCCGGCGCCGTCGACGTCCACGCCGTCGATCTTGCCCCCGGGCTCGAGGCGGATGACACAGAGCGGATCGGCGGTACCTCCACACGCGCCGCCGCCGAGGATCTTGGTCACCATCGCGCCGGCACCCTGGAGGGTGACGCCTGCGCTGATGCGCAGGGCTACCGGCTCGTTGTAGGTGCCGGTGCGGACGCGGATGGTGTGCGGACCAGCGGGAAGCGTCGCCACGAAGGTGATCGCCTCGGTGATGCGCTTGAAGGGACACTCGGCATTGCCGTTGGGCTTCGCGAGGGTCGAGGCGGCGTCGACCCAGACCTCGGGCGGGTTGGGCACGGAGGCGCAGGCCGCACCGCCACCATCGAGGCCGGTCTCGGCGGTTCCGCCCCCGGTGTCGCCGCCGGGGGGGCCGATGTCGACGTTCGCGTCACCCGTCCCGCTGTCGGTGGCGGCGCCCTCCACGTCGAAATTCGCCGACGAACAGCCGGTGACTGCCGCGAGCCCCACAACCAGCGAGAGCGTCCGAATGCCTTCCATCATCGCCCGTCTCCTCGGTCCGAGCGCTTCAGCAAGCGGCGGACCGCCGCAGAATCACGAGGAAAACTCCCGGGCCCCTGACCCGGATGTCAGAGGATACCCCGGCCAGGTCCGCAACCGCTGCGGTGTCTCGCCTGCTCCAGACACTCGACCCGCCACTGACCTGATCGTACATCCGCCGGCCATGAAAACTTGGTTCTTCGGGGGGACGGTACTCGCGATGGGAGTCCTCGTCGCCGCGTCGATCGCGACGCCGGCCGGGGCTCAGGGGAAGAAGCCGACCGCTCCCGCGGCCAAGCCCGCGGCGCCCGCTGCGGCCAAGCCCGCAAAGATCTCGAGCGGCAAGCTCGACATGAACGAGGATGTGCAAGCCTCTCAGGAACAAGGCGGCTGAGGTCTGTGGACGCGTCACCCACCTCTTCCGGGCGAGAGGCTGAACCTCTCTAGGGAGCCTTCTTGCACCCACTGACACACGCTGCGTAGGGGCCGCTGCAATTCCCGCCCCCCTGCGACATGCAGGCATCGAAGCCGGCGTCACAGTCGGCCACGCAGGCTTTCACCGCCTTTGCGGAGACGGGCGCGAGCTTCGCCACGCTCGGGCTCGACGACGCAGAAGGCGGAGGCTGGGCGGATGCCGACGCGACCAGCGCGGGCGAGCTCGACGCGCTCGTCGCCGTCACCGACGGCAAAGGCGCCATCCGCGGTGGTTGGTTCACCGGTGGTGGCTGGGCGACGTCGCGTACTGTGGATCCACACCCGACGCCGAGTGCCACGATCGTGATGGTCACGCGCACGTTTCGCAGGATCGCCCGTCGCTTTCCTCACGTCCAGGGCGCGGAGACGTCCTTGCGAGACGCCTGCCCTAGTGATCGACCTCGAGCGTGCTCAACCCGGAGCCTTGTCGAGGAAGCCGACCGTGCGACGACCTGGCGATGACCTCCGAGGTCATGGCCGCCGCACGAAGGGTCGTGCGACGCCGAGGCGCCCGACGCTCACCAGTCGCGCCAGCGGTCCAGCTTCGCGGTGAGGTCACCGAGGTCGGCGAGGGCCGCGAGATCTCGGAGGCACTCGAGCAACACCTCCCGCACGGGCGTGTCGATGAAGCCCCGCTGCGCGTCGTCGTATTCGTTGATGGCCAGGACGGCCGCCTCGAGCGCACGTGTGCGAGCCGCCCTCGATTTCGCTGGCCTCAGCTCGTCGACGGCGACGCGAAGGATTCGACGCAGGCCCTCGGCGCGGCGTTTCGAGACCAGCTCCGTGAGCCCCTTGGCGAGGCGTCGACGGGCGTAGCCTTCGAGGCCACCCGCCCGTCGTCGCTCGATCACGGCTGCGTCCCTGGCGCGAGCCTCGACCTCCTTGGTGGTCACCACCTGATTCTCTCGCCTCCACGCCGCGTCCCAGGCGATGACGAAGTTCGACCACGCCGCGTAGTTGACGAACTCGGCCTCTCGCTTCGACACCGACGGCTGCTGGGCGAGCGTTCCGAGGTACGTCACGCCGCGAGGAAGCTTACCGTCTTGCAGCAGGTAGACGCACGGCTGGTCGAACTGAGGCAGGTTGCGCACTCGCAGCGTTCGACGCTCCAGGGATGTCAGACTCGGTATCTCGTCGAACAGCTCGTCGGCGACGGCGCACCTCACGCGGTCTTCGGGTGCGGGACCGAGACACCAGACCACTCCGAACTTGCCGCGCAGCGCCGGCTGGAGATCGGCGTAGAGGCGCGAGCAGTCGAGCGCGAAGACGTCGCCTGCCTTCACTGCGCCCCTCGCACGTGAACGGTGAGGCTCTCGAGGAAGTTGCGGAGGAGCCGATCGCCACGGGCGCGGTAGTTCGGGTGGTTCGGGTTGCGGAACGACATGTTTCGACGGCTCCGGCTACTCGGTCGACGACGCGCCCTTCTCGACCGGGAAAGCTACCTCATCCGAGGTGATTGGCTTCGTCACCGACGAACTCTCGGGACGGTCACGGCTCGATTCGCTTGAAATTCCTGGCCTCCCGCAAGACCTCCCTAGGACACGCTCGACCGGCGTGCTTGAATCGAACGCGAGATGCCCCGTCGCACCGACGTGCCCCAGTCGCTGCTCGACTGGGAGCGCGACGAGCTCGCCTGGCTCCGCCTGCGACGTTTCACCGAGGCCCAAGCGAAGAAGCGACGTCGTGCCGCCGAGCGGCTGTGTGCGATCCTCGAAGAGCTGGCAACGCCGCTGGTGATCGCGTGTGGCGGCTCCGCAGTGCGGCCTGCCATGGCCCGATCCGAGGCGAAATCGCTGCTCGACGCGGCGGCGCGCACATCCGTCGACGCGCATGTCGCACGAATGGCGGCGTTGTCGACGATGGTCGCGTGCGCGACCTTGCCCGGTCTCGTGTACCGGACCGCCGCTCGGATCGAGCTCTTCACCCTGAGACCCTGCAACGAGGGACCCGATGGAGCGTGTGTGATGAAGGTCTGGGAGGTCGCTCGCGCCGCCTGCGCAGGCAGGGAGACCGGCTCGCTCGGGTACACCATCTTCGCGAGCGAGGCAGAGGCCGCCGTCTCCGGCTATCTCGGAGCTCCGAACCCTTCGGCTGCCGACCTCGAGGCGCACGGCCTTTCCCCGCGCTGGCCCTTGTTTCCCAGTTGAGATCGCCGCGGCCGGCCCCGCACTCGCATCGCCTTCGTGGGCCCGCCTGTCGTGCGAATCCACCGGTCAGACGCGCCAATCGCGTCGAGTCGCGTCGACCTCGCAATACGACGAGACGAGCACCGCGAGACGTGCGGTCCCGACGCGGGAGTGCTCGTCGAAGGAAAGCTTTTCGTCTCGAACGGGAATATGCTCGCGCACAACCAGTCGACGTAGCCCCCGTCATTCGTCACACCGCGGTGCTGGGTCTCTGTGATGTAGAGGGTAGATAGTCCAGGTCCGTTCCGCCGCCGAGGTCCGGACCTTACATAACCAAGGCAGCGGCTCCGCGAGACGCTGGGCAGCGCGGCCATCCTGCGCAAGGTGCACGACCTCCGCGAGACCACCGACCCGGCCGACCGCAAGGAGGCGGCCGACGAGATCGAGCGCCTCCGCGGCGTGCTCGGCGAGCTCGCGAAGGCCCTCCGCAAGCGCTAGCCGCGCGGTTCTCTGCCCGAATGTAGAGTGGGTCTCTGACGTTGGTGCAGAATCCGATGGAGACGCCTTCTTCCGACGCCGCGCGGCACCTGCTCGCGCTGGCCCTCCTGTGCGGCGGCTGCGGGCGGGACGCGCCGAAAGAGACCCCACCCGCGCCTCCGTCGGCGTCCGCACCCTCCGTCGTCGCCTCCACCTCGGCTTCGGCACGCGTGGAGACCCTCGACGAGCGCGCCGCGCGCATCCACCGCGAGGCAATTGTCATCGATGGTCACGACGACATCCCGATGGTGATGGCGGCCACGGGGTTCGACCTCGGCAAGCCCGACGGCAAGACGCACACCGATCTGCCCCGCATGAAGGCCGGTGGCGTCACCGGCGAGTTCTTCTCGATCTTCGTCGACCGCGTCTACGTCGGCAACGGCGCGGCCCGCCGCGCGCTCCAGCTCATCGATCTCGTCTACCAGCAGGTCGAGCGGCACCCCGACCACCTGGTGCTGGCGCGCACGGCCGCCGACATCCGCAAGGCGAAGGCCGACCAGAAGATCGCGGCGCTGATGGGCCTCGAGGGCGGACACGCCATCGAGAACTCGCTCTCGGCGCTGCGCGACTTCCACCGGCTCGGCGTGCGCTACATGACGCTCACCCACACCAACACCAACGACTGGGCGGACTCCGCCGGGTTCTCCGGCCCGGCCGTCGTGCGGCACCACGGCCTGTCGCCGTTCGGCGAGCGCGTCGTCGCCGAGATGCAGCGCATCGGCATGCTGGTCGACGTGTCGCACGTCTCCGACGAGACCTTCTTCGCGGTGATGCGCGTCGCCAAGGCGCCGGTCATCGCCTCGCACTCGTCGGCGCGCGCGATCCGCAACGACCGCCGCAACCTCAGCGACGAGATGCTGCGCGCGCTCGCCAAGAACGGCGGCGTCGCGATGGTCAACTTCTGGCCGCGCTACCTCGACCCGGACTACGACAAGAAGCCGCGACCCACGACGAAGCTCTCGGTGCTGATCGACCACATCGAGCACATGGTCGAGGTGGCTGGTGAGGACCACGTCGGGCTCGGCTCGGACTTCGACGGGGTGGACAGCCTCCCCGAGGGGATGACCGGCATCGACGGTCTGCCCTCGATCACGCGCGCGCTCCTCGAGCGCGGGCACGGCGAGGCGCGGGTGAAGAAGATCCTCGGCGGCAACTTCCTGCGGGTCCTCGAGGCCGCGGAGGCGTTCGCCGCGGCGACCAAGTCCACGCTGTCGGGCGACGGCGACTTCCACCCCCTCGAGGCCGCCCCCGCACCTTGACGGCGGGAGCCTGGCGCTCCGAGCCTACTTGAGCTTGGCGAGCTCCTTGGTCGCGCGCTCGGCCACGTACTTCTCCTTGTCCTTCGCCAAGGCGGCCAGCACCGGCTTGGCGGCCACCGGGTCGCAGCTCGCGAGGCAGTCGACCGCCGCGGCGCGCACGTTGCTGTTCTTCACCTTGGCGTCGGTGAGCATCTTGGCGGCCACGAACCCCTTGGCCTTGGCGCCGCCGTTGCTGCACATGAAGCTGATGGAGAGCGAGTAGCTGACGCCGTGCTTCTCGACGAGGGCGAGGTCGGCGGCGCGCTTCACCAGCGTGCTGCCGAGCGTCTCGTAGATCGACATGCACTTGCTCGAGCCCGCGCTCCACAGCATGTCGCCGTGGGTCTCGTCGGTCTTGTCGAGCTGCGCGCCCATGAGCTTGCACGCCTCGGTGTTGTCCTTCGCGCGCTGCGCGCCCATCGAGAGCGTGGTGTACGCCGACTTGCGCACCTTCGCGTCCTTGTCGGTGACGAGCACCTTCACGATGGCGAGGCGCTCGGGGGTCTGCTTGTCGGCGTAGACGTGGAACGCGAACGGATCGCGGAACGAGGCCTCGGGGTGCGCGGCGAGCTCGGCGAGCTTGCCGACCAGGCCGTGCTTCTCGAGGTCGACGCGCGCCGAGAGGCTGCCGAGGTCGTGGAGGATCACCTTGCTCTTCTCGGTCTTGCCGAGGGCCAGCAGCTTCTCGACCAGGGGCTTGGTGGAGAACGCGGCGGCCGGGATGCCCTTGGCGACGGCGAGGGTGCGGAGCTTCAGGTCCGGATCCTCGAGCATCGAGAGCAGCGTCGCGTCGCCCTTGTTGTCCTCGAAGAGCTTCTCCTCGTCGGTCCACGCCGTGTACGCCTTGCACTCGTTGTCGAAGTACTCGTCCTCGAACTTGCACTTGGCGGCGGCGTTGGCGAGCGCCATGATCTTCGGGTCCCGCGCGGGCGCGGCCTCGCCGGCCCCGGAGACGAAGAGGGCGGAGGAGGAGAGGACGGCGAAGGCGGCGAGGACGAGGCGGCGGGACATGCAGCGCCGGATACGGGCCGGCCTCCGCGCCGTCAAGGCGACCGGACGCCGCGCTAGAAGTTGAGGGTCAGCGTGAAGTTCCCCTTGTTGGAGAACACGCCGTCGACGAACAGGTAGTAGGTCTTGCCGTCGGTCACCGGGAACGACATCGTCTCGATGCCGGGGCCGGTGGTGGTGACGTCGTTCACGCACTTGAGCTCGGTGCCCGTGTCGCAGGGGGTCGCGCGCACGTACAGGCCGGCGTTGAAGTCGGCGTCGAGCTTCACGTTGAGCGTGCCGGTCTGGTGGGCGGTGACCGCGTACACCCGGTCCTGCGCGGCGGTGCCGAACGTGCAGACCGTGGCCTTGTAGCTGTTGGGGTAGGCGTTGGTGGAGCCGGTGAAGCTCAGGGTCTTGCCCGGCCACACGTGCACCGGCAGGCCCGGGCACTTGCCGCCCGCCACCGGGTCGCCCTGCGGGCGGCAGTCGTTGCCGCACCCGTCGTCGGCGATCTTGTTGCCGTCGTCGCAGCCCTCGCCGGTGTCGACCTTGCCGTCGCCGCAGAACGAGCCCGCCTTGAGCGAGGCGGTGAGCGTGTAGGCGCCGGTGCTACCCGCCTTGCCGTCGACGAACACCCAGTAGGTCTTGCCGGTGACGACGTTGAGCGAGAACGTCTCGGTGCCGCCCGCGCCCGTGGTCTCGCCGCACTTGAGCTGCGGGCCGGTCGCGCAGTCGGTGTCGCGCATGTAGAGGGTCGGGTCGAAGGTGCCCTTGCCCGCCACGGTGACCGTGAGGCTCCCGCTGCCGGTCGGGATGATCGCGTAGACGTGCTCGGGACCGGTGCCGACCGCGCAGGCGCCGGTCGCGCCCGTGTAGTCGGCGCTGGCGCCGGTGTTGTCGGCGTCGACGACGGTGTCCTTGCCGGGATCGACCGCGAGCACCTGGCCGGGGCAGGTGTCGTTCTTGGGGAGGCCGGTGTCGCCGGGCGTGCCGGTGTCCGGGTCGACGCCGGTGTCGGGCACGCCGAAGTCCTCGACCCCGGTGTCCTCGACCGGCAGGCACGCGCACTCGTCGAACGACTGCCCGTCGTCGGCGCACTTCTTGGTACCCTCCGACAGATCGGCGCACCGGCAGAAGACGAAGTTGCCAGGCGTGCAGAGCCGCGACGGGGTGGGTTGCGTGCTTCCGCTCGAGCAGCCACTCGGAGCGAGCAAGGGCGCGGCGAGCGCGACGAGGAGCGGGACGGCAGCGAAGGGGGAAGCTCTCATGGGGTTCGACGACGGACGCGCCGGGCGAGCAGCGCGACCGCCAAGAACCCCAAGTGTAGGCCGAAGCCGCCGCCCGGGCGAGCCGGGCCGGTGGCGCAACCACCCCCCGCCGGTGCCGGGTCGCAGCTGGTCGCGAGTCCACCCCGCGGCTCGGCCACGCACTTGGCGGCGCGCCCGGGTGGGTAGACCGCGCACAGTGCCCGCTTGTCGTCGGGCGAGAGCGCGCGGATCCGCGTCGTGCCGGCCTCGTACGACGCGTACATGGTGGCGTCGAAGTCGCTCGAGTGCGCGAGCCCGACGAGGTGCCCCACCTCGTGGGTGAGGAGCGACTGCAGGTCGAACTTCACGCCGGTGTCGCCCACCGTGACCGGGTTGGTGGCGGTGTTCACCTCGATGTCGGCGTCGAGGATCTCGCCGGTGGCGGCGTCGAAGGTGACCGTGGTCTTGGCGAGCGTGTTGTCGACGCCCTTGTAGGTCCAGTCGTCGTCCTTGAAGGTGACGACGTGGACGTTGGCGCCGTCCTTCACGTAGCCGATCTTGTTGCAGGTGGTGTCGGCGAGCGGGCTGAAGGTGAGCGAGGCGCGGCCGGTCGGGCAGTCGAGGTCGGCCCAGGCCATGAACGACCGCTCGATGGCCTTGCGCGCGCCGTCGGTCGGCAGGTTGGCGGAGAGCTTCGCGTCGACGCTGAAGCCGATGCAGCTCGTCGACCAGTAGAGCGGCTTGCCGCTCGTGACGCAGCCGTCGGTGTCGGTGGCGCAGGTGGCGTCGCGGCAGGTGGTGGTGCGGCAGAACGCCGAGGCGCGCGCGGGCACGAGCAGCGCGAGCGCCGCGACGGCGACGGCGACGGCGACGGACCGCATGCTGCAGGTGTAGCACACCGGCTGTACGCCCTCGGTCGGTCGCGGCACGCTGGCTCGCATGTCGTCGATCCTGCTGACGCACCACTCCGACGTCCTCTGCGTGTGGGCCTACGTCGCCCAGATCCGGCTCGACGAGCTGCGCCGCCACTTCCCCGGACAGATCGTGGTGCGGCCGCGTTTCGTCCCGGTGTTCGGCGACACGCCCCGCAAGATCGGCGAGGCCTGGCAGGCGCGCGGTGGGTTCCCGGCGTACGCCGCGCACGTGGCGGGCGTCGTGGCCCGCTTCGACCACGTGAAGCTCCACGCGGACACCTGGTCACGGGTCCGCCCGGCGAGCTCGCTGGTCCCGCACCTCGTGGCGCGGGCCGCCGGGCTGCTCGAGCTGCCCGACGTCGACGGACGCCCCGTGGTCGAGGCCCTCGCCTGGCGCCTGCGGGTCGCGTTCTTCGAGCACGCGCTGGACGTCGGCGCGCTGCCGGTGGCGCTCGCGGTGGCCGAGGAGATGGGCCTACCCGCAGACGCCCTCCGCGCGCGCATCGACGACGGCAGCGCGTGGGCCGAGCTGCACCGCGATCACGCGGCGGTGGAGGAGGAGGGAGTCCGCGGCAGCCCGACGTTCGTGCTGAACGAGCGGCGGCAGATCCTCTACGGCAACGTCGGCTACCGGATCCTCGAGGCCAACGTGCACGAGCTCCTCCGCGACGCCGCCGACCAAGCGAGCTGGTGCTAGCGAGGCCTCGTCCACGCGTCGCCTCTGGCCGCGTGACGTGGTCGTACGCGTCCGCGCGGGTCGGCGTGGTGTTCGCGTCCGCCGTCACGCGTGTCCCACTGCTGCATCTGTCGCCGCGAGGGCGTACGCTGACGTCGACGAGGAGGTGTGACATGACCTCGAGCCGGACGCGGAACCTCTTTGCACTGTTCGCGCTGCTCGCGACGCTCGTCGCCTGCCGTCGCGAGGCCGAGGACCCGCTCCTCACCCCGACCGACCCGATCGCCGGCTGGCACTGGAGGATCCCTTCGCCGCAGGGCCACAGCCTGCAGGCCGTGGCTTACGGCAACGGCACCTTCGTCACCGTCGGGGTCAGTGGGGCGGCGTTGACCTCGAGCGACGGAAGCCATTGGGCCATCCGTCTCACGGGCACCTTGGCGCAGCTCGCTGGCGTCACCTTCGGCAACGGGACGTTCGTCGCGGTGGGCGCTGGCGGTACGGTCCTGACGTCCTCCGACGGCATCGGCTGGCGGCCCAGGGCGTCGGGGACCAGCGGCCCTCTCGACGCAGTCACCTTCGGCAACGGTCGATTCGTGGCGGTCGGGCACGAGGGCGCCATTGCGACGTCCGACGACGCCGTCACCTGGACGACGAGCCCGACAGGCGCGCGGTTGCACGGGATCATCCACGGCAACGGCCTCTTCGTGGCGGTCGGAAACGACGTCCTGCTCACGTCGAGCGACGGCGCGACGTGGACGTCGCGGAGCACCGGCGGGTGGGCGCTGTTGCGAGGGATCGCCTATGGCAACGGTCGCTTCGTGGCCGTGGGCGGCATGGCGCTCTCCCCTGCGGGCGACGCCGAGACGATCTTGACCTCTCCCGACGGCTTCACGTGGACGCCGCAGGCCTCGTCGCGGCCGTCGCGCCGCGCCGGACTCCCCGCCGTCACCTTCGGCAATGGCAACTTCGTCGCTGTCGACGAGGAGGGCGGGGCCCTCGTGTCGTCGGACGGTGTCGCTTGGACCTCCGTCGCCGGCGACGGATTCGCGCTCTACGGGGTGGCCCACGGCAGCGGCTCGTTCGTCGCCGTGGGATTGCGCGGCACGATCCTCAGCTCGAGCGACGGCAAGAGCTGGGCGCCGTTCACCGTGCGGATCAGCGACTCCTTCCGCGGCGTGGCTTATGGCAACGGCACCTTCGTCGCCGTGGGCGTGCTGCGTGGGGTGATCGCCACCTCGCCCGACGGGCGCTCTTGGACGCAACGATCCGTCGGCACCTCCTCGATCTTCGCGAACGCGGTCACCTTCGGCGACGGCATGTTCGTCGCCGTCGGCTACGACGGGGCGATCAGGACCTCGGCGGACGGTGTCACGTGGACGGCGCGGACGTCCGGGACCAGCGAGATGCTATCGGCTGTGGTGCACGGCGACGGCACCTTCGTCGCAGCCGGCATCCGCGGCACGATCGTCACATCCAAGGACGG
Organism: uncultured Polyangiales bacterium; assembly: GCA_964624885.1. Taxonomy (GTDB): domain Bacteria; phylum Myxococcota_A; class Polyangia; order Polyangiales; family JADJMO01; genus JADJMO01. The sequence continues at coordinate 27,616 of CAZUZY010000003.1, read as the reverse complement.
TGTGGCCTGGACCGCGGGGACCGGGGATCCGACCTTCCACCTCGACGCGGTCACCCACGGCGCGGGAACGTTCGTGGTGGTGGGTCACGACGACGTCGGCGGCGGCACGATCATGAGCTCCAAGGACGGCGTCGCGTGGACTCGACGCGCTGGCGGGTCCCCGGTCAACGGCGTGGCGTTCGGTGCTGGTCGGTTCGTGGCCGTGGGGAGCGCGCTCTTCACGTCCACCGACGGGACCACCTGGACCTCGAAGCCTACGACATTGCGGCTCTGGGGCGTCGCCTTCGGGCGCAAGTCGTTCGTCGCCTTCGGCATGCGCGACGGGATTCTCGGCTCTGCCGACGGCGAGACGTGGACGCCAGAGGTGCCGGGTGCCATCGGCACGTTCTTCGGTGCGGTCCACGGCGGCGGCACGTTCGTGGTCGTCGGCGAGTCCATCGTCCTGCAGTCCGACCCCCGCGACTGACGAGGGATGCAAGCCCGGTCAAGGCCATGCGCGAGCCGGGCCCGAGCGCGTACTCCCTCCGCGCGAGGGTTGACCACGATCGCGGCACGTGTCGTCATGGCTCCATGCGTCCTGCCGTTGCCCTCGCGGTCGCTCTGGCTCTGCTCGGCGCGGGCTGTCCGAAGAGGCAGGAACCGGTCGCGGAATCGGCAGTGAAGAAGGATGCCCCACCGGCACCGACCGGCGCGAAACCGACCGAGGCCCCGAAGTCGAGCGGCCCCTTCTCCGCGACCCTCGCAGGCACTCCGTTCTCGTTCAAGAGCGCGTGGGTGAAACCCGAGACCATCAACGCCGTCGAGATGGCGACTCTCGTGCTCTCGACGGGCACGCAAGCGTGCTCGACGGGCGACGACGTGCTCCGCATCGAGCTCACGCTGCACGCGGGGCCGGGCGGCCGTCTGTTCGCTGGCCATCCGTACCCGGTCGACCTGATCCGCCTCGAGCCGCCGAAGAAGTTCGTCGACCTCTACCGCATCATGTCCCCCTACGTCGAGATCCAGCTGGACCAGGGCGCCTCGATCACCAAAGGCGAGCACGTGAAGGGACGCCTGGAGCTCGACTTTCGCCAGGCGGGCAAGACCTACCAAGGATCCGGGACGTTCGACGCGCTGGTCTGCGAGACGGGGGCGCTCACGGCGCTGCCCGAGCCGAAGGACGCGGGTCCGCTCGAAGGCTCTGTCGGAGGCGCGAAGTTCGTCGCGAAGAGCGCAGTGGCCATGCTCCGACACGACGATCAGAACGACATCGACTACATCGACGACCTCTCGTTCTACTCGAACGAGGTCACCTGCAAGGAAGCGGACGGCGCGCGGACGACCCGAAGGCCGCGCTTGACGCTCGCCGACCGCCTCGGGGTCAGCAGCCGGCACACGTACGCCGGGACGACGATGCCGATGGTGTTCTCGTTCGTCGCGACCGCGAACGACTACGTCCAGCTCGACGAGGGCTTCGTCCGCATCGATGCCGTGGATCTCCGGCCGGGCGGCACGATGAAGGGGTCGCTCTTCGTGGAGCCGAAGCACGCTCCTTCCGCGGGGAAGGCGAGGTTCGCGGGATCGTTCTCGGTCGTGATCTGCCGAGACTGATTCCGGCTCGAGCCGCGGCGCCGAACCGTTCGCCTACTAGGGCTTGGCCTTGGGGTCTCCGATCGTCGCCCCTCCGGCCGCACCCGGCTTGACTGCGCCGCCGCCGCTCGGGCCCATCAGATTCGGCTTGTCTGCTTTGGCCGCCCAGTCCAGCGACGGGTCGCTTCCTCCCTTGAGGAGGACGGAGTTCACCGCCGGGCCCTGGCTGCCGATGGCCCCGAGTGCCGCCAGCTGCTTCTCCAGCTCCTCGTAGAACGGCGACTTCGGCTGGCACAGCGGCTGGCCGATCGACGTGTTGCCGTGACCTGCCACGTCGAGGCCCACGCACCCACCGACGCTCATGTTGCCCCGTCGACCGATCGCCGCACCGGCGTTGTGGCGGAAGACGTTGTTCTTCACGACGAAGTCCTTCATCTCCTCGTCCACGGCGAGCGCCACCGGCTTCGGCACCGCCTTGGTGGTGGACGAGGGCATGGGCATGCCCTTGGGCTCCCACCCCGCGTACTCGACGGTACTCTCCTCGAGGCGCGTGCCCGGGGCACGCCGCTCGAAGTGGAGGCCGCGCCAGTCTCCCGCCGCGGGCGTGGGAGCGGCGCTCGTGAAGAGCACCTTCTTGGCGATCAGCGAGCCCGGCGCCTCGCCCGAGCCGAAGTGCAGCTCGCTCTCGGGCGCCACGCGCACCACGGACTCGGGGGCCAGCGTCAGCACGGCGGGCTCTCCCGCCTTGCCGAAGACGTGCAGGTCGACCACGACCAGCGTGGCCTTCGGCCAGCTCGCGCTCTTGTCCAGGCGCCCGCGCACCCGGATCGGGTCGGCCGTCGACAGCGAGGTCACGGCGCCGAGGGCCCCGGCGAGCACGTCGAGAGCCGTACCGCCGACGTCTTCCAGGTGCACCCGCTCGAACCGGCTGAAGGCCGGCTGGACGTCGGCGGCGATCCCCACCCGCGGCGCGTGCCGAATCGTGACGTCCGCGAACGCGACCGGGGCCGCCTCGGCCCGCACGAGGATCGCCGGACGGCGATCGGCGAGCGCGTTCGGCGGGACCGTGGGCCCCGAGGGCGGCGGGACGATCGAGGCGTCCACGCCGCCGTGTTCGACCACCGCGTGCGTGAACGAGGTGCCGGGCTTCTTCGAGGCGATCGCGATGCCGCCCCAGTCGCCCGCGGCAGGGCTCGCCTCGGCGGAGGTGAAGGTCACGGGCTTGGTCGCCTCGCCGACCACGACGAGCGCGCCGTCGAGGACGTCGACTCGAGCCCCCTTGGCGAACGCGATCCGGGCGCCCGCCTCGATGCGGAGCGTCGCGCCTTTGTCGATCACGACGGGCTCGGCGACGCGGACGTTGCACCCCGCTTCGACGACGGTGTCCTTGTCGATGCGCCCGCCGGCCACGATCCTGCAGTCGTGCGTCTTGCCCTTGCCGTCGTCTTGAGCGAGCGGCTGGGCCTCTCGCTTGCGGTTGCAGGCCGGAAGGAGGGCGACGAGCGCGACGGCCACGAGCGGCGTGCGGGGGTGCATGGGGGAAGGATAGGAGTGCGCGACGAAGACGTCGATGCGGCCGGGTTGCCGGTCGAGCCGGGTCGTCGCGCTCGGATGCACCGATGCGGTCTCTCGTCGGTTCTAGCACATCGGGCTGTACCTCTTCGGCACGTGCACTAGGCTCGACCCGTCATGGCTCGGCCCGTCTTCGCGGTGGCTTCGGTGACCCTCGTGGCCTGCGCGAGCGGCGCCGGCAAGCCCGTCTCGACCACCACGGCGGAGCCTTCGTCCATCCCGACCGCGACCGCACTGGCGCCGCCCTCGCGGCTGCAGTCGGCGTTCCGCGCCACCTGCTTCCTGAAGGCGAACGGCCACGTGGTGTGCTGGGGCACCGGCGTGGTCCACGTCCACGGCGAGTACAAGAAGCCGTTGCAGACGCCGGTGGCGCCGGTGGACGTCGGGCTGTCCGACGCGACCCAGATCGCGATCGACGGCCACGCGGCCTGCGCCCTCCGCAAGAGCGGGGAGGTCGCGTGCTGGGGGACCGCCGCGGCGCTCGGTGGCACGGTCCTCGAGCCGACCAAGGCCAAGCCCGTCGCCGGGTTCGTGGGCGTGCAGCGCCTGATCGGCGGCATGGGCATCTGCGCGATCGAGGCCTCCGACCAGGTGGCGTGCCTCGACGAGACCTCGGTGCGCCGCACCAAGCTGCCGGTGCCCGTGGCCGAGATCCGCGACGTCGCGAGCGCGGACAGCCACGCGTGCCTCGTCACCCACGAGGGCCACGTCCATTGCTGGGGCAACGTGCGACCGTGGGGTGGCAGCGAGCTCGGTGCGCTCGGAGGCACCCCCGCGCCGGGCAACCCGTTCGTCCAGGTGCCGGGCATCGACGACGCCGTCCGCGTGCACGCCGGCCCCAGCCATTCCTGCGCGCTCCGCAAGGCGGGCACGACCGCGTGCTGGGGCAACGGCCACGATGTCCCCGGCGGCTTCGTCGACGGGAAGTACCCGGTGGTCACCACCAAGGAGGCGAGGCCGTGGAAGGCCCTCGCCAGTGGATACAGCTTCCGCTGCACCCTCTCCGACCAGGGGGTCGTCTGCTCTGGCCGCAACGACCACGGACAGCTCGGGATCGGATCGACCAAGTACGCGTTCGCGTCGACGCCGGTGCCGCTCGCCAGCCCGGTCGCGATCGCCGTGGGGTTCGACTCCGCGTGCGCGGCGGAGGCCGACGACACGGTGTCTTGCTGGGGCGCGAACGACGAGAGCCAGCTCGGTGACGGCACGTTGCTCGAGCGCCGGCTGCCCGTGAAGGTGGTCGGCCTCGGCGGCGTCGAGCCTCCTCCCCCGCCGAAGCCGGGCAGTGGCCCGCCGGTGTCGGTGGCCCTCGCCAAGGGCCCGAACGCGCCGTGGCGCGAGGCAGACACCACGATGCTCCGCTCCGTGCGCGACGACCGCTATGGCTTCCGCCGGGGCCCCCTGCCCGACGCGGTGGGGCTCGCGGTCGCCGTCTTCCGCCCGCACGGCGCGGTCGTCGACGAGAAGCACGGCGTGCGCTCGGTCACCTGGCCCGAGAGCACGCAGTACCTCGGCGTCGACGGCGCCGACGCGATCTACGTCGGCACGAAGGACGCGCTGCTGCGCGCGGCCGACGGTGACGCCGCCCACCTCGGGTCGTTCACCAAGGTCCTCGCGCTCAAGGACGCGGTCGACTTCGTGGCGACGCGGGGGCTGGTCGTCGCCGCCGAGGCGAAGAAGCTCCACGTGTCCAAGGACGGCAAGACCTTCACCGCGCGGAACCCGCCGACCGGGCTCATCGTCGAGGCGTTGTACGCCCGCCCGGACGTGCTGGCCGTGTTCGGGCGCGACGCCGCGGGCGCGACCGCGCTCCACCTGTCCAAGGACGCGGGCGTCACGTTCCAGAAGTCGAGCTTCCAGGCGCCGCGGTTCCTGCAGATCGGGTCGCTGATCTACGCCACGGGCTGCCCCGGCGGCGTGCTTTCGGCCGACGGCGCCACGTGGGCGCAGCGCCCCTATTCCTCTTACGGGCCGAGCTTCGAGGGCTGGGGCGAGCCGCTGGTCCTCGGCACGCGACCGCGCGCGTTCCTCGCCAAGAACCTGTCGACGCTGGTCGACCCGGCACCACCCCCGGTCCCGACCGGCGCCGACGTCGTCACCGGAGCCCCCGGGGTGTGCTCGGGCGGCGGAGGTGGGATGGGGATCGGGGGAGGGTCGGTCCACGATCCAGGCCCCTGCGAGGGCGTCTTCTGTCTGCGTGGCATGCCCGACGTGCCCCCCAAGGGGACCGCGACGGAGGTCGCCTTCTTCGGCGACGGCGCGTGCGCGAAGGACGCGAAGGGGCTCTGCTCCGACGGACCGTGGCTGCGCGAACCCCACGTGTCGGTGGGCGGCAAGGTCGTCGACGTGCCCGCCGGCTGCGACCCCGCGCGCCTCCTCACCGCGGGCGGGATCGGCGTCCTCTTCTGCAACAAGGGCCCGGGCGACTACCAGCTCCACACCGTCGACAAGGGCGCCAAGTGGGCCGACGAGGGCCGGGTCGCGTTCGGCGCGATCGAGGACCTGAGCATCGCGACCGACGGCACGCTCGTGCTCCACCCGGTGTGTCCGACCAAGGAGACCAAGCTCGCGGATTCCTGCGGCCCCGCGCTGGTGCGCAAGCCCGTGGCCCTCGGGACGGCGGGCGCGTGGCGCAAGACTTCGACGCCGCGGGCGCTCGCCTACCGCGCCCTGCCCGGTGGCGAGGTGCTCGTCGTGGCCGTCACCAAGGCCGGGGACTCGACGCGCTTCGATCTGGTGGTCGAGCGCCCGGTCGGCGTCGAGACGCTGGTGAGCGGGATCGCCCTCGTCGACGACCTGGTCGGGTTGACGGTCGAGCCGGGGCGCATCGTCGTCACCCACCGCGCGTCGAACAAGCCGGGGTCGAAGGCCTATGTCGCCAAGGACGGCCTCGTCGCGCTCTGACGCGCCGGACGCTACGATGCATCGGATGCGCCCTCTCCTCGTCTCGCTCCTCGCGCTCGGCCTCGTCGCGTGCAGCTCGGGCGCGGGTACGGGCGACGAGATCGTCGACACGGGCGCCGACGACGCGACGTTCGAGACCGCCACCGACGACGCGACCGACGCCGCGAGCGACACCGGTGCGGAGATCCTCGCGGAAACGGGGAGCGACGGCGCCGACGCGAGCGACGCCGACGCCGCGGAGGCCGACGCGGGCTGCGTGGCCCCGCGGGCGATCTGCGGCGGGGTGTGCGTCGACCCCCGCAAGGACGACGCGAACTGCGGCGGCTGCGACAAGAAGTGCTTCGTCGGGCAGACCTGCACCGGCAGCGTGTGCTGCACCACCGGGTTCCTCGGCTGCGACGGCGCCTGCAAGTACGCGCCGACCGATCCGGCCAACTGCGGCGCGTGCGGGGTCAAGTGCGCGACGGGCGGCTACTGCTCCGGCGGCACCTGCACGTGCCCGGCGACCGCCGAGGTGTGCGGCGACAAGTGCACCTACACCGCGACCGACGACAAGAACTGCGGCGCGTGCGGCAAGGTCTGCCCGCCGACGGCCAACTGCTTCGGCAGCAAGTGCAACTGCCCGTTCGGCGAGATCATCTGTGGCGCCAAGTGCGTGAACACCACCAACGACAAGGACAACTGCGGCGGCTGCGGCAAGAAGTGCAAGCCGACGGAGAGCTGCACGTCCGGCGTGTGCGGCTGATTGGGTCTCAATCCACGCAGTGGAACGCGAACGAGCGATTCGCGGGGATCAGTCCTTGCGCCGTGTAGCCGATCGTCGTGAAGCAGCCGAACTGCACCTTGAACCGCGAACACACGCCGAACACGCGCTTCATGTCGCGGGGAACGCCCACGGCACCACGCTGGATGCAGACGCCCTTGCAGTCGCGCGCGTCGCCGCAGGCGCGTCCCTCGTCGGGCATGACCGCCTCGCACCCGAGCAAGGAGAACATGCCACCGTGGTGCCCCCAGTCGTCCCCTCGCGCGAGGCACTCGGCGCGCGCCTCCTCGAGACCAGGGTCGACGACGGTGAACGTCCGCTCCTCGATCGACGAGCGGTCGAGGGCGGCCACGAGGAGGTGAGGGCGCCGCTCGAGCAGGAGCTTCTGACCCGCGGGCGGGTAGCTGAACACGTGGCGGCCGCCGGCCTCGAGTACGAGCGGTGGATCGAAGTCCGTCAGGTGGGACTGCCACCCCTGCGCCACGAGGAGCCGACGCACGCCGACAGGCGCGGCGGTGCAGTTGTCGATCGCGAACTCGACGGACTTGCTCCGACACGGCTCCTCCGGCCAGCAGCGGACCGGGACCACCTCGGAGATCTCGAAGCGAGGCTGCGCGCAGGTCGCTGCAACGGACGGCGCTGGGGTGACCTTCGCGGGAGGACGCGCGGCGCATCCGCAGCACAGGAGCATGGCGAGAAGAGGGCGCACTCCACAGGGACAACGGCGCGAGCTCTTGGTTCCGGCGGGGGCGCGGATCAGAACGCGCCCGCGAGCGTGAGGCCGCCGACGCCCTGGCCGACGAGCGGCGCCACGTGCGTCGTGGTCCGCAGCGCCGTGCTGGGGCGCGACACCTTGCCGTAGATCGCGCGCATCGCGCCGTGGGTGAAGGTCGCGAAGCCCACCGCGGCGCAGCCGATGGCCACGACCTTCTCCGCCCCGCTGCTGGCCGTCGCGTCGACGAAGCAACCCACGCCGCCGACCGCGCCGAACAGCGCCTGCAACACGGCGGTCGGCGGGTGATCGGCGAACCCCGCGGTGGTCATCAGCGCGTGCTGCGCCGCGAACGTCGTGAAGCCGAGCGACCCGCCGAGCCACGGCGCGCGCGTGCTGTCGCTCGCGAGCCTCCCGAGCCCGACGCCGGCCGTGCTCCACAGCGGCCCGCCGACCAGCATCAGGACGGTCGCCTCCTGGTCGGCCTCCACGAACCCGAGCCCGACCGCCGTCGCCGCGCCGAGGATGGTGCCGGGGAGGAACAGCGCGACGGCGCCCCTGGTCTCGATGACCCTGCTATCGCCATGGAGCTCGACGCCGGCGACGACCTGCGGGAGCAGCGCGACAAACGCCGACATCCCCGCGATCGTCCACGTCATGCCGTCGACCTGCCCGCGCGGCGGCGGCGCGGGCGTGATCCACTGGGCCTCCGCGGGGCGCGTCACCGAGAGGGCGAGCATCACGAGCACGGTCGAACGCGTGCGCACCACAACACCGTAACCCACACCTGTGTGGACTCCTACCGATCGAGCCTCGCCTCCCCGCCTACGGCGAGAGACCGTGATAGACCTCCGGAGGTTGGTTCCTCCATGCAACGGCTACCTTCCAGAGCCTGGCACGTCGCCGCCGCGCGGAGCCGACCTCGGGTGGCCGCCACCGACGCCACGGGTGCGATCGTGGTCTTCGACCACGAGACCGGAGAGCAGGTCGCCTTCGTCCAGGGCCCCCCGTCCCGCGGAGGCAAGCGACTCGCGCTGACGCCGGACGCGACGGCGTGCGCCGCCGCCAGCTTTCACCGCGGCGTCTTCGCGTTCGATCTGCCGAGTGGCCGAGCCCGCTGGACGCGCGACGATCTCCGCCGAATCGAGTGGCTGCGCTACTCCGGCGACGGCGAGCACCTGCTGGCCTTCACCGAACGGGCCGCCGTCGCGCTCGACGCCCGCACAGGCGAGGACTGTGGCATCGAGCTGCCCATCACGGCGGCCTATGAGAGCAACGACGCGCGAAGCCTGCTGGTGGGGCCAGAAGGGGTCACTATCGTTGCGGGCGCGACTCGGAGCGTCGTCGCCGGTGTGCGCAAGACCCTCGGCGCGTGCTTCCTGCCCGCGCGGGTGTGCATCGCGGAGTTCATGGGCCCCCTGCGCTGCGTCGACGATCGCGGAGCGGCGCTGTGGACCTTCCGGCAGGGCGAGAGTCACATCGTCGACGTCGCTGCCGTGCGTGACGCCCACGTCGCGGGTGTCCACGTGACACCAGAGACCGGCAGAGCGGAGCTCGTCGTGCTCGACGACGAGGGACGGCTCCGAAGCCAAGCGCCACTCGAGCCGTACTTCGGCGCGGCGTTCGTCGACGACGGCGCGGGGATCGTCCTGTCGGACGGCGCCTACCTCGACACGCGGTCGGGGCGGCGGATCCGTCGCCTGAACTTCTCCGCGGCCACACCGTGACGGACTAGCGCCCGAACCGGTCGAGCCGCAGCACCGGGCGCTGCGCCGCCTTCGACGCGGCGAGGTCGCAGTCCATCTCGAGCACCCAGTCGTCGTCCCCCGCGACGTCGGGCACCACCTGCTGCAGCCGGTACGACGCGTCGCCCGGCTCGATGGTGAGCAGCCGCGGCGACCGATCGAGGCGCAGCCCCTCCGGGTGGTCCGCGCGGAACTCCGCGAGGCACGCGCCGACGCGCGCGTCCGTCCAGGCCTCCCCGGCCCCGTCCTCGGCGACCACGAGCTCGCGGAACCCCTCGAAATCCTGCGCCGACAGCGCCTCGAGCAGCCGGTAGCACGCGTTGCGGAGCAGCACGCCGAAGCCGCGCTTGTCGCGCGTGATGTCCCAGGCGTCGGCGAGGTCCTCCGCCTTCTTGGGCATGAGCGCGGCGACCGGGTCGCGCAGCCGCTCCCACTCCTCGAGGAGGCTCGCGTCGGCCTGCCGCACGACCGCGCCGAGGAAGTCGACGATGTCCTCGACCGCGTCGTTCTTCGCCCAGGCGGGCACGCTCTGCACCATCACCTTGTAGACCTCGGAGAGGTACCGCAAGAGCACGCCCTCCGAGCGCTGCAGGCCGTAGCGCTTCACGTAGTCGGAGAACCCGGCGAGCGTCTCGACCATCTCGCGCGCCACCGACTTGGGGCGGATGTTCTCGCCGACCCAGGGGTGGATCTTCGCGAAGGCGTTGAACGAGTCGTAGACCAGCTCGCGCAGCGGCTTCGGGTACTCGAGCTCCTCGAGCCGCTTCATGCGCTCGTCGTACTCGACGCCCTGCGCCTTGAGCTGCGCGACGAGATCGCCCTTGAGCTTGTCGAGCTGGCGCATCAGCACCACGTCCGGGTCCTCGCAGATGCTCTCGGCGAGGGTCAACACGTCGAGCGCGTAGTCGGGGCTCGCCGGGTCGAGCTGGCGCGCGGTGTCGACCAGCCAGAGGGCGAGCGCGTGGTGGAGCGAGAAGTCCTCTTGCAGGTCGAGGTCGAGCTCGATCCCGCCCTCGTTGCGCTCGATGATCCCCGCGTCGACGAGCGAGCGGAACAGCGTGCGCGCGTGGGCGCCGATCTTCCGCTTGGTGCCGTCGGTCTCGTGGGCGCTGCGCACCAGGCGGATCATCTCGCGACACCCGCGCGGGCGGCGCAGCACCGACAGCAGCATGCCGTGCGACACCGAGAACCGCGAGACCAGCGGCTCGGGCGGCGCGGTCGTGAGGCGCGCGAAGGTCGTGCGATCCCAGGGGACGAAGCCGTGCTCCGGCGGCTTCTTCTTCACGATCTTCTTCTTCTTGCTCGGGTCCTTCTGGGCCTTCTCCTCGAGCCGCAGGTTCTCGATCACGTGCTCGGGGGCCTGCGCCACCACGTAGCCGCGCTCGTCGAACCCCTTGCGCCCCGCGCGGCCGGAGATCTGCCGAAAATCTCGCACCGGGAGGATTCCGGTCTTCTGGCCGTCCCACTTGCAGAGCTGGGTGAACAGCACCGTGCGGATGGGCACGTTGACGCCGACGCCGAGGGTGTCGGTGCCGCACACGACCCGCAGGAGGCCCTGCTGCGCGAGCTTCTCGACCAGCAATCGGTAGCGGGGCAGGAGCCCCGCGTGGTGGATGGCGACGCCGTGGCGCAGGAGCTTCTGCACCTCCTTGCCGTAGGGGCTGCCGTCGAACCGGTGGCCGGCGATGGCCTCGGCGATGCGCTTCTTCTCGTCCTTGGTGCAGAGGTCGGTCGAGAGCAGATCCTGGGCGAGCTCGGCGCACGCCCGCTGGGTGAAGCTCACGACGTAGACCGGCGCGCGGCCTCCGCGGCACAGCTCCGCGATGGTCTCGTGCAGCGGGGTCTCCCGGTACTCGTACTCGAGGGGCACGGGGCGCTCCTGTCCCCGCACCCACCGGGCGCCCTCGCCGGTCAGGGCGGCGAGCCGCTCCACGAAGGCGTCCATGGGGCCGAGCGTGGCGCTCATGAGCAGGAAGCGCGCGTGGGGCAGCGTGAGCAGCGGCACCTGCCAGGCCACGCCGCGATCACGGTCGCCGTAGTAGTGGAACTCGTCCATCACCACGGCCGCCGCGTCGAGCGCGGCGCCCTCGCGCAAACAGCGATTGGAGAGGATCTCGGCGGTGCAGCAGATCACCTTTGCGTCGGGGTTCACGGCGGCGTCCCCGGTGACGAGGCCGACGTTGGTCGGGCCGAAGTCGTCGCACGCGGCGAAGAACTTCTCGCTGACCAGCGCCTTGATCGGCGCGGTGTAGTAGACGCGGCGCCCCTCGGCGATCGCCTTCCAGCACATCGCCGTCGCGACCAGCGACTTGCCCGAGCCGGTGGGCGTGTCGAGCACCACGTTCTTGCCGGCGAAGATCTCGAGGACGGCCTCCTCCTGCGCCGGGTAGAGCGACAGGCCGCGACCCTCCACGTAGGCGAGGAAGCGCTCGAGGATGGTGTCGGCGTCGAGCGGGCCGGCGCCCGGCTCGACCTGCAGCGGCGGCCCCTCGCGAGGGGGATCCTGAGGGGACATGGCCCCTCTCGTTAGCACCTACCCGTGCGTGACCCGCTTGAGATCGAGCAGCTCGCTCGGTCCGCCGTCGGCGAAGGCCACTTCGACCTTGTTGCCCTCGCACCGGACGACGACCCCCGCGTACCACTGGCCGTCGGAGGCCTGCGCGCGCACCTTGGAGCCGGCGGGGAACGCGCCCTCCTGCACCACCGCGACCGAGGTGCCGGAGTAGCCCTGCCGCACCATCACCGGCGGCTTGCGCGCGGAGTCCCGGCTCAGGGGATACGGGGTGCTCGCGAGGTTGCGCGCGACCGGCATGGGCTGGGACGCCGGCTCGGACGCCGGCGCCGACGCCGGCGCCGAAGCGGAGGAGGGCGGGGCATAGACCGGCGAGCCCTCGGCCGGCGACAGCGCGAGGTGCGCGGGCGCCGCCGGCAGGCCACTGCCCGGCGTCATCGCCAGCGGATCGACCGGTGCCGCGGGCCGCAGCCGGTCGGTCTGCACCCGCACCGGCGTCATCATGTCGGAGTGGATGGTCATCTCGTGACCGGTGATGCGCAGCGCTTCGAGCGGCGGCGGAGGATGCTGGAGCAGGGCCTCGGTCCCGGGTGGCACCTCGAAGCGCCCGGCGTCGAACCCGAGGAAGGACACGCCGAACGAGCCGAGGAACTGGCGCCCCGCCATCAGGGCATAGTCGAGGATGAGCTTGGTGGGCTCGTCCTCGCGCAGGTAGAGCACCGTCATCGTGGAGGCGTCGAGGGACGCCTGGACCGTGCTCCGGAGCGCGTCGAGGACGTGCTGGCCGAGCAGCACGCGCTCGAAGGCCTGGTCGAGGGGGAGGCCCGCCTGCAGGAGCTTGGTGACGAACCTGGCCGGATCGGTGCAGGCCATCCCGCACGTGCCGGTGAACGAGATGGGGACGGGGATGCCGTTCTCGTACACCTCGCACCCCCCGTGCACCGGGATGGCGCCGGTCGGCAGGGTGGAGACGTACCAGAGCTCGCAGTCGAGGGGGCTGCCGAGGGGCGCGGCCGGGGCGTCGGGGCCGAGGAGGGCCGCGCCGATCTGGGTGGTGCCGACCTTGAGGATCACCGCGAGTCGGCCCCGGCGCACCAGGAATCCCGCGCTCCCGGCCTCCACCTTGACCCGGCCCCCGCTCGGGACCGGACCGGGGTGGCGGACGAGGAGCTGGCCCTTGCTCCGGGGGTCGCGGACGAGATCCATGGAAGGAAACATGATCGCAGAACGCGGGGGCGATACCATCACAAAGCCTGATGAGCGACGACCTGAGCCGGAAGACCGCGCAAGCGCGCGTGGGAAGCACCCTTCGTGGCAAGTGGCACGTGGACCGGCTGCTCGACGTCGGGGGCATGGCGGCCGTCTTCGTGGCCACCCACCGCAACGGCAAGCGGGTCGCCATCAAGCTGCTGCACGCCGAGTTCGCCCAGCACGAGGACGTGCGCGCCCGGTTCCTCCGCGAGGGCTATGTGGCCAACAAGGTGGGCCATCCGGGCGCGGTCGAGGTGCTCGACGACGACACGCTCGAGGACGGCGGCGTCTTCCTCGTGATGGAGCTGCTCGAGGGCGAATCGCTGGACGGGCGGCTGCGGCGCGCGGGCGTCCTCACGCCGGTCGAGTGCTTCTTCCTGGCCGACCGCCTGCTCGACGTGCTCGGCGCGGCGCACGCGAAGCAGATCGTCCACCGCGACATCAAGCCCGCCAACGTGTTCATCACCCACGCCGGCGAGATCAAGCTGCTCGATTTCGGCCTCGCCCGCGTGCGCGAGGCGACCGTGGACGCGAAGACCCGCGACGGCATCGTCCTCGGCACCGCGGCGTTCATGCCCCCCGAGCAGGCCCGCGCGAAGACCGAGCTGGTCGACGCGCGGAGCGACCTCTGGGCGGTCGGCGCGCTGATGTTCACGGCGCTCTCCAACCAGTACGTGCACGACGCACCGACGGCGATCGACCGCATCGTCGCCACGATGAAGCGCCCCGCGCGCTCGATCACCGGCGTCGTGCCCACGTTGCCCGCCGCGGCCGCGCAGGTCATCGACACGGCCCTGCGCTTCGAGAAGGACCAGCGCTATGCGAGCGCCAAGGCCATGCAGCTCGAGACGCGTCGCGTGTTCGCGGAGCTCGCGCGGGCGCAGGCCCCGATGGTGCAGATGACCGCGGCCGCCACCCAGGCGGTGGTGATCGAGCGCGCGTCCGCCGAGAGCAGCCCGATCGCGCGGTCGATCGCGGTGGCCCTCGACGGCCTCGACGCCTCGCTCGAGAGCCTCGCCATCGAGGTCGCCATCGAGAGCGAGCCGCCGCCGGCGTCGCAGCGGCCGACGATGGCCGACCCGGTGGCCGTGGCCGCGCTGGTGGCGAAGGAGCCGAAGACGGCGCCGGCGCCGCGACCCACGACCGCCGTGAAGGCCCCCGTCGCGCCGCCCCGCCCGCGACCGACGACCAAGAAGTGACGGGCTCGAGCCACCTGAGCCCGACGAGAGGCTCCGCCGTCGGCCGGCCCCTCCGACGGGACACGCAGGCCGATTTTTGTTTCTGCACGAATGTAAAACCTGGCTTTACATTCGTGCGGCGCCGAAAATGAACCCCGCTCCGACCGGGACCACGGACGGTTGCCGTGAGCAGTGTAAGTCCACGAGCGCGCCGGCGTTGGACCAGACGTTCGACATGCTGCGTTCCGCCGGTCTGCTCGCGCTCCTGCTCACGACCTCCGTGGCCTCGGCCACGCCGAAGCGTCCACCGGACGGCAACCAGAATGGTGCAGGCAACCAGAACGGCGACGGCAACCAGAACGGCAACGGCAACCAGAACGGCAACGGCAACGGCAACGACCACGTCCCGCCACCGCCACCGCCGCCCTCCCCGCCGGTCGAGCCGCCACCGCCGCCGCCGCGTCACCTCCCCGCGGATCACGCGTACGGCCCGCCGAAGGGGCGCTTCGTCCACGAGCTCGGGTGGATCCTGCCACTCACCATCAGCGATCAGCACGTGACCATGGGGTTCTACGGGCTCACGTACTCGCCGCGCTACCGCACGCCCTACGACCGCGACGGGACGCTCGCGAAGAGCGCCGCGGCGGGCAACGAGTGGGGCCTCGAGACGCGCGTGCTGTCGAGCATCCGCAGCCACTCGGGCATCACCACCACGCTCTCGCTGGCCTTGCTGAGCCAGGTCCGACGCAAGGACTGGGCGTTCACGTTCCCGTCGCTCGTCGGCGCGTTCCTGCCGGAGGTGGGGTTCGTGCTCGTGAATCCCAAGGAGGTCGGGGGCCGCTACAAGACCGAGCTGTACCTGCGGCACCTCGCGCGCTTCCAGTACCTGTTCGGCACGGGGATCCTCGCGCTCGAGGCGGCGCCGTTCGTCCAGGTCTCGTTCCCGCTCGACGGAGGGCCGCGACGGCTCGAGGGTGGGATGCTGGTCGGCATCTCGGTACAGCTCCCGCCGAAGTACTGAGGCCTGTCGATCGACCCGCGGTGAGACGCGTCTAGTGCGAGGGCGACTCGTCAGGCGGCTTCGACGGTGTGGACTTCGGTGGGAGCGCCGCGGGCGGAGGAGGCATCGGCGCAATGGCCTCACCGTGATGCAGCGCCCAGTTCTTGTAGAAGCGGTCGAGCCAGAGCTGGTACTGCTGGAGCCAGTCGAGGACGGCCTTCTCCCTGTCGATCTCGGCTTGGTACCGATCGAACGCGTCCTTACCCACGAGTCGATACTGAATCTGGATGTTCGTCAGCGAGAGCTGCGCGTCGATGTCTTGGAAGAGCGCCGTCGCGATCTCCATGACCTTGGCGAGCACTGGTTTGTTGGGGTCCTTGTTGAGGACATCCTCGAGCGAGCGCTGGATCCCGGGGACCTGGTCGAGAACCGATGGAACGTTGATGAACAGCGTCAAGGCCACCGTCGTGGCTTCGCTGTCCCCCGCGTTGAACGGCCGCACGATGCTGACGGACACGGGCGATGTGCCAGCGGCAAACGCGTCGGAAGTCCACCACTTCCGCGCGCCAGCGCCGGTGATCAGCAGCACTTCGCTCCGCCACGAAAGCCCGCTCGATGCCAAGAACGGGGTTCGCGAGATTGCCTGTAGTTCGATGGATAGATAGGCGTCGCCAGCCTGATCCTTCGTGCGCGCCAGCAGCTTCGATGTGAGGTTCGAGTTGAATTGGACAGAAAGCGGCAGGATCAGCAGCTGGATCTCTTTGACGATGGCCTGCGCAACCGCCGCGGCGCCGAGCGCCGGGACACTGGTGACATTGCTCACCGCCGTGCTGATGAGCGTGATCAGCGCGTTGATCAGGTTGGGTCGATTGACGGTCAGCACGATATCGCGGTCGTAAGTGACGACACATGCTTGGACATCGCCGCTGGCCGGCGTCGTATCCCCGTCGTGCGGATCGGTGAGAGGCGGGTCTTCGAGAATACGGTTGTTGTTCTTGGCCGCCACGTACCAGCTCTTTGAAGCCACCTGAGTCGGGGGAGTGAATGTGATGGCAGGCATGCGGCCAGCTCATCATGTTCGCGACGTGGAGACCAGCTGCGAGAAGGCCCGGTGTTCCACTGTGTTTCACGGTGTCCGGTCCGTCGTTGTCGTGGAGCAAAGGGCCGTCCGTCGCACCAGCCGAGCCGGCAGGTCCTACCCGAGCAGACCGAGCGCATGGGCCGCGCGCAGGGCCACGATCCGCAGGTGGCCGTCGAGCAGCTCGTCGCGGTGCGGCCCCACGCTCGAAAGCGGGACCCACGAGAGCGAGCTCCCCGCCTCGAGCACCTCGACCGCCATCGGGACCACCACCTCGGGTGAGAGCCCCGCCGAAGGGTGGTAGCGACCGCCGAGATCCCAGACGCTGCCCGCGCGGACCCCGTGCTCCGCGAGCAGGCGATCGGCGAGGAAGGCGCGCGCGTCGTGCACGAACCGGAGGTCGCGGGGCAGTCGCCACGCGGGGGCGACCAGGAGCTGGCTGTTGCCGAGGAAGCACTGGGCCGCGGGCAGATCCTCGTCGCACACGCCGAGGTGGACCACGTCGCCGCGACGGAGGAGGAGCGCGCACGCCACCGACGTCGCGCTGCGGGTCTTCGGCACCACGTACTCGAGCACCGCCGAGGCGACCACGCGCCCCTCGCGATCGAGCTCGTCGAAGCGAGACGCCCGCAGATCGAGGAAGCCCGCGCCCCCGGCGCCGCGCGCGAACGCTCGCCGGGGAGGCCGCGCACCGAGCGTGGTCAGATCGGTGAGCACGCCGCCTCCGCCCTCGCGCAGCGTGATCTGCTCGCCGAGCCAGGGGCCGGGCACCTGCCCGCGATCGAGCATCAGATCGTAGACGTTGAGCTCGAGCCGCGCGTCCGGCAGCCCGCCCACCTGCGCGGCGCGCAGGACCTGCTCGGCCTCGATGGCGCGCACGCGGCCCGAGGTGCTGAACCCCGACACGTTGGGGATGGTCTCCTGCAAGTGGAGCGGCTCGATCTCGACGAGCACGGAGCGAACCTCCTCCTGGGTGCCCCCGGGCGACGGGTAGTAGGTGCCCCCGGGCGAGAACCCGCGGAGCCGCTCCGGTGTGATCGAGGCGTGCGTCTCGAGCATGCGTTCGACGGTCTCGCCGAGGCTGCGATCGGTCTGCAGGACGTTGAGCGGCTCGGTCACGTACTGGGGCGCCCGCGCGCCGTCGAGCGAGAGCCCTTGCGCGTCGCTCGCGAGGATCGCGCGCGGATAGCTCATGCGCGCGAGCACGAAGAGATCGCCCGCTTGCACGAACCAGGGGACCACGTCGACCGTGGTGTTGGGGCGCCGCACGAGGTCGCGCACGCGGCCGTCGCGGCGATCGACGTGGGCGGTCATCTCGAGGAAGCCGAGGGGCGACGCGGGACCTGCTTCCACGATGCGCACGCCCTCGCCCGGGCCCACCTTCTCGCCCACCACGAGCGTGTTGGTGGCCGGCCAGGGGAGCCGCCGACCCTCGAGATCGGCGAGGGCGATCCGGCCCTCGAAGCGGTTGCGTACGATCCAGGGGTTGGAGATGGGCGTCGAGGCGAGGACGCGCAGGCCGAGCGTCGCGAGGCAAGCCTCGAACTCCGCCTGGGTGAAGTAGCAGTACTCCTCCTTGGCCTCGGCCTCCCAGTCCACACGGTAGTCCTTGCGCAGCGCGAACTCGACCGCGTGCCGGTGCGAGAGGCGGTGGCGCCGCACGCCGGGCGCGGGAGAGGCGACCTCCTCGAGCGGGAAGCCGGGCTCGTCGGAGAGCGCGCGGAACTCGCGGCGGAAGCGGCGGAGGAGCGCCGCGGTCGAGCAGCGGCGTGGATCGTCGGAGTCGTCGCCGTCGTCGTCCCGCACGTCGAGGAGGCACATCCCCGGCTCGGGGGCCACGAAGTCGCGCACCACGAGGGTGCCGTGCACGCGCAGCGCGCGCGTCTGGACCGCGAGGGCACGCGCGGCCTCCTCGTACCGGTAGCCGCGGAACGAGGTGACGTGGTGGAGCACCGACGAGTCGAGGATCCCGTCGAGGGTCCCTTCGGGGAACACCTCCTCGGCGATGTCGCCGACGACGAACGAGAGGTTCTCCGCCACGTACTTCTCGCGGGCGAGCGAGACCATCGCTGGATCGAGGTCGACCCCGACCACGTGCAGCGGCGGGTGCAAGCACGCGAGGGCGTGGCTCCCCGCGCCCGAGCCCATGCCCATGTCGGCCACCCGTCCGACCCCCAGCAAGTGCGCCGCGGTCAGCGCCACCTTCTGGCGCATCGAGGCGTCCATGCCCGCGAGGTAGCGCTCGTAGGCCTCGCGCGTGCCCCGGTCCTGTCGTTCGTCTTCGTGCTCCACGCCCCGACGGTACCAGCCCTTCGCCCGTGACACCCTCACCCGTGGGCAAGCAGGTGACGGGCGAGCCTCCCCGCGGCTCCCAACAGGTTGGCTGCGTCGACGGGCGCCCAGACGAGGAGGGCCTGGCCCTCTGCCCAACGCGGCGCGTGAGCCTCGAACCACGCCATCGCTGGCGATCGTCTCGCGTACGCCCGCGAGGCCTTGAGTCGATCGGCCTGGGCTGCGCGCCCGTAGAACTGCACGAGCCAGGGGTCCGTGGGGTCGACGGGCAGCCCGCGCGCCCGAGCGACCTCGTGCACGATCTCGAGGGCCGACGGCGGCGGCGGCGAACCCGAGCCCGGGGCCATGGTCGGCAGCATTCGAGCGGTGAGGTCGTAGATGAGCGGATGGGTCGCGACGGAGACCGCGACACAGTCCTTGTCGCGGTGGCGGAAGCGGAGCCTCGCGCCGGCGGCCAGGCAGCCGAGCGCGACTGCGGCCGAGCCCGCGTAGCTCACCCGGTTGAAGACACCCCCGCCGAGGACGAGCACGGCGCGCCCTTCGACGGTGAGAACGCGAGGGTTGATGTAGCCGAACCCGGCAAGCTCCCCGGCCACCCCGCGCCCGAGGATCAACGTGGTGTCGTCGAACAGGTGCGAGCGCACGAAGGCGGCTCGATCCTGACCGTGGAAGTACTCGCTCCAGAGCGCGTGGAGCTCGGTGCCGAGGGCCTCTCGTTGCGTCTCGGTCAGCGTGCCGAAGACGACCGTCTCGACCCGGAGGACCCGACGCCGCGCGCGCGGGGCCGTTGGGGAAGGCACTCGGGGAGGACGAGGGGACGCTGTGTGGGGGACGGGCGGGAGGTCGACGGAGGAAGGCACGCGTGCGTTCGTCGACGTGACGCCGCACCCGTTACCACCGTACGGTCCATCGGTCATCTTCATCGGCTCGGCGCGAGCGCCTACGGCGCCGGCCACGCGAGGCAGGCGTGGTCGCCGCAGGTCAGCGCACGGTGGTGCTCGATCGCGCCGAACCGCACGTCCTCGATCGTCGCGAGCGGCTTGGCTGCGCTGGTGGAGGGGGTGCGTTGCCGGACCGAGAGGACGTGCGCCGCGTCGAGGAGGAGCATGCTCGCGCCGTCGAACGTGGACGACAGCGCGCACGGCGCGGCGCCGACGACCTTGCCGGTCCAGTCGATCACCGAAGGGGCGAGCTCGATCGTCGCCCCATCGCTGAAGGACGACGGACACTCGCGGTAGTAAGGGACGTCCGCGAGGGCCACCGTGCCGAGCTTCTTGCCGGTCGAGAGGTCGAAGCGCTCCAGCCGATCGCCGCGGTGCAGGACGAGCGTGTTCTTGTCCTGGCCGAACGTCACCCGCCCCACGTACGGGCCTTCGACCGGAGCAGGGAGCGTCCATCGCGCTTGCATCGTGGCGACGTCGAGGACGGCGAGCATGTCGGCGGACGCGACGCCGTTCGGGGTGGTCAGCCAGGCGACGAGCGAGCGGCCGTCGGGCGCGAGCGCGAGTCGGTAGAAGGATGTGGAGGAGAGCTTCTTCACCGCGCCCTCGGCGTTCGAGGAGAAGAGCCCTTCGGCCATCGCGAAGACCAGGGTGGTGTCGTCGCCCAGGAACGCGGCGGCGTACGCCTCGCCCACGTGCCGCCGCTTCTCGAGGCCGGAGGCCACGTCGTAGACCGTCACGCCCCCCGGCCACACGAGCGCGGCGCGGGCGCCGTCCCGGGAGAGCGCGGCGGCTTGGATCCCGAACGGGGCGTCGGAGCCGGCGGCGCGACCGCTCGCCACGTCGACGACGCGGATCGCGCCGTTGGCATACCACGCGACCTGGTCTCCGGCAGGAGAGAGCGAGAGGGCGGTCACGTGCGCCAGGTCCCTCGCGCGGAACAGCGTCCCCTTCGTGGCCGCGTCGATCACCGCGACGCGACCGGCGCCCGCGCCCGCGAGACGCCCGCCGTCGGACGAGAACGTGAGCTCGTCGAAGTCGCCGATGCGCTCGTCGGCGGACGAGAGGACCTCCTTTCCCGTCGCCACGTCGACCACGTGCAGCGTGCGCTTCGCGGTGTAGGCGAGCCGCGACCCGTCGGCCGAGACCGCGAGGGCGCGCACGTCA
Organism: uncultured Polyangiales bacterium; assembly: GCA_964624885.1. Taxonomy (GTDB): domain Bacteria; phylum Myxococcota_A; class Polyangia; order Polyangiales; family JADJMO01; genus JADJMO01. The sequence continues at coordinate 6,932 of CAZUZY010000003.1, read as the reverse complement.
CTGCCATGGAGGCCGAGCTCCTTGCGGCTCGGGAGCTCCACGAGGCGAGCCGCACGCGCGTCGCCGTCCCCATCGACGAACGCGAGGACTCGGCCGTTGCCCGAGAGGGCGAACTGTCCGTGCGTGGGCGCGGGCGACCTTCCCTTGGCGCACACCTTCCCGACGCGGGCGAGGTCCGAGAAGACCATGGCGCACCCCTCGCGCTCCGCAATCGTGAGGAAGACGACGATGCGCTGGTCGCGCGAGGTCCGCAGCACGGCCGAAGAGGGATCGCCGTCGTCCTTCGACAGCGGCAGGCCGGCGACGACCTTGCCCTTGTTCCAATCCCAGCGTTCGAGGCGCGTCTCCGTGAGCACGACACCTCCGCCGTCGTCGGACGCCACCGTCTTGCCCTCCCTCTTCGGAGAGCTCGTCTTCACACCCGTCGAAGCGGTCCACGTCTCCGTGAGCGGACCCCCGCTCACCAGCAGGCGGTCGTGACCGACGAGGTCGAACTGATCCACGTAGGGACCGAAGGTGGATCGGAAGCGCATCGTGCCGAGGCGGGCCGTCGCGCCCTTGGGGAGCGGATCGCCGGGCGGCAGGGCGAGCGCAAAGGCCAGCGGCGGCCAGTCCCCCTCGGGGAGGGCGCTCGGCGGTGCGGTCGCGCGCGGGGCGCTCGACGTGCCGCCCCTGCAGGCCGTGGCGAGGACGGCGGAGACGACGGCGGGCGCGAGGACAGAGCGCAGTCGCATGCCTGCGAGGAGTACCACCGGCCTACTGATCGGGCGAGCCGCCTCTGCGGAGCTACAGTCCCGACTGCTGCGCACGCGAGGCCCTCTCTGGCGACGATCTCCATTGGACGACGAGGGCGTACCAGCTCTCGTGAAAGAACCTGTCTCGCTAGGGCTTCGGCCAGCTGCCGAGGAACCGCATGCGCTTCTTGCCGCGCGGGGAGAGCGACGCGTCGAACACGCACTCTTCGTGCAACAAGAGCGCATTCGTCGGCTCGTCACCGATCGCCGCGGCCACCTTCGCCACCAGCTGCTTGTTCTTCAGGAGCAGCCCCACGAGGACCTTGGGCGGCGCCTCTTCCGCGAAGGCGTTGAAGGGCAGCAGGGGAGGCTCGATGACGAAGCCGTGCTGCTTCTCGAACTCGCTCGAGTCGACGTGGAGCTCGAGCTCGTCGATTGAATCGAAGTGACCGGCCCAGATCGACAGCCACCCCGACTGGTGCGACAGGGGTCCCTTCGCGCGGGGTCTCACCTTCGTGCCTGTCGTCGACCTTCTTGTTGCCATGTCACGAGCTCTCGAGGGCAGGAATCTACACTCTGGGCTGCCCTCGTGCAGGCGAGGTGGACCCCTCCTCGGTCGCGCGCGGGCGCCACGGCCTCCCCTCGTCGCTTTCATGCTACACTTGCAGGCATGACTGCGCGGCGCCGTCGGCCAGGTGCGACCGAGACCATCGGCGTGTCCCTCGACAAGGTCACGAAGCAGAAGCTCAAGGCGCTCGCAGAGGAGCGTCATCAAGGCAACGTGTCGGCGTTGATCACCGAGATGACCGAGGTTGCCGTGCGTCAGGCCGCCTTCGAGCGTGCCTTTCGCTGGTACGGCGGTCGCGAGCCGACGGACGAGGAGCGCGCCGAGGTCGACGCGCAGCTCGAGGAGGGGTGGGCGCTCGCCCGCAGGGTCGCGCGCAAGAAGCCCAAGCGCAGGACCGCTGCGTGACCAGCCAGGGTGTCACCTTCGACACCGGGATGCTCGTGGCCCTGGAGCGCAGGAAGCCACGAGCGTGGACCAGTTTTCGCCGCATCCAGGAGCGGGGAACACGCGTCACCGTCCCGACCGTGGTCGTCGGTGAGTGGTGGCGTGGCCGCACCGACCTGCGAGAAGCCCTCCTCGCGGCGGTGCACGTCGAGCCGCTGATCGAAGGTGTGGCCCGTCTGGCCGGAGAGGCCCTGCGCGACGTCGTGGGTGCGACGACCATCGACGCCTTCGTCATGGCCAGCGCGGCCCTGCGCGGTGACGTGGTCTTCTCGAGCGACCTCTCGGACCTCGAGCGGCTGCGCGCGTTCTTCCCAGGGGTGCGAGTCCTCGCGGTCTAGCACCTGCGACACGTCGCTGGGCAGTGACATCGCTCGACGAACCCCTCGCCTACGCAGGGCGCCGTCCAGACGGGATTCGAGCGACGCGAGGCGTGCCCTTTCTCGATTTCCTCTCTACGATGGCGGCATGCTTCGCGGTGCCGTTCTCGTGCTCCTCGTGATCCTCTCGGGCTGCAAAGGTGAGGACGTCGAGACCGCGGCCGACTCCATCGCCCCCGTCGACTCGAACGCCACCGAGACGCTCGTCGACTCGACCAGCACCGACACGAGCGTGACGGATGCTGGCCGCGATACCGGCGTCGTCGAGCTGCTGAAGAACGGCGATTTCGAGCTCGGCTGCGCGGCATGGAGCGCTTACGGAGCGACGGCCGAAGAGAGCACGATGGCCCACGGCGGCAAGCGCTCGTGTCGGGTCTGCTCCAACGCCGGCGCGTACGATTTCGGCCTGCGACAGGAGATCTCGGGCGCGCCGGTGGTCGGCAAGACCTACTACGCAGAGGCGTAGGTGCGCACCTCGCCCGACGACGCGGGCGTGTCGAACCCGCGGGTCACGCTCGCGACCTGGGCGGCATCGACCGCGATCATCGAGGACGACCTCGGGTCCCCCGCCCCCCTCGACGGCACCTGGCGGCGCGCCACCTCGCTGCTCACCGTCACCAAGACGGCGGTCACGATGTCGTTCTCGATGGAGGCCATGGGCGGCGGCAACTGCTTCTTGATCGACGACGCATCGATGCACGTGATGCCTTGATCACGCATTGGCGCTCGTCCACCTGCAGTCCTCTCGCGCCCGCAGACGTCTGCGCGTGAGCCGCGTGGTCACTTCAGCGGCGGCGGCGTGTAGATTGGCTTCACGTCCGCGCCGCCCGTGAACGCGTAGCTGCCGGCCGGGCCGTAGCCGTAGGCGGTCACGCCGAAGGGCTTGTCGCCGACCACGCGGCGGACGCCGTCCTTCACTGGGCAGCGGCGCGCCTCGTAGTCCACGGCGCCGAGCTTGCCCGCGGCGGCGACCACGCAGTCGGTGGGGACCACGCCGTCGATCTTGATCTCCGCGCCGACGGGCGCCGAGAGGACGACGTAGTTCTTGCTCCACTTGGGCGGCACGAGGAACAGGTAGTTCTGCCGGTACTGCTCGACCGCGGGGAAGATGGTCAGCGAGGGATCGCCCGAGTACGCGCCGTCGACGTACTCCTGGCTGACGAGGATCTGGCCGATGGCGACCGGCGCGGTGGACTCGACGATGATGTCCTTGTCGGTCCAGGTCTCCTTCATCTCGCCCGGGGCGATCGTGAACTTGTCGAACGGCGGGGGGAGCGTGGTGGTCACCGTGGCCGTCTCGGCGACGCCGAGGAAGCGGAGGATGTCGGGCTCGCGGTAGCTGGTCGTCGAGCGGATGGGGCTCCGCGTGACGACGAACTTCTTGCCCATCGCGGTGACCGGGAAGACCTGCTCCTCGAGGTGGTCGACGCAGCACTTGGAGCCGGTGGAGCCGGGCGGCTTGGGCACGGTGTCGCCGACGGGCGCGGTGCTGCCCTCGGTGCCGCTGAACACCGCGATCGGTCCGTCCGCCTCGACGATGGTGCCGGTCATGTCGCCAGGCATGCCGTCCGACTCGAGGTTCAGCACGTCGAACGGCTGCAGGGTGACCTCGACCACCTCGCCCTTCTTCATGGGCGTCTTGATCGGGCCGCCGGCGACGATGGCCTGCCCGAGGGTGACCTTCACCTTGGTGTTCGACGTCGTGCCGATGATGGTGACGAACGCGTGGTCGAGGATGTCGAAGCCAGGGATCTTCACGGGCTTCGAGGTGGGGTAGCCGAGCACGCGGTGGATCTTGCCGAGCCCGTTGCGCGGCAGGAGCAGCGAGGCGTCGTTGCTGAACGTCGGCTCGAAGGCGTTGAACTGGTAGACGACGAGCGGGATGTCGGAGGTGACGCGGAGGGCGTTGGCCGACAGGAACGTGCCCGGCCCCTCGTTGTTGCCGAGCACCGAGCCGTCCACCTCGCGCGAGGGCAGGATCACCGTCTTGAGCTCGTCCTTCGCGATGGTCAGCGTCTGCACGACGGTGAGCTTGGGCGGCGAGCCGGGCGGCGCGTCGTTGCGCTCGATGGTGACCTTGGCCGTGGTCTCGCCAGCGTTGGAGAGCACGAGGCCCCACGGCTTGTTGGCCGCGTCGTCGATGAAGTTCTTGAGGTTGTCGAGGTCGGCCGCCCAGAACTCGCAGCCCACGTTGCTCGGCGAGTCGGCCACCGCCTCGCACGCCGTCTTGCACACGCCGGCGCTGCACCGCTCGCCCTTGCCCGGGTCGCAGTCCTTGACCTTGTCGCCGACCGTGCCGCCCTCGGTGCAGCCGTGGATCTCGTTGCCCACGCAGACGTCGACCCCGGGCCGACAGTCGCCGCAGCCCTTCTGCGGGACGCACACCTTGCCCTCGGGGCACTCGACCGCGGTGCCCGGCACGCCCGGCGAAGCGCACGGCGTGTAGAAGCGGTCGATGCAGTAGCCGCAGAGCGCGGCGTCGACGCCGATGCCGCCGTCCCCCGGGGGCTTGGTCGTGGCGTCCTTGTCGCCGCCGGCGGAGCACGCGGGCACCGTGTGCAGCGAGAGGGCGAGCGCGCCGAGGGACATGGCCAGGGTGAGGCGGGGGCGTTGCATCGTGGGGCGCAGTCTATCCCGTCTGGTCCAGGCGGGCTCGCGGTCCAGATCGGACATGAAGAAGGCCTTGCTCGCCGTCTGCCTGTCGGTCACCGCCTGCTCGAGCTCCTCCGGGATCTCGGCCAGCGACATCGCGTGCCCCACGCCGAATACCCTCACCTACGCGAACTTCGCCCAGGCGCTCGTCTCGAGCAGCTGCCTGTCCTGCCACGCCGGCAAGGACCGTCCCACGTTGACGACGCAGGCGGCGCTCCTCGCCAACAAGGCCGCGATCCTCGACCAGGCCGTCTACAACACCAGCATGCCCGAGAGCGGCACCCTGAGCCACGACCAGCGCGTGCAGCTCGGGCAGTGGCTGTCGTGCGGCGCGCCCTGACGATCAGCGACGCGGTACGCCGTGCTCGGTTCGCGTCGAGGCCACGCGGCGCGCCGACCCGTAGGTCACGCGCGGCGTACGAGCTCGGTGCCCTTGCGCTCGAACCGTTCGCTGACCAGCGACGCCACCGCATCGAGGAGCGCGGCCGGGGCGCCCCGGATCGTCTCGAGGCGGAGGAGCTCAGGGGCCATGATCGCCCGCGCGAAGTCGGCGGGGTCGCCCCCGTCCTGGGTGGAGTCGGTGAACGCGATCGACGACACCACCGCGAGCAGCGGGTGCCCGCACAGCCCTCTCCAGGTGAGCGCGTTGATGTCGCCGAGCTCGAGCTCGCCGATCAGCCCACGATCGAGCTCGACGTCGCTGGAGACCACGTCGGACAACGCCCCCCACACGTACGGAGCCGCGCGTAGCGTCGTGACCCGATTCTCCTCGGCCTTCGTGCGGTGCGACTTGCACGCGAGCACGATCAGCTCACCGCGTGGGTGTCCGCGATCCATCAGCCAGTCGGCGTAGACGAGGCGAGGCCCGTTGTCCGACCAAGCCTGCGCGATCTCGGCGAGCAGTCTGCGCTCGGTCTGATCGGCCCGCGCCTCGGCCTCGGCGAGTCGCGCGAGCACGACGTCGAGCTGCTCCTGCGAGGTCGCGTCGAGGGCGAGCGGCCAGCGAGGGAACGCCTTCTCCGGGTGGAAGACGAACGGTCCGACGATGCGTCGCCCGTGCTTGTGGTGGTACCAGTAGGTGCTCTCGAATTCGCGGAAGTCGGCGCGCAGAGGCGCGCAGGTGCGCACGTCCCTCGCGCGGGCGACGATCTCGAACAGCGTGCGCCAGTACTGGGCCTTCTCGGGGCTCACGCCGAACATCGCCGCGACGGCAGCGAGCCGCACCGCGGTCCGCGGATCGTCCGGGAGTGTGGCCAGCTCGGACAGATGACGCACGGCGGCTGCACTGCCACCGACCTGCACGTACTGGAGGAGCTGAGGGAGGTGCCGCACGGGGTCCTCGGCGAAGGCGGCGAGCCACGCCTCGTGTGCGCTCTTGTCGTCGAGCGCGTCGAGCGGCTGCTCCCAGGTCGGCAGGAGGCGCGTCGCGCGATCGATTGCGTCTGCCACCGCGGGCACCCGGGTCTCGCGCCAGCACAAGAGGAGCGCCTCGATCGCGGCCACGATGCGGTTCTCCGCGAGGTGTGCGGCGGCCTGTACGAGGGGCGGCCCCTCGACGATGGGGGTCTCGTCGGTGGTGGTCGCGGCCGCCTCGAAGATCCGGAGCGAGCCCACCTTCCGCCCGAGATCGGCCAGCAGCGCGGCCTCTGCGGCGGTCGGCGTCCCCACGGTCGTCGCCGCGAGCGTGTCGGTCACCTTGGTGACGGCGCGCGTGAACTTCGGCCAGAACGCCGCCTCGCTGGTGTCGGCGATGCGCTCTCGCAGGCGCGGCAGCACGCGCACATCACCCGACTGCGTCAGCACGTCGAACATCCGCACCCAGAACGAGTACGTCGAGCTCGAGGTGGTCGGCGGATCGAGGACCCAGCCGGCGATCGCGGACGAGAGCCGCGGGTCCTTCGGGAACGTCTTCAGCACGTCGGCCGCCACCGGCAGGAACGACACCGGCACGCTGCGGATCGCCGGGAGCATCTGCCCGAGCACGAGGGGATCCTTGCTCTTGGCGAGCGTGCTGAAGCTGCGCGCGTCCTCGGCCGGCGGGCCGGAGATCTGGGCCGAGATCGCGTCGATCAGGTCGGCGAGCTCGGGCCATGGCTGCTCCTGCCAGCACGCGAGCGCGGCGCGCAGCGCGGCGACGCCGTCGCCGGCCTTCACGGC
>CAZUZY010000002.1:0-77568 GCA_964624885.1 uncultured Polyangiales bacterium | reverse complement strand
GCGGTGATGCTGGTGGCCGGGGCGGGCGCGGTCATGGGCGCGCTCGAGGGCGCGAGCTCGGGCGCCGGTGCCGAGGCGATCGGCGCGTGGTGCGCCGGCTTCTTGAAGGCGAGCACGCCGAGGAGCAGCGCGACGCCGACGCCGGCGCCCACCGCGATCTTGCGCCGCAGCGCGACCTTCTTGCTGTCGATCTCTTCCATCGCTCCGTCCTCGTTCTCCCCGGAAATGTCTCGCGACGCGCCTTGGGGGCGGAGCGTTCGCCTCGTCTTCTCCGTCGCGACCGTGGCGGTCATCCGGCGGCCGTCCTTGTCGTCCTCGGCGCGCTCGCCCTTCTTGCGGAGCAGCGCGACCGTCGTGCCGAGGCGCGAGAAGGTCTTCGTCGCGAACGACGAGACGCCCACCCACGCGCTCTTCATCGTGTCCTTCATGCGGTGGCCGCCGTCCTCCTCGGCGACAGGCATCGCCTGCCGCTGTTGCTCGCTGCTGCGCGGCGCGGCGGCGACGGTCTCGGGCTCGGCAGACGGGCTCTCGGCGGGGACGTGGGCATCGTTCGACATGGCAGCCTTCTCGGTTGGGCGCCCGTCGATGCGGGCGGGGTCGACCTCGTAACGGAGCTTCACCACGAGCCGCGGGACCTTGGTCTCGGGCTCGATCTCGCAGGCGACACCGTCGACGAACGCGGGGCGTCGGGCTGCGGAGGACTTGTCCTCGAGCTCGACGCGCGCGCCGAGGCGCAGCATCTTGAGCTCGCTGCCGACCAGCGCGGCGTGCGCGTCGGATCGTTCGAGGGCGGCGCGCATCGGCGACGGCATGCCCTCGATGTGGATGCGAACAGGGGCGAACGGCCGGTCCGCTGCGCGGAACGTGGGCTCGGAAGCCGACTCCGAGGGGCCCTCGCTGATGCTCACGATCTGGCGGATCGCCTCGGCGTCGCCGTCGGCGAGCTCGGCGAACCGCACGCCGAACTCGGCGCCGCCGTCCGCGTCCTCGGTCCACACGACCTCCCCCTTCGCGTAGACCGGGTGCCCGCCGCCATCGCCCTCGAACCGGAACGTCAGCGCAGTGCCGACGGCCGGGACGAACGCGGTGCGCAGGTGCATGCCGGTCGCGGAGAGATCGACGCTCTCGGCCTCGAACGCGGCCCCGTCGGGGGCGGCGATCTCGACGAGCGCCTCGAAGGGGACCCGGGCGTGCGGGCTCCGACGGTCGGTGTTCTCGGTCATGGTCTGCGCCTTATCGGAGGTCGGCGAGACTGGCCAAGAATCGTGTCAAGGGAAAAGGCACCCGCGTTCTTCGAGGACCGGAGGAGTTCTGCTACGAGTGGGGCGTGCCGGTGACCCTCGTCGTCAAGGCCGAGGGCGTCTCGCTCCCGGCGGTGACCTTCGACGGACCGCGGGTCGTCCTCGGACGCAGCGCTTCGTGCGATCTGCGCTTGCCCGATGCGAGCGTGTCCGCGCGCCACGCCTCGATCCGTGCCCAGAACGCCATCTGGGTGCTGGTGGACGAGGGCTCCACCAACGGCACGTTCCTCAACGGCGAGCGGCTCGCGGTGCAGTCGGCCCGCAAGATCGAGACCGGCGATCGCGTCGTGCTCGGTCGCATGCAGCTCGAGATCAAGCTCGGCGCGGCGCGCGCCTCGAGCGCGGAGGAGACCCGCGAGATCGCGCTCGCCATGGTGGCGCGCGCGGTGGACGGCGAAGCCGCCACGATCCGCGTCGAAGACGGGCCCGATCGCGGAGCGTCGCTGGCGCTCGGTGTGGAGCCGAAGACGATCGGTCGTGACCCGCGGTGCGCGCTGCGCCTGTCAGACCGCGCGGTCTCGCCGATCGCGCTCGAGGTGTCGGCCGAGCAAGGGCGGGTGCGCGTGCGGGCGTGCGACGACCGCACGGTCGCGAAGCTCGGCGCACGGGATCTCGGGCCGACGCCGCTGCCGTGGGCGGACGGCGCGGCGTTGGTGGTCGGCGAGACGCGCCTCGTACTGAGCGATCCCATCGCGCGCGCCCTCGATGCGAGCGCCGAGCTGCCCGACGAGAAGGTGGCACCCGTGCCCGTCGAGGAGACGCCGCCGCCGCCACCGCTCGTCGAGGCCGCGCCCGTCGCAGCGCCGATCGCGGTCTCCGAGGAGCCGGCGGCGCCTCCCCCACGACCGACGCACGATCGACGCCGCAGCTACCGCGGAGCGAGCCGCGCGCTCGAGGTGCTCGCGCTGATCGTCGGCCTCCTCGTGCTCGGGGGCAGCGTGATGGGGCTCCTGTGGCTGCTCAAGAAGTGAGCTGAGCGAAACGGGGCGGCCGACGAAGACGAGCACGGCGGCGTGGGCGCAAGAGCTCAGCCGTGCGATCGTCGTCGACATGGACTTCACCACGGCACTCGTCGGCTCGGCAGTCCTGACACTGGCCTCGATCGCGGTGGCCGCATCGGGACGCGGCTTCGGGGCGATGCAGCGAAAGCGCGAGGGGGAGTGGGTGGCCGCTCACCAGCGGCCGCCGGTCACGATCGCAGAGGCCGCGCTCGACACGTCGATCAAGATCGAGGGGACCGTCGTGGCCGACGGCACGGTCGCCTCCCCACTGACGGGGAACACCGGGGTCTTGTGCGTCGTCCAGGCGCAGATCGACATCGCCGACGGCGTCGAGAGCCTGGAGGTACTGCGCGTAGCCTCTCCGTTCTCCATCGACGATGGTTCGGGCGTCCAGGCGGGCGTGGAATCCGACCGCGCCGAGCTCGTCGCAGAGGTGGACGTGATTGTCGACCCGCTCACCTCCACGCAGCGTTCGACCGTCGACCCGCGCCTCGGGCCGAAGGCGCGCCATCCCTACCTCTGCCACGAGCGTCTCCTGCGACCGGGGCAGCGCCTGTTCGCGTTCGGTCGATTGATCGAGCGAGACGGCGGGCGGGTGCTCGTCGGCGAAACAGGTGGCCCCACCCTGGTCACGCAGACGCTGGACCAGCTCCGCGTCCAGTCGCGCGCCGAACAACGGCTCGCCGTCATCCTCGAGCGGGTCGGCAAGATCGGGGTCGGCGTCGGGATCGGCTGGGCGATCCTCGGTCTCGTGCGTTGGCTCGTGCGGTGAACACCCGTCTAGCACCGCGCCGGTAACCGCCCCGTTACCCAACCGCGCGACGCTCCTCGGAGTGCGCGTCCTGCTCCAGCACTACACGCGGTACGGATACCCCGAGCCGGCGTTGCTCGGTCCCCACGTCGTGCGGCTCAAGCCCGCGCACCACACCAAGGCGAAGGTCCTCTCGTACGCGCTGCGCGTCGAGCAGCCGCACCGCGTGCACTGGCAGCACGACCCGTGGGGCAACGAGGTCGCGCGGCTCACGTTCCTCGACGACGTGGGCCTCGAGAGCCTCGACCTCCTGGTCGAGATCGCGCTCGAGATCAGGCCCGTCAATCCTTTCGACTTCTACGTCGAGCCGCGGTGCGCGGAGCTGCCGTTCGAGTACCCCGACGATCTGCGGCGCGAGCTCGCGCCGTTCTTCGCCGTCGACGACCCGGCGTACGCGCGGGGCGCTCGTTTCACGGAGTTCACGGCCTCGCTGCCGCGGAGCGGCCCCACCGTCGACTACCTCGTCGAGCTGGACCGGCGGGTGAAGGAGGAGGTCCGCTACGTCATCCGCGAGGAGCCCGGCACGTTCACGCCGGAGCAGACCCTGACCGAGAAGCGCGGGAGCTGTCGGGACTCGGCGGCGCTCCTCGTCGCGGCCCTGCGCGCCCGCGGACTCGCCGCACGGTTCGTCAGCGGCTACCTCGTGCAGCTCGCCGACGACGGCATGCTCCCCGATCAGCCCCGAGGCGTCGGTCGCGACGTGGTCGACCTGCACGCGTGGGCCGAGGTGTTCCTCCCGGGCGCCGGGTGGATCGGGCTCGACGGCACGAGCGGCCTCCTGTGCGGCGAAGGCCACGTGCCGCTCGCGTGCACCGCGACCCCGGCGCTGGCGGCGCCCGTCGACGGCACCACCACCGTGCTCTCCGACGACTTCCGGTTCGAGATGCGGATCGGGCGCGTCGGTCACGAGCCGACCCCCACCACCCCCTACGCGGAGCGCGCTGCTCGTGGCGGGCGACGCGATCGACGCGCGTCTGCGCGAGCACGACGTCACGCTCACCATGGGCGGCGAGCCCACCTTCAACGCGCGGGACGACGTCGCCCTGCCGGAGTGGCTCGGTGAGGCGCTCGGCCCGAGCAAGTGGCGCCACGGCCTCGCCCTCGCGCACGCGCTCCTCGAGCGACGCGCCAGGGGTGGCGTGCTGCTGCACCGGACGGGCAAGTGGTACCCGGGCGAGAGCCTTCCCCGCTGGGCGCTCGATGTCGTGGCGCGCCACGACGGCGCACCGATCTGGTCGAGGCCGCAGGGCGTGCTCGCGAGCCCGACCGTCGACGACGCGCGCCGGCTCGCCGAGGCGCTCGCGCAGCGGCTCGACCTCGACGGCGTGCACCCGGCCTACGAGGACCCCTGGCCCCACACCCTCGACGAGCAGCGCCTCCCCGTCGACGTCGACCCGCTCGCACTCGACCTCGGGAGCGGGGAGGAGCGGCGCCGCCTCGCGCACGTGCTCTCGCGCGGCCTCGGTCGCCCGGTCGGCTTCGTGTTGCCCCTCGGCCGCACCGCGGCGGGGTGGGTCACAGAACGGTGGAAGTTCCGCCGCGATCACCTGTTCCTGCTGCCCGGCGACAGCCCGATCGGGCTGCGGTTGCCGCTCGGGAGCCTCGCTGCGGTGGCGGTCCCCGATCCGAAAGAGGAGCCATTTTCTCCGCCCGATCCGCGTCGCGGGGATCCCGAGGAGACCGCCCAAGCGCAGGTCCGCGTCGGGGGGCTCGCGCCGGTGCCGACCCTCGCGGGCGTCCGCACGGCGGTCTGTGTCGAGGCGCGAGCCGGCTCGCTGTTCGTGTTCCTCCCCCCGCTCCCGACCGGCGACGACTTCCTCGCGCTCGTGTCGGCGATCGATGCGGCGGTCGACGACGCGGGCCTGACGACGCCGTCGTGCGTGCTGCTCGAGGGCTACGCGCCGCCGAGCAGCCCGGCGCTCACGCGCTTCGCCGTCACCCCCGATCCTGGCGTGCTCGAGGTGAACGTGGCACCCACGAGCGACCTGCGCGCCTACTCGGCGCTCGCGCACGACGTGTTCGACGCGGCGCTGCAGGTGGGTCTCCACGCCGAGAAGTACCTGCTCGACGGGCGCCAGGCCGGGAGCGGCGGCGGCCACCACCTCACCTTCGGCGGGCCCACCCCGCTCGCGAGCCCGTTCCTGCGGCGACCGGATCTGCTCGCCTCGTTGATCACGTTCGTGCAGCACCACCCGGTGCTCTCGTATCTGTTCTCCGGGCTGTTCGTCGGCCCGACCTCGCAGGCGCCGCGCGTCGACGAGGCGCGCCACGACGCGCTCTACGAGCTCGAGATCGCGCTCACCCGGGCCTTCGCCGCGCGGGACGAGGCGCCCCCGCCCTGGCTCGCCGACGCGCTGTTCCGGCACCTCCTGGTCGACGTGTCGGGCAACACCCATCGCACCGAGCTGTGCATCGACAAGCTGTTCGACCCCGCGACCCCCCACGGCCGACAGGGCCTGGTCGAGCTCCGCGCGTTCGAGATGCCGCCGCACCCGCGCATGATGGTCGCGCAGATGGCGCTCGCGCGGGCGATCGTCGCCTCGTTCGTCGACGAGCCCTACGCGGCGCCGCTCGCACGGTTCGGCCTCGCCCTGCACGACCGGTACCTCCTGCCCTACTTCCTCGGGCGCGATCTCGAGGACGTGCTCGCCCACCTCGGGCGCCGCGGGCTCCCGCTGCCGCCCGCCGCCTACCAGCCGTTCCTCGAGCTCCGCTGTCCTCGCGTGGGTGTCCTGCAGGCCGGCGACGTCACCCTCGAGGTGCGCAACGCCATCGAGCCGTGGCCTGTCCTCGGTGAAGAGGGCACCACCGCCGGCACGTCTCGCTACGTGGACTCGTCGATGGAGCGCATCGAGGTCCGCGCGGAGGGCCTCGTGCCCGAGCGCCACGTGGTGCTCGTCAACGGCCACCTGCTGCCGCTCCACCCGACGAGCACGGCCGGGCGTGCGGTGGCCGGCGTGCGGTTCCGCGCGTGGGCACCCGCGCACAGCCTCCACCCCCACGTCGGCATCCACCACCCGATCCGCCTCGACGTGCTCGACACGTGGGCGCGGCGGTCGCTCGGCGCGTGCGCCTACCACGTGTGGCACCCCGAGGGCCGCGCGTTCGACGCGCCGCCCCTCACCCGGTTCGAGGCCACGGCGCGCCGCGCGCAGCGGTTCACCGTCGAGGGTCCCCTGCCCTGGCCGGTCGTCGCCGCGCCGGCCGCACCGCACCCGGACGCGCCCTACACGCTCGATCTGCGACGACTCCCGGTCGACCGCTCCCCACCACGGGCCGGCCAGCGCTATCGCGACGAACCGGTGCCCCGCCTCGGCGCTGCAGGAGGCGACCATGACTGAGGGCCTCTTCGCGGGCTACCGCCCCTACCCGGGGGCGGCCGACGAGCTGTTCCTCCCCGAGGGCACACCCCGGCCTGCTTTCCGCGAGACGATCGCCGCGATCGACGCCACCACCCCCGAGGCCTTCGCGCGCAAGCAGGCCCTCGCCGAACGCTCGCTGCTCGCGCAGGGCGTCACCTTCTCGGTCTACGCCGACGCGCGCGGCACCGAGAAGATCTTCCCGGTGTGCCTCGTGCCCCGCCTCGTCTCGGCCGAGGACTGGAGCCACCTCGAGCGGGGGCTCGCGCAGCGGGTCCAGGCGCTCGGCATGTTCCTCGACGACGTCTACGGTGACCAGCGCATCCTCACCGATGGCGTGGTGCCGCGCGAGCTCGTGCTCGGATCCAAGCAATATCTCCCCGTGGTCCGCGGGGTCCGACCGCCGGGCGGGGTGCGCGTGCACGTCTCGGGCATCGACCTCGTCCGCGACGCGAGCGGGACGTTCCAGGTGCTCGAGGACAACCTGCGTACGCCGTCGGGTGTGTCGTACGTGCTCGAGAACCGCGCCGTCAGCAAGCGCGTGCTCACCCGGGCGTTCGACCTCGCGCGCGTGCACCGCGTGGACGGCTACTCCGCGCAGCTCGCCGCCACCCTGCGCGCCTGCGCGCCTTCGGGTCGCGACGACGCGTGCATCGTGGTGCTCACGCCGGGCCCCTACAACTCGGCCTACTACGAGCACTCGTTCCTCGCGCGGACCATGGGCGTCGAGCTCGTGCAGAACGTCGATCTGTTCGTCGACGACGACCGAGTGTGGGTGCGCACCACCCGCGGGCCGCGCCGGGTCGAGGTCGTCTACCGGCGCACCGACGAGGCGTTCCTCGACCCGGAGGTGTTCCGCAAGGACAGCCTGCTCGGGGTGCCGGGGATCTTCCGCGCGTGGGCCAAGGGCAACGTCACGCTCGCCAACGCGCCCGGCAACGGCGTCGCCGACGACAAGGCCATCTACCCCTACGTGCCCGACATCGTGCGGTTCTACCTGAGCGAAGAGCCGATCCTCGCGCAGGTGCCGACCTGGGTGTGCGCGCGCCCCGACGATCGCCGCTTCGTGGTCGACCACCTCGAGGAGCTGGTGGTCAAGGCGGTCGACGAGGCCGGCGGCTACGGCATGCTGATGGGCCCGCAGTCGACCGCGGAGCAGCGCGCGGAGTTCCGGGCCCGCGTGCTCGAAGACCCTCGCAAGTACATCGCGCAGCGGCGGATCGAGCTCTCCACCTGTCCCACCTTCATCGGCGAGCAGCGGAAGGTCGCGCCGCGGCGGGTCGACCTGCGCCCCTACGTGCTCACGGGGCCGAAGGGGCCCTGGGTGCTGCCAGGTGGCCTGACCCGCACCGCGCTCGTCGAGGGTTCGTACGTCGTCAACTCGAGCCAGGGCGGTGGCTCCAAGGACACCTGGGTGCTCAAGTGATCTCGCGCGTCGCCGATCATTGCTTCTGGTTCGGTCGTTACCTCGAGCGCGCCGAGAACACCGCGCGCGTGCTCCCGGTGACGCTCGCGGTCGCCCTCGACGCCGACCTCTCCGCCCGCCAGTCGTGGCGGCCGGTGGTCGTGGTCGCCGGGGAGGAGGCCGGGTTCGTGGCGCGTTTCGGCGACGCGGCCATGCAGGACGGCGAGGTGGTACAGCGCTACCTCACCTGGGACCGCGCGAACCTCACCTCGATTCGCTCCTCGATCCACGCCGTGCGCGACACCGCGCGGTCGATCCGCGAAGTGCTGAGCCTCGACGTCTGGCAGACCGTGAACGAGCTCTGGCTGTGGATGAACAGCGAGGCGGCCGAGGAGCTGTTCGACGCCGACCGGGAGCACTTCTACCGTCACATCCGCGACGCGTGCCTGCTGGTGCTCGGGGCCCTCCGCAACACCATGCTGCACGACCTCCCGCTCGACTTCGTGTGGCTCGGCGCGGTGCTCGAGCGCGCGAGCCAGACCGCGCGCATCCTCGACATGCAGTACCACCGCGAACGCGCGGCCGACGGGGCCGAGCTGGCGGTCGACGACGCGGTGTGGCTCGCCCTGCTGCGCGCGTGCTCCGGGCTCGAGGCGTTCATGCAACGTCACGGCCGCGTGACCGGCGAAGGCGTCGCGCGGTTCCTCGTCCTCGAGCCACGGCACCCACGCGCGATTCGCTTCTGCGTCCAGGAGGCCCGTGAGCGCTTCGGCCGCATTCGCCCGACGCCCGATCTGCCCGGGGCGAGGAGCGCGGCTCGGCTCGCCGCGCTGCACGAGCGGCTGTCCTCGGAGGGTCCGATCGAAGACCTGCACGGGCTCTTGACGCACGTGGTCGACGAGGTCGCGTGCATCGCCGACGAGATCGGCGGCGAGCTGCTCGGGCAAGTGGTGCAGGCGAGCCAGAGCCAATCGCAGTAGCATCCCCCGCGGATGCCGAATCTCCTGGCCATGTCCTTCGAGGGCGAGCTCGCGCCCTCCTTCGACCTCCGCTGCCTGCACGCTGGACGCAAGCTCCCCGACGGCTGGGGCATCGGCTACTACCCCGGCGGCGAGCCCTCGGCGTCCGTGCTCAAGGAGCCCGCGCCGCCCCAGGGAAGCATCCGCTCGGAGCTGGTCAAGGCGTGGGAACACCTGGAGTCCTCGGTGTTCTTGCTGCACATCCGCATCGCCACCTGGGGACAGCTCAGCGACGCCAACACCCAGCCCTTCAGCCGCAGCCACGGCGGTCGCGACTGGCTGTTCGTCCACGCGGGCAGCCTGGCCCAGCGCTTCCCACGCGCCGACGAGGCCGCGTTCACGCCGGTCGGCTCCACCGACACCGAGGCCATCTTCTGCGACCTCCTCGGGCGCTTCGCCAAGCAAGGGTGGCGCTCGCTCGGCGACGCCGATCCCCACGAGCTCCGCGACTGGTTCGAGGAGCTCAACCGGCTCGGCACCATCACCGCCGTGCTCACCGACGGGCGGGATCTCTGCGTCTACGCCGACGCCGGCGACCGCGTCTCGATCGAGACCGACGACCGTGCCGAGCGGGGCATCTATGTGTGGAAGCTCGTCCCGCCCTACGGCGAGCTCTCCTTCGGCGACGACGATCTCGAGGTCGACCTCGCCAAGCGCGGGGTCAAGAGCCGCAAGGGCGTGGTCGTGTCCTCGGCGCCCCTCGGGCTCACCGCCGAGAGCGAGGTGAAGCCAGCCTGGGAGAAGGTGCCGCCCGGGCACCTCATCGTCGTCCGGCAGGGCGCGGTCCGTGCGCACGTGGGCCCGCGGACGGAGAAGCGCTCGGGCAGCATCCTGCCGACCGCGCCGCGCCTCCCCGTGCGCGCCCCGGTGCGCCGCTTCTCGGTGCAGCACAAGACCACCTACCGCTACGACAAGCCGGTGGAACGCAGCACCCACGTGCTGCGCTTGATCCCGGCGCACGACCGGCTGCAGACCGTGCTCGAGAGCACCGTCACCGTCTCGGTCCCCGGGGCCTCGCGCGAGTACGACGACGTGTTCGGCAACCGCGCGCGGCGGGTGCTCATCGACACGCCCTACACCGAGATGAGCATCGAGGGTCGGTCGCGCGTGGAGCTGCTCGACGTCGAGCCGTTCCCGGGTGGGCTGCGCCACCCGCGCACCACCATCCCGCTCGTGTGGATGCCCTGGCAGCGCCACATGCTGCAGCCGTTCCTGCTGCCGCCCGAGCTGCCCGAGAGCGAGCTGCGCGAGCTCACCGAGTACGCGAACAGCTTCGTCGAGCGCAACGACTACGACGTGGTGGACACGCTGCTCGACCTCAACAACAGCATCTTCCGCGAGTACGCCTACCGCCAGGGCACGACCAACCTGCAGACGACCCCGTTCGACGTCTACGTCAACCGCCGCGGCGTCTGTCAGGATTTCGCGAACCTCTTCATCTGCCTCGCGCGCTTGCTCGGGGTCCCCGCGCGCTACGCCTGCGGGTACGTGTACACCGGGCCCAAGGGAGAGCACCACGTGCAGAGCGAGGCCTCCCACGCCTGGGTGCAGGTGTACCTGCCCGAGGTCGGCTGGCGCGGCTTCGATCCGACCAACGGCATCCTCACCCAGACCGACCACATCCGGGTGGCGGTGGGCCGCAACTACGTCGACGCCACGCCGACCAGCGGCACCATCTACGTCGGCGGGGGCCGCGAGGTGCTCGAGGTGGAGCTGCGCGTCGAGCCCTGCGACTAGCGGGTTTCGCCGCGAACTTCGTCGTCCCGCGCGGGGCCGCTACCCTGAGCGGATGCGCGACGAAGACGGGCCCACGCAGATCGATCTCGCCACCGTGCAAGACGACGTGGAGACGCTGCAGGGCACGGACGCGCCCGGCACGAGCCCCTCGGCGCCGATCTCCCTGGCCCGCCGCTACCTCACCCGCGAGACGATCGGCGTGGGCGGCATGGGCGAGGTGCGCCTCTGCACCGATCTCGTCATCGGCCGCGACGTGGCGATGAAGGTGATGCGGGAGTCGAAATCGGGCTCGTCCGGGCTCCGCGCGCGGTTCGAGCGCGAGGCCCGCCTGCAGGGCCAGCTCGAGCACCCGGCCATCGTCCCCGTGTACGACCTCGGCGGTGGCTTCTTCACCATGAAGCGCGTCCGCGGCCACACGCTCGAGGGGATCCTGCGAGGGCTCGTCCGTGAGGACCCGGCGTTCGCGAGCTTCACGCTGCGGCGGCTGCTCGTCGCGTTCGTGCAGGTCACCCAGGCCATCGCCTTCGCCCACGCGCGCGGCGTCGTCCACCGCGACCTCAAGCCCGGCAACATCATGCTCGGCGACTTCGGCGAGGTGTACGTCCTCGACTGGGGGCTCGCCAAGGTGCTCGGACGCTCCGAGGTGGTGGTCGAGTCCGAGGAGGACGACATGCCCACGCGCGTCGGCTCCCGCACCGCCCACGGAGCGCTCCTCGGCACCCCGGGCTACATGCCGCCGGAGCAGGCCCGGGGCGACCACGACGCCCTCGACGCGCGCGCCGACGTCTACGCGCTCGGCGCCATCTTGTTCGAGATCCTGACCTTCGAGCCGCTGCACCGCCGGGGCACGCTCGAGGAGGTGATCGAGTCCACCATGTTCGGCACCGAGGCGCGCCCGACCGTGCGCGCCCCCGACATCCGCCCCCCGCCCGAGCTCGACGCGGTGTGCGTGCGGGCCACCGCGGTCGACGCCCGCGATCGCCACGGCAGCGCGCGCGAGCTCGCGGCCGACGTGGAGCGCTTCCTCGACGGCGAGCGTGACTCCAGCATGCAGAAGCGGCTCGCCACCGCGCACAACGCGACCGCGCGCGAGGCGATCGAGCGCGGCGACCGCGCCGAGGCGATGAAGGCGCTGAGCCGGGCCCTCGCCATCGACCCCAACGAGCGCGAGGCCCTGGCCACGATGGCGGAGCTCCTGCTCTCTCCACCCGGCGATCCACCCCCCGAGGCCATCGCCGAGCTCGATCAGAGCCGCGACGACGAGCGCAAGGCGACCGCGCGGGGTGGCGCGGTCGCGTTCCTCTCGTGGCTCCTCGTGCTGCCGTTCCTGGTGTTCGCCGGCCTCTCCGACGGCTCGGCCTGGGTCGGCTTCGCGCTGATGCTCGGCGTCCCGACGATCGCCGCGGCCTGGGTCGCCCGCCGCAAGGGCCCGCTCACCGACCGTGTGGGGTTCGCGGTGCTGCTCGCGACGACGAGCGCCATCGCGCTCTCCTCGGCCTACCTCGGCCCGTTCATCGTGGTGCCGGCGTGGGCGGCCCAGAACACGCTGGTGTTCGCCATGCATGCGCGGGCGGGGTGGCCGCGGTTCGGCGCCATCGCCATCGGCACGTTCGCCGTCCTCGCGCCCCTCGCGCTCGAGCTCGCCGGGGTGGTCTCGCCCTCGTTCCGCTTCGTCGGCGGCAAGCTCGAGCTCGCGTCGCGGGTGGTCACCCTCTCGCCCGCGCCGACGCTGATCCTCCTCTTCGGCATCACGCTGGCGCTGATCGCCATCCCTTCGCTCATCGTGGCGCGCGCCCACGACGACGCCACGGAGGCCAAGAAGCGCCTCGCCACCCACCTCTGGCACTTGCGCAAGATCGTGCCGGGCGGCGCCCCGGGCGGATGACCCGCGCAACGCTCCGTCGCCGGCTCCAGAGGATCGACGCCTCCCTCCGCGAGCTCGACACCCTGGACGCGGACCGCGCGGTGTTCGGCGCGGACACGCACCAGTACCGAAGGATGGACGCCGTCGCGGAGACCGACCTCGCCCGCTGGGAGAGGCGGCAGGGCGTGACCCTCCCCGAGGAGTACCGCGCATTCGTCGGACAGCTCTTCGCCTCCACCGCGGGCGACCGACCGGCTTCCTCGACTGGTACCAGGACTGGATCGACGCGAGCCTCGCCGAGCTGCGCGGACGCCCCTGACGTCCGGCTGGCCGTTCGTGTAGCGAGATCAGAGATCGGCGTCACACCCTCGACGCCTCCTTCATCGGCCTGCAGCCTAGCCCACACAGGTCGGCTTGCCGCCGCAGATCCAGCGGGCGACGGCGTGCTCTCTCTGCCGCTGCGCCGCGGGCGAGTTCCACAGCTCCGCGAGCGGGGTCGCGAGCACGTTGCCCACCACCGGCAACAGGAAGTCGTCGATGGCCACGTCTCCGTTCGGGAACACGCACGCGCGCTCCCACGCCGCCCGGCAAGGGTGGATCTCGGTGCGGTTCGCGAACTCGTCGGCCGCGAGGAACGCGCGCGCGGGCTCGTCGAGGCGGCATCGCCACACTGGCGGCGGCGTCACGTGGTCCACGGCGACGAGCCCGAGCGACCGCGCGCGCTCGACCGCCGCCGCGACGCGATCGTCGGGCAGATCGAGCATCTCGGCCCGCGCGAACGGCGTCGCGGGCACCGGCTCTTCGAGCTTGACCCAGTCCACCCCGAGCTGTGCGGCGAGCTCGACGAACGCGCCGAGCTCCCCCACGTTGCTGCGCATCACCACGTGGGAGAGGCCGATTCGCAGATCGAGCCCCTGCGCGCCACGCAGCTCCACCGCGGCGCGCACGTTGCCGCAGATCGCCTGAAAATCCCCGCCGATCCGGATGCGATCGTTGGTCGCCGCCGTGGCGCCGTCGAGGGACACGAACAGCGATCGCACCCCGTGCTCGTAGAGCCGCGCGGTCATCGCGCCGCGCAGGAGCTTGCCGTTGGTGAGCAGGTGGACCATGCCGCCCGGTCGCTCCTCCTGGATCGCCTGGAGCATCGGGAACAAGAGCGGGCTCGTCAGCGACTCGCCGCCGTGCACGAACCCGAACCACGCCGCGTGCCCGAGGTCGTCGCGGAGCCGGTCGAGCACCGCGGGGCTCATCGACCGGGCCGTCCCCCGCGCCGTCTTCTCGGGGGCGAGCGTGAGACAATGCGCGCAGCGCAGGTTGCAGACCTCCGTCAGCGAGAAGTCGAGGCGGAGTGGACGACCCGCGACCACAGGGCTTGCTGCGGCCAGATCGCGGTCCCGCAGGACCGGCAACGCGTGGAAGAACGCCGCGCGCCGCGCCCCTTGCTCCGGCGACCGGGTGCGCCGCACGAGCAGGCCCGCGTTCGCCCCGAGGTGCAGCGTCTGCCCGACGACCCGCGCCTCGCCCACCGCCGCGAGCACCTCCAGCGCGCCGAGCTCGTCGTCCTCGAGATCCACCTCGAGGGGGGTGTCGGAGGCGTTGAGCGCGACGTCCAGGGTCTCGTCTGCGCGCCTCCGGAACACGAGGAGAGGCCCCTCGGCGAACAGCACCTCGAACGAGCCGCGAGCGAGGGCGCGCGAACGGGCGCGGAGGGCGAGCAAGTGTGCCACCCGCGTGCGCAACTCCTCGTCTCGGTCGCGCCACGGCATGGGCATCCGATCGGCCCAGGCGCCCTCGATCTCCATGGCGACGTCCGCCGCCGAGAGACCGAGCTCCTCGCCGTAGAGCAGCGCTGGAATCCCCGGAGACGCGAGCAGCAGGAGGAGCCCGAGCGGCGTGCGCCCGGAGTCCCCGTGGCGGCGCGCGATCGAGGCGAACCGCGGGTGGTCGTGGGTCGACAGGAAGCGAACCGCCCGGCTGCCCACGCTCCCGCGCACGAGCTCGGCGCGGCGCAACCCCTCGGCGAACGCGGCGGCGTCGATCGAGCGCTGCGCGACGAACGCGGTAGAGAGGGCGTGGAATGAGAAGTCCGTCGCGAAGTCGACCGCCGAGGCGAACCGGAAGGCGTGCGGCGGCACCACCTCGCCGAGGACGATCGCCTCGGGACGCACCTCACGCAACCGCCTCCGCACCGCCTCGGCGAAGTCGAGCGGCACGTCCGCGACCGCGTCGAAGCGGAACCCGTCCACGCCGAGGCGCGCCAGGTACTCGACGGTCTCGAGCGCGAGCGCGCGCACTTCGGCCGACGCGAGGTCGAGCAAGGGCGCGTCGTCTCGGTGCCCGTAGTGCCGGAGCTGCTCCCCCTGCCACTGGAACCACGCCGCGAACCGCGAAGCTCGCCCCTGCTTCCGGACGTCCTCGTAGGCCGGGAATCCCGCCCCGACGTGCACGAACGAGAAGTCGAGCAGGAGCCGCATCCCCCGCGCGTGCACGCCCTCCACCAGCCGGCCGAACGCAGCCTCGCCGCCGAGCGCCGGGTCGATCTGCAGCGGGTCGACGAGATCGTAGCGGTGACAGCTCGCGGCGCGCTGCACGGGCGTGAGATAGAGGGTCTCGACGCCGAGCGCACGGAGCTCGTCGAGCGAGGCCGTCACGCCGTCGAGGTTCCCGCCGGCGGGTGCATCGCCGCGGGGGTCGACCCACGCCGCCTCGGGCACGCGCCGGAATCGATCGACCAGCACCGTGTACACGTTGCCGAGCTCGACGCGCACGCGCGGGCCCCGCTGCCAGCGCAGCACGTCGCCGAGGGCCTGACCGTCGATCTCGAACGCGAGCTCCACGGCGTCGCTCGAGACCGGCAGCACCGCGAGCAGGACCGAGTGCTCGTCCTCTTCGACGAACGGCGCACAGTCGACCGCCACGAACGGGTCTCCTTCATCCTCGCGGTATCGGAGCCGCACGTGCTCGCCGTGCCCGCGCCGAAGCCCCACGAACACGCGCAAGGTGCCGTCGAGGTCCTCGCTGACGCACGGCGCGCCGGGCGCGAACAGCAAGGGTTCTTCGGCGCCCCCGACCACGAGCACCTCGTTGCGGACCCCACCCACGCTGCGCGTGCGACCGCCCGGCTCGAGCCAGGCGTCGCCGAACCGCGCCTTGTAGGCGTAGAGCCCGGGCGGAAGGCTCGCCGAGAACGTGCCCTCGGGCAGCACCCGACCGTGCAGCCAATCGGTCAGCTCCCCGAACAGCACGGCGCCGCGCGGGAAGGTGAGGTGGACCGGATGGGACACACCTCACCTTCGTCGCGACGCGCCCTCAGGGCAAGGGCTTGAACGTCGCGGTGCTCTTGCCGCGCTCGAACACGCTCACCTGTCCGCACTTGGCGAAGTGGTTGGCCGAGGGATACGGCGTGCCGGCCTGCGCGACGTCACCCTCCCAGCCCGGGCCGTTGGAGACGAAGCTCTTCACCTCGAACCAGCGCGTGCCGTCGAGCCCCTTGAAGGCCTGCGTGCAGTCCATGTCCACGTCGAGCATCCAGAGGTGCGGCCCGACGGTGTTGAGCTTCTCGAGGCCGTAGCCGTCGACGGGGACGGTCTTGGCCGCGCCCCACGAGCTCGGCCAGCTGTTGGTCGTCCAGTCGGCCGCGGTACCCTGCGCGAGCCCGGCCAGGGAGGGCACGAGCTGGGTGGTCTCGCGACCATACCAGTCGAGGAACGCGTCGCCGAGCTTCCACGGCTTGGTCGTCGCGTTGCGCAGGTTGCGGTGCACGATGGGGAGCGCGCAGCGGTAGTTGGGCGAGCCATCGTCGTTCTGGCAGTCGACACCGCGCAGCTTCTTCGAGGCGTCGTGGTCGATTCCACCCCGCACGAACAGGTCCTGGCCCGGAGACGTCTCGCCCTTGATGAACACCACGGTGCGCGCGAAGCCCTTCTCGAGGGGCTCCTTGGGCTCGGTGCCGAGGGCGAAGTTGGTGCCGGCGCCGCTCGGGTTGTCCCACTTCTCGCGGACGAGGATCCACTCCCCCTCCGCGTACTTGCGCTCGGTGACCTCGCCGTAGGTCGGGTACTTCGCGACGAGGTACGTCTTGACGTGGAAGTACAGCGAGGCCTTCGTCGCGCCCTCGGGCACGTGCAGGCGCGTCTCCTGCGACTTGCCGTAGCGCAGGTACGAGCTCGGGCTCGTGACGAGGGTCTGCTCCTCGAAGCCCTTGCCGAAGTCGTAGCCGACCGCGATCACGTGCACGAGCTCGCCGAACACGTCGCTCTCGTAGGTGCCGAAGCGCGGGTTGTAGGTCTTCACGCGCCCGATCCGGCGCTCGACCGTGCCGGTGTCGACGAGGCGATCGGCGCGCGGCTCGGCATAGGCGACGACGAGCTCGGCGCCCGCGATCGGCGCGCCCTTCTCGAGCACGCGGCTCCGCGGCCCGGTGGCGTCGAGGTCGAAGAACACGTGCTTGTTGGGGAGCTCACCGCCGAACACGGGTGTCTCGGCGAGCGGGTCGCGACCGGTCTTCTTGCCGTCGGCGCTGGTCGCCTCGAGCACCGCGCGGAACCCGGTGACCCCCTTCGGGACCACGAACGCGTCGGTGCGCGCGTCGGGCCAGCCGTAGGTGGCGTCGCTCTTCCACGAGGTGACCTTCACCGTCTGCGTGGACACGGTGGCGGCGCCGCGGAGCCACGTGATCACGAGGCGCGCGGAGCAGCTCGAGAGGTTGTCGGTCGTGACGCTGCCCACCTCGTCCTGGACGAGCGGGAGAATCGCCCAGCCCGGCACCTCGAGCGTGAGCTTCTCGCCCACCCGGATGAACTCGTCGCTCGTGCCGCCGTTGACGACGAACTGCTTCAGCGGCGTGCCCGAGGGGCCGTACGAGGGGAAGTCGAGTCGCAGCGTGGCTTCGCCCGGGCTCGGGACCGAGTAGGCGGCGGACTGGGACGAGACCTCGGTCTCGAACCCTTCCTGCGTGTGGTTCGCGGGGGCGCAGGCGCCTTGCGCGAGCGCGGCGCCGACGAGCGCGACAGCAGTCTTCCGGACGGTGATCTTGACCATGGCCGACCTCGCTTCCGAGGGGCTCGTAACTCATTGGTGAGTTACGCGCAACCACAATGTAGGCAGGCGGGTTTTCCGCAGCTTTTCGAGCCTGGCTAGCCGGTGGGCAGCTCGACGAACACCGTGGTCCCGACGCCGAGCTCGCTCGTCAGACCGATGCTCCCCCCGTGCGCCTCGACGATGCGCTTGGCCAGGGTGAGCCCGAGGCCGAGCCCACCCTTCGCGCGCGTGCGTGACGCCTCCGCGCGGAAGAACGGCGTGAACGCTCTGTCTCCGTCCTCGGCCGTCATCCCCATCCCGTGGTCTTCGATCTCGAGGCGCACCTTGCCGGCTCGGGCTCGTGCGCGCAGCTCGATGGGGCCGGTCGCCGGCCCGTAGCGGCGCGCGTTCTCGAGGAGGTTGCCGATCACGCGCCGGACGAGCATGCCGTCGACCTGGAGCGTCGGGAGATCGCTCTCGAGGTCGACTTCGACGCGGGCGTCGGGGTGCGCCGTCGCGAGGCGCGTGACCGACTGCTCCACCAGCTCGGCGACCGAGGTGCGCGCCACCCGCAACGGGGGCAGGGCCTCGCCGGCCCTCCGCGCCTCGAGGTCGAGGCGCGCCGTGGTGAGCACGTCCTCGACCAGCCGCTGCAGCTCGCCGAGGTCCTCGTCGATCTCGCCCAGCATCGCCTGGGCGGTGGCGGGATCGCCCTCGGTGGCGATGTCGAGCGCGGTGCGGATGCGCGCGAGGGGGGTGCGGAGCTCGTGCGAGACGTTGGCGAGGAGCTCCCGCTCGGTGCGCAGCAGCTGCTCCACCCGGTCGGCCATCTCGTCGAAGGCCTGGGCCACCTGGCCGAGCTCGTCCTTGCGCGCGAGCTTCACGCGCGCCGAGAGCTCGCCCGAGCCGAACGCCCGCGCCGCGCCGGCGATGGCCGCGAGCGGACGGTCGAGCCAGCGCGCGACACCCAGGGTTCCGAACACCAGGAACACCAGCACCATGGCCAGCGTGATCCAGAGGCGCGCGGTGAACGTGGGCGGCGCCGGGTAGGAGACGGTCACGAGCGCCCCCGCCGCCGGGCCGGTCCGGATGGGCTGGGTCACGGTACGCACGCTCTTCGGCACGCTGGGTTCGCCGGCGATCAGCGCGCCCGACTTGTCGCGGACGCTGATCGCGAGGTTGTAGGTGGTGCGGAGACGATCGACCGCGGCGGGCAGATCTTCACGCCGCTCCACCGCCGAGAGGATCTCGGTGACGAGCGGGGGCGTGGCGGGTCGCACGGTCGGCCCGAGCGCGCGCGCGACCGTGATGAACGAGCCGAGCACCACGACGGCGATCACCACACCGACCAGGTAGATCTGCCAGGCCAGGCGCATCTCAGGCCTTCTCGAGCGCGAGCATGTAGCCGAGCCCCCGGATGGTCTTGAGGATCCGCGGGCTCCGCGGGTCGTCGCCGAGCTTCGCCCGGAGGTGGGAGACGTGAACGTCGATCGAGCGGTCGAAGGCCTGGTCCGCGCTCCCCCGCACCAGCTCGATCAGCTGCTCGCGAGACAGCACCCGCCCGGCGCGCTCGGCGAGCGCGCGCAGCAGCGCGAACTCGTACGTGGTGAGGGCGAGCTCGCGGTCCTCGAGGGTCGCCCGGAGGGTCTTCGGCTCCACACGGAGGGGCCCCACCTCGATGCGCTCCTCGCTCCGCACGAGCTCGCCGCGCGCCCGCCGCACGTGCGCCCGGATACGCGCCAGGAGCTCGCGTGACGAGACGGGCTTCACGAGGTAGTCGTCGGCGCCGCCCTCGAGGCCGACCACCCGCTCGGCCTCCTCGCCACGCGCCGTCACCATCAGGATGGGGACGTCGAGCCGCTCGCGGAGCTGGCGGCAGACCGCGAACCCGTCGAGACCGGGCAGCATGAGGTCGAGCAACACCACGTCGGGTCGCGACAGGACCGCCTGCGCCAGTGCCTCCTGCCCGTCGCCCACCACGAACACCAGGAGACCATGCGACTCCAGGTACTTGGCGGTGAGTCGCGCGAGACGAGCGTCGTCCTCGACCAGCAGCACGCGGATCGTCACCGAGGTCATCGAGGCACGAGGATAGCGCGTGCGCGTGTGAGGGAATGTGAAGTGAAGCCGCGTGCGCGACCTGCCGTGCCAACATCGCCGTGCACCTTGCCACCCTCGTCCCCTCTCCGCCGCGTCGTGCTCACCGTGCTGGCCCTCGGCGCCGTGCTCGGCATCGGCCTGTTCGTCCGGTCGCGCGCGCTCGGGACGGGCGCCGGGTCCGCGCCCTCGGCGTCGGCGTCGGAGCGCATCGTGCCGGTGCCGGTGATCACCGTGACCGCCCGGGATCTACCGGTCGTGCTCGACGCCCTCGGGTCCGTCACCGCCTACAACACGGTCACGGTGAAGCCGCAGGTGGACGGCCGCATCGACAAGATCCTCTTCACCGAGGGGGCCTCCGTGAAGGCGGGCGAGCTGCTCGTGCAGATCGACCCGCGCCCCTTCGCCATCCAGGCGCAGCTCGCTTCGGCAGCACTGCTGCGTGACAAGGCGGTCCTCACCAACGCCAGGCTGGTACTCGCCCGCAACGAGAACCTGTTCAAGCAGGGGGTCGGTTCGCAACAGGCGGTCGACGACGCCCGCGCCGAGGTCGCCAAGAACGAGGGGGTCGTCGCCGGTGACGCCGCCACCGCCGCGAACGCCCAGCTGCAGCTCGACTTCGCGCGCATCAAGTCACCGATCGACGGCGTCACCGGGGTCCGGCTGGTGGACGTGGGGAACGTCGTCCACCCGAGCGACCCCGGTGGAATCGTCGTGATCACCCAGCTCGATCCGATCACGGTGATCTTCACGCTGCCCGAGGACGACTTGCCGCGGATCAGCTCGGCCATGGCCAAGGGCAAGCTCGGGGTGGACGCCTACAGCCGCGACGGCGCGCAACTCCTCGCGCACGGGGAGCTACTCCTCGTCGACAACAAGATAGACCCGACGACCGCGACCATCCGGCTCAAGGCCGTGTTCGCCAACGACAAGCGCGTTCTCTGGCCGAACCAGTTCGTGAAGGCGCGCCTCGCCCTCACCACCAAGAAGGCGGCGATCGCGGTCCCGGCCACGGTCGTCCAGCGCGGCCCTCAGGGGGCGTACGCGTACGTCGTGGAGGAGGGTGACAAGGTCCGGCTGGTCCCGGTCGAGGTGGAGATGACCCAGGGCGACCTCGTCGTCGTCAGCAAGGGGCTCGCGGTCGGCGACCGCGTGGTGGTCGACGGCCAGAGCCAGCTGCGGCCGGGCGCGCGCGTGATTGCTCGCCCGTTCGGCCCCGCGGCGCCCGAGGGCAAGTCGGCGGCCCCTTCGGGCAAGCCGAGCGGGAAGCATCCGTGAGCATCTCGGCGCCGTTCATCCGCCGGCCGGTGGCGACGACGCTGCTGATGATCGGACTCCTGCTCGCGGGCCTGGTCGCCTATCGGGAGCTCGCGGTCTCGGCGCTCCCGCAGGTCGACTACCCGACCATCGTCATCTCGACGTACCTGCCCGGCGCCTCGTCCGAGACGATGGCGTCGGCGGTCACCACGCCCCTCGAGCGACAGTTCGGGCAGATCCCGGCGCTCACGCAGATGACCTCGGTCTCGAGCTTCGGGTGGTCGCAGGTGACCCTGCAGTTCAACCTGGATCGGAGCATCGACGCCGCCGAGCAGGACGTGCAGGCGGCCATCAACGCCGCGAGCAACCTCCTGCCGCGCACGCTGCCGGCCCCGCCGGTCTACAGCAAGAGCAACCCCGCCGACGCGCCGATCCTCACCCTCTCGATCTCGTCCGACACGCTGCCGCTCGAGAAGGTGGACGACTACGCCGACTCGATCCTGGCGCAGAAGATCTCGCAGGTGTCGGGCGTGGGCCTCGTCACGCTCGGCGGCGGCCAGAAGCCCGCGGTGCGCGTGCAGGTCGACCCGGCCGCGCTCGCGGGCGCCTCGCTCACCATGGAGGACGTCCGCCTCGCCGTCGTCGCCGCCAACGTGAACCAGCCCAAGGGCAACATCGACGGCCCGCGGCAGGACTTCACCCTGCAGACCGACGATCAGCTCACCGAGGCCAAGCAGTTCGAGCCGATCATCCTCGCCTACCGCAACGGCGCGCCGATCCGGCTCCGCGCGGTGGCCAAGGTGACCGACGGCGTGGAGAACACCCAGCTCGCCGGGTGGGCCGGCGACCACCGCGCCGTCATCCTCAACGTCCAGCGCCAGCCCGGCGCCAACATCATCCAGGTCGCCGATCGGGTGAAGGCGCTGCTGCCTCAGCTCTCCTCCTCGCTGCCGCAAGGCATGAAGGTCGAGATCCTCACCGACCGCACCGAGACCGTGCGGGCCTCGGTGCGCGACGTGCAGTTCACGCTGGTGCTCACCATCGGCCTCGTCGTCATGGTGATCTTCGTGTTCCTGCGCAACTGGCGCGCCACGCTGATCCCGGCGCTCGCGGTCCCGCTCTCGCTCGTGGGCACGTTCGGCGTGATGTACTTCCTCGGGTACTCGCTGAACAACCTCTCGCTGATGGCGCTCACCATCTCGACCGGCTTCGTCGTCGACGACGCCATCGTGATGATCGAGAACATCGCCCGCTACATCGAGGAGGGCGAGTCGCCGTTCGAGGCCGCGCTCGCGGGCGCGAAGCAGATTGGCTTCACGATCGTCTCGCTCACCGTGTCGCTGATCGCGGTGCTCATCCCGCTCCTCTTCATGCAGGGGCTCATCGGGCGCCTGTTCCGCGAGTTCGCGGTCACCCTCGCCGCGGCCATCGCCGTCTCGGCGGTGCTGTCACTCACCCTGACGCCCATGATGTGCGCCCACCTCCTCCGGGAGGAGCGCAAGGAGGGCCGCCTCTACCAGTGGAGCGAGCGCGTGTGGGAGCGGATCATCGCCGGCTACGACGTCGGTGTGCGGTGGGTGCTGCGTCACCAGCTGTTCACCCTGCTGCTCACCATCGGCACCGTCGTCCTCACGGCCTGGCTCGCCGTCCTCGTCCCCAAGGGGTTCTTCCCCCAGCAGGACACCGGCCTGATCCTCGGCGTCACCGAGGCAGCGCCCGACGTCTCCTTCACCCGCATGATCGACCTGCAGCGCGCGGCCGCGGACGTGCTGCGCAAGGACCCAGACGTGGTCAGTGTCTCGTCGTTCATCGGCGCCGACGGCCAGAACGCCACCAGCAACAGCGGCCGCTTCTCGATCTCGCTCAAGCCCCGCGAGGAGCGCTCGAGCGACATCGCCGCCATCCTCGCGCGCCTCGAGCCGAAGCTCGCCGGGGTCGCTGGCCTCGCGGTCTACCTGCAGCCGGTGCAGGACCTCACCATCGAGAGCCGGGCGTCGCGCACCCAGTACCAGTACACGCTCGAGGACGCCGACCCCGAGGAGCTCCGCGTCTGGGCGCCGCGGCTCCTCGAGGAGCTGCGCAAGCTCCCGGAGCTGCGCAACGTGGCGAGCGATCAAGGGGCTCTTGGCCGCAAGGTCACCGTGGTCATCGACCGCGACACCGCGTCGCGCCTCGGCGTGTCGCCGCAGCAGATCGACGACGTCCTCTACGACGCGTTCGGTCAGCGGCAGATCTCCACCATCTTCACCCAGCTCAACCAGTACCGCGTGATCCTCGAGGTGAAGCCCGAGTACCAGGACAGCCCGTCGGCGCTGGCGCAGGTCTTCGTGAAGGCCACGGGGGGCGCCAGCATCCCGCTCTCGTCGTTCGCCAAGTTCGAGGAGACCTCGGCGCCGGTCGCCATCACCCACCAGGGCCAGTTCCCGGTGGTCACGCTGTCGTTCGACACGGCGCCCGGGGTCTCCCTCGGCGACGCGGTCGAGGCCATCCGCCGGACCTCGGTGCGCCTCGAGCTGCCGCCCGGGATCCACGCCGACTTCCAGGGCACCGCCCAGGCGTTCCGCGCCTCGCTGGCCAGCGAGCCCCTCTTGATCCTGGCCGCCCTGCTCACCGTCTACATCGTGCTCGGTGTGCTCTACGAGAGCTACATCCACCCCGTCACCATCCTCTCGACGCTGCCCTCCGCGGGCGTGGGCGCGTTCCTCGCGCTGCTCGTGTGCCGGGTGGAGTTCACCATCATCGCGCTCATCGGCATCGTGCTGCTCATCGGCATCGTGAAGAAGAACGCCATCATGATGATCGACTTCGCGCTGGAGGCGGAGCGCGAGCAGGGCCTCACCCCCGAGGAGGCGATCCACAAGGCGTGCCTCCTGCGGTTCCGGCCGATCATGATGACCACCATGGCCGCGCTGCTCGGCGGCCTACCGCTGGCCATCGAGACGGGCACGGGCGCCGAGCTGCGTCGCCCGCTCGGCATCACCATCGTCGGGGGGCTCCTCATCTCGCAGGTGCTCACGCTCTACACGACGCCGGTCGTGTACCTCTACATGGAGCGACTCTCCCGCCTCTTCCGCGGCGCGAAGGCTCCCCCGCTGGAGAGCGAGGCCGCCGCGCCGTGAACGTCAGCGAGCCGTTCATCCGTCGGCCCATCGCGACGACGCTGCTCGCGCTCGCGATCCTGCTGGCGGGGCTCGCCGCCTACAAGCTCCTGCCGGTCTCACCGCTCCCGCGGGTGGACTTCCCCACCATCTCGGTGAACGCGGCGCTCCCCGGGGCCTCGCCCGAGACGATGGCGGCGGCCGTCGCCACCCCGCTCGAGCGCCGGTTCGGGCGCATCGCCGGGATCACCGAGATCACCAGCACGTCGGCGATCGGCTCGGTGCAGATCACGATGCAGTTCGACCTCGACCGCGACGCGGACTCGGCGGCGCGCGACGTGCAAGCCGCGATCGGCGCCGCGGGCGGCGAGCTCCCGACCAACATGCCGACGCGGCCGAACTACCGCAAGGTGAACCCCGCGGACACGCCGATCCTGATCCTGGCCCTCACCTCGGACGCGCTCCCGCTGTCGCGGGTGTTCGAGGAGGCCAACACGGTGCTGGCCCAGAAGATCTCGCAGGTCGACGGCGTCGGGCAGGTGTTCGTCGGTGGCGGCCAGCAGCCCGCCGTGCGCGTGCAGGTCGACCCCCTGAAGCTGGCCGGCACCGGGCTCTCCCTCGAGGACGTGCGGACCGTCATCGCGGGCGCCACCGTCGACGTGCCCAAGGGCTCGCTCTCGAGCGCGCTGCTCACCCAGACCATCGGCGCCAACGACCAGCTGTTCGGCGCCCGGGCCTTCGAGGGGCTCGTGCTGCGCCACAACGCCGGCGCGGCCCTGGGCCTGCGCGACGTCGCCCAGGTCGTCGACGACGTGGAGAACAACCGGGTCGCCGCCTGGGCCGACGGCCGCCGCGCCGTGCTGTGCATCGTCCGCCGGCAACCCGGCGCCAACATCATCGAGACGACCGAGCGGGTCAAATCGCTGATCCCCAAGCTCTCCACCTCGATCTCCCCGGCGATCAAGCTCGAGGTGGCCGTCGATCGCACCGAGACCATCCGCGCCTCGGTCGAGGACGTCGAGAAGACCCTGCTCATCTCCATCGGCCTCGTGATCGCGGTGGTGTTCGTGTTCCTGCGGAGCGCGCGGGCCACCATCATCCCGAGCGTCGCGGTGCCGATCTCGCTGCTCGGCACGTTCGGCGTGATGTACCTGCTCGACTACAGCCTCGACAACCTGTCGCTGATGGCCCTCACCATCGCGACCGGCTTCGTGGTCGACGATGCCATCGTGGTGACCGAGAACGTGACCCGATTCCTCGAGGAGGGGGTCGCGCCGGTCGAAGCCGCTTTGCGCGGCGCGAAGCAGATCGGCTTCACCATCGTCTCGATCACGGTGTCCCTGCTCGCGGTGTTCATCCCCATCCTGCTGATGGGGGGCATCGTCGGACGACTCTTCCGGGAGTTCGCGGTGGTGCTCAGCATCGCCATCGCCATCTCGGCCGTGGTGTCGCTCACCTTGACGCCGATGATGTGCGCCCAGCTGCTCCGCACGCGCAGCACGGAGCGGCCTGGCCTGCTCGCTCGCGCCTCGGAGGCGTTCTTCGACGGCCTGCTCGGCGCCTACTCCGGCGCGCTGCGCTGGGTGCTGCGCCATCGCCCCGTCGTGGGTCTGCTCACCGTCCTCACGCTCTCGCTCACCATCTATCTCTACGTCATCGTCCCGAAGGGCCTGTTCCCCCAGCAGGACACCGGCATGCTGATGGGCTTCTCGGAGGCCCCGCAGGACATCAGCTTCCCCGCGATGCTGGCGCGGCAGACCAAGCTCAACGAGATCGTGAAGACCGACCCGGAGGTGCTCCACTCGGTGTCGTTCATGGGCGGTGGCCCCGGCGGCTCGGCGGGCAACACCGGCACCACGTTCATCGCGCTCAAGCCCCGCACCGGCCGCAAGGTGACCGCCGACGCCATCATCGCCCGGCTGCGCCCCCAGCTCGCCAAGGCCGACGGGATCACGCTGTTCCTGCAGTCGATGCAGGACGTCCGCATCGGCGGCCGCCTCGCCCGCACGCAGTACCAGTACACGCTCCAGGACGCGAACCTCGAGGAGCTGCTCGTGTGGGGTCCGAAGCTGGTCGACGCCCTCCGCAAGCTCCCCGAGCTCAAGGACGTCAACACCGACCAGCAGACCGCGGGTCGACAGCTCGAGCTCGGGATCGACCGCGACAGCGCGAGCAAGCTCGGGATCACGCCCGTCGCGATCGACGCGACGCTCTCGGACGCGTTCGGGCAGCGGCAGATCGCGACCACCTACACCCAGGCCAATCCGTACCGCGTGGTCCTCGAGATCAAGCCGGAGCTCTCGACGACGCCCGACGCGCTCGGCAAGATCTTCGTCGGCTCGGCGGGCGGGCCTGTGCCGCTGTCGGCGGTGACCAAGGTGAAGGAGAGCGCGACCGCCCTCTCGGTCAACCACCAAGGCCAGTTCCCCTCGACGACCATCTCGTTCAACCTCGCGCCCGGCAAGGCGATGAGCGACGCCGTCGCGGCCATCGAGAAGGCGCGCCTCGCCATCGGCGCGCCGGCGACCGTGCAGGGCTCGTTCTCGGGCACCGCCCAGGCGTTCCAGAGCTCGCTCTCGTCGCAGCCGTTCCTGATCCTGGCGGCGTTGATCACCGTCTACATCGTGCTCGGCGTGCTCTACGAGAGCACCATCCACCCCATCACCATCCTGTCCACCCTGCCCTCGGCCGGCGTGGGCGCGCTGCTCGCGTTGCTGCTCTTCAAGACCGAGTTCAGCATCATCGCGCTGGTCGGCATCCTCTTGCTCATCGGCATCGTGAAGAAGAACGCCATCATGATGATCGACTTCGCCATCGAGCTCGAGCGCGACGAGGGCGTGCCGCCGGTCGACGCGATCTACAAGGCGGCCGTGCTGCGCTTCCGACCGATCCTCATGACCACGATGGCCGCCCTCCTCGGCGGCCTGCCGCTGGCCATCGGCGGCGGCGCGGGCTCGGAGCTCCGCACCCCGCTCGGCATCACCATCGTCGGCGGGCTCCTGCTCTCGCAGCTCCTCACCCTGTTCACGACGCCGGTCATCTACCTCGCGATGGACCGGTTCACCAAGCCGCGGGTGCGCTAGCGCCCGCTCGGGTGCAACCAGACGCTGCTACGGCTCCCTGCACACGTTGGCCTTGCCGGTGCCGTCGAGCTTGGTCTCGGCGCGGCAGACATAGGCCGCACTCCCCGCCGTGCTCCCGCCCACGCCGGCGCACGAGGTGTTGTCGACGCAGACGATCGCGCACTTGCCCGAGTCGGACGTGATGCAGACCGTGCCGCCTGGACAATCGAGGTCGTTCTTGCACGCCTTGGTGCAGGTGTTGTTGTCGCACTTGTACGTGCACTGCGCGTCCTTGGTGCAGGTCGCGCCGACCACAAGCCCCGTCGGCCCGACGCCAGGATCCGTGCTGCCGCCCGAAGAGCAGCCAATCGCGCCCAGAACCAGAGTCCACGACCAGAGTCGATGGTGCATGAAAGATCTCCCTTCACGCACGGTACCGAATGCCCCACCGGAGCAGGCTGCCTCACTGGACGAATCCAGCGAGACCGCCTGTCGGTCCGGGCCGACGCTCACTTCCAGCAGAAGTTCGTGTGCGACTTGCCGTGGCAGGTCCCGCTGCACGACCACGCCGCACCGCACGGATTGCCCGCAGCACCGGGCGCCTTCGTCGTGACCGAGCCCCCCGACGGCCCGGTGATCGTCCCGGACACCTCCTTCGTGCCGTCGAGGTGCGTGCTCCCACTCGCTGCCGGGTGACACGACGTGCACGTGAGGCCCTCGCCCGAGTGCTTCGGGTGCCGGGCGCCGAGGCTGCTCATCGAGTTCGAGTGGCAGGCGGTGCAGCTACCCACCGTCCACGCTCCGCCGGCCCAGTACGGCGTCACCGCCGGAGGACCACCGCGACCGTTCGAGTGACAACCGCCGAGACAGGTGCCGCGCGCGGTGACGGGGGTGCCGGTCGAGGCGGTCGCCGCGAACGTCATGCCCACGCCGCCCGCGGTGAAGGTGACGTCACCGTGGTGACCGGTGGTCTCGAGGGTCGGGCTCGACACGTAGCCGAGGGCGTGCGACACGTCGCCCGTCGCGGGCACCGTGTGACAGGTCGCGCAGGCGAAGGCGACGTGCGTCGTGCTGCTCGTCAGGTGCGCCGTGTGGCGCCCGACCGCGAGCGTGTTGGTCGCGGTCTCCTTCGCGACGCCGACCGGTGGGCTCCACTGACTCGGCGGCGTGCCGTGGCAGAAGGAGCATCCGCGCCAGTCGGCACCCTTGTGGCAGCTCGCGTTGTTGCAGGAGACACCCACCGTGCCACCCGCGTAGTCCGTACCGTGACAGTCGGTGCAGAGGCGGCCGTGCTCGTCCTTCTGCTGGTTGGTGAGGAAGTAGTGGCTCCCGTGGTGGTTGGCGCCTCCGCCGGGCGAGGTCCAGCCACCGAGGTCGTGGTACTTGCTCGACTCCTTCTTGCCGTTCACGTGCAGCGTGCGGTCCGCCCACGTGGCCTTCTTGGTCGTCGCGTCGTACCCCGCGATGACCGTGCCGTGGCACATCGCGCAGTCGGTGCTCGTGCTGTGCGTGCCGCCGGGCGGGTTGGTGTGGCAGCTCGCACCGCAGGCGACATAGCTGCCGTCGACGGTCGTCCAGAGCGGCGCCTTCTTGACCGTGCCGCCGACGATCGCCCCCGCCAGCGTGGAGCCGTGGCAGTAGACGCCAGAGCAGGTCACGGTGGCCGAGTCGTAGCTCGGCGTGGCGCCGCCCGTCGTGCTCAGCGCACCCCACGAGAAGTCCGTCACCGAGTTGGTGTGGGTCGGCGAGATGGGCACCGCGTGGCAGTCGTTGCAGGCGAGGTCCTTGCGCCACGTGCTCGTGAGCAGGTGGTTCTGGTGGGCGCCGACGGCCTTCTGCGAGCTCAGGGTCTCGCCCTTGGTGCCCTTGGGCGGCGCCGCGTCGCTGGTCAGCGGGTTGCCGTGACACGAGGTGCAGTTCAGGTCCACGCGGTCGACGACGCCGTTGATGTGGAGCGTGCGGTCCTTCCAGACCGTGGCCTTGGTCACCGGATCGTAGCTCGTGACGACCGCGCCGTGGCAGGTGTTGCACGCCGTGGAGGTCGGGTGTGTCCCGCCGGGCGGGTTGGTGTGGCAGCTCGCGCCGCAGGCCTCGAAGGAGCCGTCCACCGTCGTCCACACCGGCGAACGCTTGGTCGTTCCGCCGCTGGTCGCGGGCAGCAGCGTGCTGCCGTGGCAGTACACGCTCGAGCAGGTCGCGGTCGCGCCGTCGTAGGCCGGCTTCGCGCCGGCGGCCGAGCTCAGAGTGCTCCACGCGAAGTCCGTGACGCCGTTCGAGTGCGTGGGCGAGACGGGCTTCTCGTGGCAGTCCGCGCACACGACGTCGCGGTGCCAGGCCGAGGTCGACAGGTGCTTCTGGTGCGCGCCGACCGCCTTCTGCGAGCTCAGGGTCTCGCCCTTGGTCCCCCTGGGTGGCGCCTCGTTGACCGCGGGGTCGCCGTGGCACGAGGTGCAGAGCAACGCAGACTTCTCGACCACGCCGTTGACATGCAGCGTGCGGTTCTTCCACGTCGCCGTCTTCGTCGACGCGTCGTAGCTCGCGATGACCGTGCCGTGGCAGGTGGGACAGCCGGTGTCTGCGGGGTGCGTGCCTCCGGGAGGGTTGGTGTGGCAGGTGGTGCCGCACGCCTTCCACGTGCCGTCGACCACGTTCCAGATCGGACTGCGGGCGACGGTGCCGCCCGAGGCGGCGCCGAGGAGGCCGTCGCCGTGGCAGTAGACCGTCGAGCACTTGGCGCTCGCGGCGTCGTAGGCGGGCTTGCTGCCGCGCGTGGTGGCGAGCGCGCCCCACGCGAGGTCGGTCTTGCCATCGAAGTGCGACGTGGAGGTCGGCACCACGTGGCAGTCGCTGCAGACCATGTCCTTGCGCCAGGTGCTCGTCGCGAGGTGGGCCTGGTGCGCGCCGACCGCTTGCGCCGTCGTGGCGGTCTCCCCCTTGGTGGAGAGCGGGGGCGCCGGATCGCCCGTCACCGGGTTGCCGTGGCACGTGGTGCAGGTGAGCGTCGAGCGCTCGACGATGCCGTCGACGTGCAGCGTGCGGTCCTTCCAGGTGGCCGCCTTCGTCACCGGGTCGTAGGTCGCGATCACCGCGCCGTGACACGAGGGGCACGCGGTGTTGTTGGGGTGGGTGTCACCGGGAGGGTTGGTGTGGCAGCTGGAGCCACAGGCGTTGAACGTGCCATCCACCTGGTTGAAGATCGGCTCGCGGTTGATCGTGCCGCCGGTGACGGCGCCCTTCAGCGTCGTGCCGTGGCAGTACACGCTCGTGCACGTGTACGAGGTGGTGTCGTAGAGTGGGGTCGCACCGCCACTCGTCGCGACGCTGCTCCACACGAAGTCGGTCTTGCCGTCGGAGTGCTCGGTGAGGAACGGCAACGCGTGGCAGTCGTTGCACTGGACGTCGCGCCGCCACGTGCTCGGGCGCAGGTGGTTCTGGTGCGCGCCGACCGCGTGGTCGGTGGTCGCGGTCTCCCCCTTGGTGCCCTTGGGGGGCGCCGGGCTCTTGGCGACCGGGTCGCCGTGGCACGTCGTGCAGGTCTTGCCACCGACCAGATCGACGGTGCCGTTGATGTGGCGGGAAGCGTCCTTCCAGACGGCCGTCTTGGTGGTCGCGTCGTACGAGGCGATGACGTCGCCGTGGCAGGTGGAGCAGCTCGTCGAGGTGATGTGTCCACCCCCGGGAGGGTTGGTGTGGCAGCTCTCTCCACACTTGGAGTAGGTGCCGTCGACGACGTTCCACATGGGCACCCGCGCAACGCTGGTGCCCGCCGGGGGAGGCAGGAGCGTCGCGCCGTGGCAGTACGCCCCGCGGCAGGTGAACGTGGTGTCGTAGCTCGCCCCACCCGCCAGGCTGCTCCACTTGAAGTCGGTCTTGCCGTTGCTGTGGGTCGGACTCGTGGGGACCTCGTGGCAGTCGTTGCAGGCCACCTCGTGGCGCCAGGCGCTCGTGGCGAGGTGCTTGGCATGTGCGCCCACCTTGGGCGAGGTCGTGTCGGTCGCGCCCGAGACGGCCTTGGGAGGCGCCGGGTTCGCGGTCGCCGGGTCGCCGTGGCAGGTCGTGCAGATCGTCGGGAAGCCCACGTCGACCGTCGCGTCGCTGGCGTCGCTGGTCTCGACCGCGTCCTCGGTGGCGTCCGTGGTGGCGTCGGCGGCCGAGTCCCCAGGCACCACGGTGTCGGGCGCCCCCTCGGTCGAAGCCGTGTCCGTCGCGGCCTCCGCGTCGTCCGCGTCCAGGACGTCGACGTCCGGCTCCCCTTCTCCACCCGAACCACCCCCACATCCGACGAGGACGACGAACGCGACTGCGACTGTGAGACGAGGACGCATGACCGCTCCTCCTTCCGGGCGACACTGCAGGCCGACCCCGGGCCAGTACCTTCGGGCAGGCTCCTTCACGTGACATTCGTCACGCAACGGAGCATTTCTCCCCGCGAGACAAAAAGCGGCGAGGCGCCGATCTCTCGGCGCCTCGCTCGTGAGCCTCGCGGCTCGGTCCGACTACTGGTGCACGTCGGCGATGGCCGCGACCTTGCCAGGTCCGTGGCACATCAGGCACTGCTCGGGCTTGCCGATAGCGACGCTACGCGGCAGGTAGAGCGAGCCGTTGTTGTCCGCGAAGTGCTTCTTGGCGACAGTGCTGTCGTGGCAAGCACTGCAGGCGGCGGTGATCGGCGAGTGGACGAGGGTCGTCGACTCGGCCTCGCAGGGCGCGGTCAGCGAGCAGACGCACGGCGCAGTGGTCGTGCAGGTGCAGGGCGCGCTCGGCGTGCAGGCGACGCCACCCTGGGTGCCCGTGGTGCGGACGCCCGTGGTCTGGTTCGACGTCGCGTAGCCGTTGCCGTAGTTCGTGCCGGGCGTGACGTACGGCGCGATGAACGGACCGATGGTCGCCGGCGCGGTGGGCGCGTTGCTGTAGGTGCCGGTGGCGGCGGTGCTGTACAGCATGTTCGGCAGCGCGCTGGTCGCCGCGGTCGTGCTGAAGTCGTTGCCGCCGGCAACGTGGCACTGCTGGCAGTTGTTCAGGACGCCGGGGTAGGCGACCTTCCAGGCCTTGATCTCACCATGCCAGGTGAACGGCACGGTGCGCTTCTCGGAGCCGTGGATGGCGTGGATGATGTCCTTCGCGTTCACCGCCCAGCCGCCGTTGACGCGGTTCGGGTTGTGGCAGAACGAGCAGGTCGGGCCGTCGTTGCGCTGACCGGTGTGGAAGGTCGGCGCGACGCCGAGGCCGTCGTGGCACTTGTTGCAGCGCGCCGTCTCGACGATCGCGCGACGGGCGGTGTAGCCCGTGGCGGTCTTCCAGACGTTCGGCGCCGGCACGATGAGGCCACCCATCTTGGTCGTGGCGGAGTACGAGTACGCGGCCACGCTGGTCTGCGTCAGCGGCTGGGTGCTCGTCATGCTGTACGTGTAGCCGATGCCACCGGTCAGCATCTTGGCCGTCGACGGGAGGACCACGGTCCCCACGGTGAGGGTGTAGTAGCCCGTCGCGCTGTCACGCGTGAGCGTCATCCCCGTGGTGGAGCCGTCCCACGCGCCCTTGATGTAGACGCTGGCGCTCGCATTGAAGTCGACCGGGGTGGCGATGCCGTCCTGCGGGAGCGACCAGGCGAAGTACGCGCTGGGCGAACCGACGAAGCCGTCCATCAGCTCGGTCTTGGTGCCGGCCGCGTAGGTGCCGAAGTCGACGTCCGTGCCGTCCTTGAGCAGCTTGAAGACGATCTTCGGGTTCTTGGTCGTCGCGTCGACGAGGACTTCCTTGACGTCGTAGGTGATCTTGGCCGCGCCCGTCGGGACGAAGCCCGTGCCGGCGAGGTAGGCCGCGTTGCTGTTGGCGCTCGGCAGGCACGGGTTGAGCGTCGTGCAGGTGCACGGAGCAGCCACGGTGCAGCTCTTGTTGGCGCCACCGATGAACTGCCAGCCCGACTGGACGTACTGGCCGTCCGGGGAGCTCGGCAGGGTGCCGGTGGTGATGGCCGCCGGCGGGGTCACCGGGATGTGCTTGGCCGTGATGTCCGCCGCCGTGTGGCAGAGGGTGCACGTGGTGTCGTCGGTCTTGGCGCCGCCCGTGTGGGCCTTGCGGCCGACCGGCGGGGTCGCCTCGAAGGAGACGCCGTCGTGGCAGGCGCCGCAGGCGCGCCGGCTCGGCAGGTTCTTCCAGTTGTCGGCCTTGTCGGCCGTGCTGTGGCACTTGGCGCAGTTGCGGATGTCCTGCGGGTAGGTGACCTCGTCGAACTGGACCGCGGAGTAGCCGCCGCCGCCGCCGGCGCGATCGGCCTTGAGGCTGAGCTCCTCGCCCATGTGGATCTTGTGGACGAAGACCGGCCAGTTGATGACCGCCTCACCGTTGATCACCGCCGCGTTGCCGGTCCACTTGAACGTGGGCGGCGTGGTCGCGCTCGCGGTCATGGTCGGCTCCGCCGTGACGGCGCCGGTGCTCGAGTACTTGCGCTGGTCGTTGTGGCACGCGACGCAGATGTGCGTCTCGTAGCGCGCGCCGCCATGGAAGTCGGCCGACTTGAGGGCGCGGCCGCGGAACTCCGAGTGGCAGTTCAGGCAGTTGGCGCCGTTGACCTTGTCGTTCTTGCCGGTCATGTCCGCGCCGGTGGCGGGCACGAGGTCCTTGTAGGCGTTCATCGGGCGGAACGGGTTGCCCGACTTCGAAGCGATGACCGCGATGCGGTGGGTCTTGTCGGCCTCGTACTTGGTGCCGGCCGACGCCTCGACGTTGATGACCTTGGCGAAGGTGTAGGTGTACGTGCCGTCGCCGTTGTCCTTGAGGAGACCGGCCGTCGCCGTTGCCGCCGCGGTGGTCGACGCCGACTCGGTGCTCGCGCTCGAGGTCGCGTTGGCGGCCATGTAGCTGATCCAGGTGTCGGCCGCGCTCTTGCCCGCGCACGCCGTGCCCGTGGTGCAGCCCGGCTCGAGCTTGAGGACCGCCGCGCGCCAGCTGATGCCCGCGCCGTCGGTGAGGGCGTTGAGCCCCTTGACCGGCATGCCCTTGCGGTCGGTGACCTTCATGGTCAGGACCGGCTTGCCATCGGCCGGGAAGTCCGCCTTCACGATGGTGAGCGTGGGATCGAGGACTTCCTTCTCGGCGGGAGAGAGCAGCGCGTAGTCGACCGTGGAGGTCGAGAGCGTGATCTTGGTGCCGTCGGTGCAGGTGATGGTCTTGGTGCCATCGGGGTTGTCGACGATCGTGCACGAGGTGCCCGAGTCGCCCGGATCGCCCTTGGCGCCCGCGTCGCCCGGGTCGCCCTTGTCGCCCTTGCCACCGGTCACCGTGACGGACGTGCCGTCCGGACACGTGATCGTGGAGGAGCCGTCGGTGTTCGCCTTGACCGAGCAGGGTGCCCCGGCCGCGCCGGCTTCCCCGGCGGAGCCTTCGCAGGCGCTGACCAGCAACATGCTCGCTGCGAGCAGCCCGAAGCTACTGAGCGAGATTGGTTTCGTATACTTTTTCATGGAGTGAATGCTCCCTCTGCTAGCTCGAGCGAGGTGCCCTCGCCGGCCGGGTTGAAGCCGAACTGTCCACCAGCGATCGTCTTCGGCGACCGCTGTTCGCTCGCGCTCGGTTGGGGTCACAGGCGGCCCGTCGAGCCCTCGCGCACGTCTTCCAGCTTGCGCTTCTTACTTCGGAACCACGCTCTCGAGGCTCATGCACTGGGACTCGATGCGGGGCGTTGTTCGCACACTTCTTCGCGTCGCACAATGGTCCTTAGGGGGACCTATCCTTGGTTTCTCGGTTTGACTGAGGGCCCTGTGCTGCGCGAGAGCTTCGCGAAAACGCATGGCTTGCATCCTCGCTTGGCTGGCTCCGGACGATGGCTCCGGAAAAGGGGCCTGGTTACACGTTGGCGCTCCTCACCAAGCACTTGGTGTGCCGGCGCACGGTCGCGGAGACCGAGGGAACACTCGCCGACGACGGCCTTGTTTTTCCCTCGGGTCGCCAGTGCTCAGCCGTAGAGCGAGACGAAACGACGGGTGAGAATCACGAACGAACGCTCTTTCTGGCGGGCCGCCGCGCAACCGATGCGCGTGCGCTTTTGACGAATCTCAGCGGAAGCGGAGCGCGCGCGGCGATGCTTCGCGGTCCTGGATGACGAAAGGAAGTCTGTCACGCAGCGCGCGCACACCACGCTCCGACCGTCACGGCAGCCGCGAGAGATCGAGCGTCCCCTGCCACACGTCCGTCAGGCCCGCCATGCCGTAGAGCCAGTTCGGGTCGTCGCCGACGTCGCTCGAGTACCAGGTCACGAGGAAGCGGTTGGCGTCCACCGGCGCGACACCGGCGTAGGCGGTGTCTCCCGCGCTCGGCAGGTCACCCCAGTTCTTGAGCGTGAGCGGCCCGCCGTCGAGGTCGCCGCTCAGCTCGAACAGGCTCGTCCGCTTCTTCACTGCGGCAAGGTGCGAGCGTGCGAGGACGAACAAACGTCCTTTCCATTGGAAGCTCACCGGGCCGTCCAGTCGCGCGTTGGTGAGCTCCTGCGGGCAGTCGACCTTCGAATACGGCGGCGATGCCCAGCAGACCTTCGTCCGCTGTCGCGCGCCCGGCGCCGCGGGGTCCAGGTATTCGGCCTTGTCCGGGTCTCCGTCCATGCGCACGAGGAGGAGCATCTTCCCCTTGGGCAAGAACTCGATCTCCGTCTCGAGCGGGGTGTCCGCCGCGGCGCTCCACACCGTCGCGCCCCTGGTCCAGGTCACGCCGTCGGGTGACGAGTACAGCGTCACGGCCTGATCGGCGTCCTCGTAGGCCGCGTTGTAGTAGTTGCCGTCCGGCGCCTTCTTGATGCGCCAGAAGCTCTGACCGAGCGGGCCCATCGCGGTGAGCGGCGTCCAGGTCTTGCCGTCGGTGCTGGTGCTGTGCACGGTGATGGTGTCGACGCCCGCGTCACGCGTCGAGACGATCGGGAGCCGCGTGAGCGCCTTGAGGTGCAGCGTGTCGCCGACGACGTAGAGCGACGGGTCACGCAGGTCGCGTCCCTTGTCGGCCTTGTCGTCGGGCCCGAGCTTGGCGAGCGGCGCGGGGATCGTCGCGAGCGGCTCCCAGGTCTTGCCCGCGTCGGTGGTGCGCGAGATGCGCAGCGAGCTGTTCGGCCCGAGGACCTGGCTGATGGCGGTGCGGTGCACCAGATAGGTGGCGCCCTTCCACACGAGCAGGTCGGTGTTCTCGTTGTGGCGACAGATCCCGGTGCGGCAGTCCTCGCTCACCGGGTCGTGCCCGGAGACGAGGACGTGAGCCTCGATGGCCCACGGTGGCAGCGCGACGCTCGCCTCGCCTCCCGTGTCCTCGGCGGTCGCCGGGGGCGCGTCCTTCGACGAACACCCGGCGAGCGCGATCACCCCGGCGAGGACGGCCCTTCCGACGAGACCCGACATGGCGCGGAGTCTATCCCGCCGTCGCAACTACATCGAGAGGCCGCCGTCGACGTCGATGGTGCGGCCGTTGAAGTAGTCGCACTCGAGGCAGAACTTCACGGCGAGCCACAGATCCTCCGGCGTGCCGATGCGGCCGACGGGGATCGCGGCCACGAGGGCATCCCGGGCTTTCTGGTTCATGCCCTGGGTCATCGGGGTCTCGACCATGCCCGGCGCCACGGCCGTGCAGCGCACCCCGAACGCCGCCCACTCACGGGCCCAGGTGACCGTGTTGGCGGCGAGCGCCGACTTGGCCGCGGTGTAGTTCGACTGGCCGCGGTTGCCGTGGCGCGCGACCGAGGAGATGTTGACCACCACGCCCGGCTTCTCGCCGCTCTTGGCGACGTGGGCGACGACCTCGCGCGCCATGAAGGTCGCGCCGGTCAGGTTCACGCCGATGACCGCGTCCCACTGGGCCTTGCTGAGCTTGGTGACCTCGCCCGTCGTCTTGTCCTTCTTGACGAGGAGCCCGTCGCGCAGGATGCCCGCGTTGTTGATCAGGCCGTTGAGGCCACCCAGCTGCTCGGCGGCCCAGGCGACGAACGCCACCACGTCGTCCTCGCTGGACACGTCGAGCCGGCGACGCGCGATGCCCGCCGGCAGCTCGGCGAGGCCCGCCTCGTCGACGTCGCCCACGGCGACCTTGGCGCCTGCCTCGTGCAGACGACGAGCGAAGTGCGCGCCCATGCCGCGGCCTCCGCCGGTGACGATGATCTTGAGCTGGTCGAGCTTCATGGCGCGGGACCCTAGCGGCTCGCGATTTCGGAGGGAAGTAGACGGCCTAGGACGCCCGCTTCGACCGGGCCGCGCGCTTGCGGCGGGGCTTCTCGGCCTTCTTTCGCTCGTGGTCGGCGACGATCGCGGCCAGCGTCGGCAGCAGCATCTTCCTGCGGATCAGGACGACGAGCTGCTCCGACAACCGGGTCGCCGCGTCGGTGAGGCGAGGCAGGTCCTGGCCCGCGCGCGGCACGACACCCTCCCGGAAGATGCGGAGCTCGATCTCGACGACCTCGCGGAGCGCGGCGACGTACGAGCCGAGGATCTCCTGCGGCAGCATCTCCCGCGTGAGCCCGGTCTTGCGCGACGAGCCGAGGATGCGCAACAGCGCGAGATCGTCGCCCGTGTAGGCGACGATCCCGTGGCGCTCGACCGGCGCCACGAGCCCGAGCGACTCGAGGAAGACGAGCTCTCGCTCGGGGAGGCCACCGGCGACGAGCTGGGCGCGCGTGCGCACCTCGGAGGGCGCCATCGAGTCGAGGGCCCGGCGGATGGCCGCGGCGGTCTCCGCGTCGTCGTCCTCGGAGGCGCGGCCCTCGAGGACGCCCTTGATCACCCTGAGCGGCAGGAAGTGGGTGCGCTGCAGCTCCTTGATCTGCCGGATCCGCCCGACGAGCGCCGGGTCGTAGAACGCCATGTTGCGCGCGGTCTTCACGTCCGCCGCGGG
The DNA here is from genome assembly GCA_964624885.1 of uncultured Polyangiales bacterium. Taxonomy (GTDB): domain Bacteria; phylum Myxococcota_A; class Polyangia; order Polyangiales; family JADJMO01; genus JADJMO01. The sequence goes on along the minus strand of CAZUZY010000002.1, from coordinate 39,678 downwards.
CAGGAGGCCCTCCCGGAGGTAGTGCTTGATGGTGGCGGCCGGTACGCCGCTCGACCGCGCGAGCGCCGACATCTTCAGGAGCCGCGGTGGCGTGGGCTCCTCGCTCACGGGAGCGGCGCGGGCGGAGTTCTTGGTGGGTCTCATGACGAGTGAGAAGTCGAGCTTCTCACTGCCTACCAGCGGCTCCGCCCGGAAGCAACCGGACCTACCGCGCGAGGATCTGGCCCAGCGCCGCCACCATCCTTGGCACGTCGGCCGCTCCGCACATCTCGCGCGACGAGTGCATCGACAGCATCGGGTTGCCCACGTCGACCGTGGGGATGCCGAGCCGCGTCGCGGTGATGGGCCCGATGGTCGAGCCACACGCGAGGTCCGTCCGCGTGACGAAGTCCTGGGGCGCGAAGCCCGCCGCGAGGCACGCGGCCTCGAAGCGCGCGGCCGAGAGGCCGTCCGTCGCGTAGCGCTGCTGCGCGTTGGCCTTGATCACCGGGCCGCGGCCGAGCCGGGGCATGTGCTTCGGCTCGTGGCGGTCGGCGTAGTTCGGGTGCACCGCGTGGGCCATGTCGGCCGAGACGCAGAAGCTCGCCGCGATGGCGCGCGAGAACGACTCGGGGGGACAGAGGCGACGCAGCACGTCCTCGAGGAACGGGCCGGCCGCGCCCTGGGCCGAGCTCGAGCCCACCTCCTCGTGGTCGAACAGCGCGACCACCTGGGTCAGCGCACCGCCGGTGGAGGACAGCAGCGCCGAGAGCCCCGCGTGGCAGGAGGCGAGGTTGTCGAGGCGCCCGGCGAACACGAACGCGCCGTCCTCGCCGCCAATCGCGGCCGGGGTGAGGTCGAACAGACCGAGGTCGAAGCGGCGGATGCGCGCCGCCTCCACGCCGGCCTTCTCCGCGAGCCGCGCGAACAGGCGCCGGCCCGCCTCTTCGCCGTCGCCGAGCGCGAAGATCGGCGGCAGGTGCTGCTGGCGGTTGAGCACGAGGCCCTTCTCGTTGACCTCGCGGTCGAGGTGGATGGCGAGGCTCGGCACCCGGCACAGCGGCTCGTCGAGGCGCACGAAGTGGCGCGACAGATCCTCGAGCACCAGGCGACCCGCGATCCCGAGATCGCGGTCGAGCCAGGTGTGCAGGAGCGCGCCGCCATACACCTCGACGCCGAGCTGGGCGAAGCCCTCCTTGCCGCCGGCGGCGTTGGGCTTCAGGCGCAGGTTCGGACTGTCGGTGTGGGCGCCGATCACGCGGAACCCGGCCGCGGGCTCGCCCACGCGGAAGGCGATCAGCGAGGCGTCGGCGCGCGTGACGAAGCAAGCGTCGCCGGGCCGGGGGCTCCAGGCGTCGAGCTCGGAGAGCTCGCGGAACCCGGCGGCGAGGAGGCGACGGCGAGCCTCGAGGACCGCGTGGAAAGGGGAGGGACTCGCGTCGAGGAACGCGCAGAGGTCACGGGCTTCGGACATGGGCGCAACATCGTACACGTTCACGTGTAGGATCGCGGGCCGTGCGGTCCTTCGCGTTCGTCGGCCTCGTCGTGATCGCCGTGGGCTCCGGCTGCGAGCCGCCCGCCGCGAGCTTCGACTTCGACCGCGAGGAGGTGCCGGTGTTCGAGCGGGCCACGCTCGTGCCGCCCGCGAACCCCGCGCCCCGCGAGCTGCGGGTGATGGCCTGGAACGTGAAGTACGGCGCCGCGCGCATCGACTTCTGGTTCGACTACTGGGGCGACCGCGTGCAGATGACCCGCACCGAGGTGCTCGGCAACCTCGCGGCCATCGAGCGACTGATCGACGAGTACGACCCCGACGTCCTCCTCACCGAGGAGATCGAGGTGAACAGCAAGCGGTCGGCGTACGTGGACATGGTCCAGCACGTGCTCGACCACACCCGCCTCAACTACGGCGCCTACTTCCAGACCTGGGCCTCGCGGTGGATCCCGAGCGAAGGGCTCGGGCGGATGGACCTCGGCAACGCGATCTTCTCCAAGTACCCGATCACGTTCGCCGAGCGCATCCGGCAGGAGGATCGCACCGACCAGGGCGCCCTCACCTCCACGTTCTACATCCACCGCGCGATCGGGCGGGCGCTCGTGAAGGTCGGCGACCGCGAGCTCGCCTTCCACGTGGTGCACACCGAGGCCTACGACCAGGACGGCACCAAGCAGAAGCAGATCCGCCAGATCCACGACCTGCTCGCGAAGGAGACCCGCCCGTGGCTCGTCGGCGGCGACTTCAACGAGCTGCCCCCGACCGCGCTCCAGCTCTCCGGGTTCGACGACGAGAGCGACAAGGCCAAGGGGACCGAGTTCGAGCAGCCTCCGTACACGCCGGCGGTCCTGCAGCCGTTCTTCGACGAGTTCGTCCCGGCGATCCCGCTCGCGCAGTACGGCACCACCCTCGACGCCCAGCGCCGCTACTACTCGCACACAGTCCTCGGGCCGGGGCACGTGAGCGCGCAGACCGGCAAGCCGGGGTTCTGGAACCGCACGCTCGATCACCTGTTCGCCAGCAAGGGCAGTGCGTTCCACGACGGCGACGTGCTGCAGACGAGCGGCCGACAGGGGGTGCGGAGCGATCCACTCTGGCTCTCCGATCACGCGCCGGTGGTGGGCGTCTGGGTGCTGCCGTGAGGCCGCTGGTCCTCGGCCTGCTGCTCTTGGCGCCCACCGCCGCCGCGCAGGAGATCCATCTCACCGGCCCGCTCCGCGGTTCGGGGGGTCTCGAGAGGATGCACGCGCGCGACACGGCGGTCCCCGTGGAGAAGTGGTCGATCGGCCTCTTCGATCCGCTGCGCATCCCCGTCGGTGACGACGTCGAGCTGGCCACCCACCCGCTGCTCTTCCTCGCCCTCGCGCCCAACGCGGAGATCAAGGTGCGTCACTCTGCGCACCGTCCTCGGGAGCGCCACGGAGAGTTCTGGTCGATCGCGAGCACCTGGGGCCTCTCGGTGCCGACGGTGCCGATGCGGCTCACCCAGGGCGCCCTGTTCCCGAAGTGGGAAGAGGGCGGCGGTCGCGTCGGGTGGTTCGTCGTCCCCTCGGTCGGTCTCCTCGCGACCCACGGCGACGAGCGGTCGTGGACCCTCGCCCTCGACACCGCCATCGGGATCTCCCTCGGGCCGAACGACGCCCGTCCCCTCGACGGCTACGCGCCGCTCGAGGTCCTGTTCGGCCCCGCGCTGAACGGCACCCGTGTGCACGGCCGCGTCACCTACGACGTGGGCTTCGGCAAGCACCTCCGGGCCCGCGTCGGCCTGGACGGCTGGTTCCTCGGACGAGGCACGCCCGAGCCCGAGAAGTCGCCCTGGATCCTCGGAGCGCACGGCGGCTTCGACTTCCACTTGACCTGGCACACCCGCCTCGCGCTCGGCGTGCGCGCCTACGACTACGACGACCACCGGCAGGAGGTCCGCAAGGACGAAGCCGGCAAGTGGCACCGGGTGGCCGTGCGCTCGGTCGACGTCTACCCCACCCTCGACTTCATCTACGAACCGTCGCGGTACTGATGCGCGCGCGCCTCGACATCGGGATCATCGGCGGGGGCACCGCCGGCAGCGCGGCGGCGCTGTTCCTCTCTCGCGCCGGCCACGCCGTCACCGTCTACGAGCGCGTCCTCGATCCACGACCGATCGGCGCGGGCATCATGCTCCAGCCCACCGGCCTCGCCGTGCTCGCGCGGCTCGGGCTGCACGACGCGATCGTGGGTCGCGGCGCGCGCATGGCCGGCCTCCGCGTGAAGACGCGCCGCCGCGTGCTCACCACGCTCGACTACGCCGAGATCCACCCCGAGCTGCACGCCGTCGGCATCCACCGCGGCGCCCTCTTCGAGCACCTGTTCGCGGCCGTGCGGGCCTCCGCCACGCGACTCGTGCTCGGCTGCCCCGTCGAGGACCTCGCCCGACATCGGGACAAGACGGTGCTGTTCGCGCCGCCGGGCCGCGAGGGCGGCGTGGAAGTCGGCGCCCACGACCTCGTGATCGTGGCCGACGGCGCGCGATCTTCGCTGCGCGACGACACCACGTTCGGCAAGGAGATCCGCCCCTACCCGTGGGGGGCGCTGTGGTTCGTCGGGCACGCGGGCGATCACCCCTATCCCGACCGCCTGCACCAGGTGGTCGACAGCACGAGCTTCCTGGTCGGCCTCCTGCCGACGGGGTGCGGCCCCGGCGATGGCGATCAGCCCCTCCTGAGCCTGTTCTACAGCCTCCGCGGCGATCGCCTCGCCGCGTTCCGCGCGCGGGGTCTCGCGGCGTTCCAGGACGAGGTGCGGACGGCGGTGCCCGAGGCGGCGCCGTTGCTCGACCAGATCACCCACCAGGATCAGCTGCTGTTCTCGAGCTACTTCGACGTCGAGATGCCCCACTGGCACGAGGACACGGTGGTCTACGTGGGCGACGCCGCCCACGCAATGTCGCCCCAGCTCGGTCAGGGGGCGAACCTCGCGCTCTACGACGCGATGGTGCTCGCCGACTGCCTGTCTTCGCTGCCGACCCGCGAGGCCCTCGCCGAGTACAGCCGGCGACGGCGCGCCCACCTCTTGTTCTACCGCCTCGCGAGCCGCTGGCTCACGCCGTTCTTCCAGAGCGACCACGCCCTGCTCGGCGACCTGCGCGACCTCTCGTTCCCGATCGCGACGGCGCTGCCGTTCCTGCGCCGGCAGATGATCCTCACCATGGCCGGCGTGCAGCGCAACCTGTTCGGTCGGCCGCTCAACCTCAAGGCGCTCTCGCGCTGACGGCTAGAACTCGGCCGGGTCGGTGTAGGTCCCGAACACGTCGCGCAGCACGTCGCAGATCTCCTGCTGGGTGCACCAGGCCTTCGCGGCGGCGATGATCGGGGGCATGAGGTTCTTGGACGAGGAGGCCGCGGCGCGCACCTCGGCCAGCGCCGCCTCCACCTTGCCGGTGTCGCGCTGCGCCTTGAACGCGCGCAGCTCCTCGATCTTCTCGCGCTGGATCGCCTCGTCGATCTTGAGCAGAGGGATGTTCGAGGAGGACTCCTGGGCGTAGGCGTTCACGCCCACCATCACGCGCTCCTTGGTCTCCATCTGCCGCGAGAAGCGGTAGCTCGCCGCGGCGATCTCGCGCTGCGGATAGCCCTGCTCGATCGCCGAGACCATGCCGCCGAGGTCGTCGAGCTTGCGGATGTACTCGAGGGCCTGGCGCTCGAGCTCGTTGGTCATCCACTCGACGAAGTAGCTGCCGCCGAGCGGATCGATGGTGTTGGCGATGCCCGTCTCGCCGGCCACGATCTGCTGCGTGCGGAGTGCGATGGTGACCGCCTCCTCGGTGGGCAGCGCGTAGGTCTCGTCGAGCGAGTTGGTGTGCAGCGACTGGGTGCCGCCGAGCACCGCGGCGGCGGCCTGCAGCGCGACGCGCGCGACGTTGTTGTAGGGCTGCGGCGCGGTGAGTGACACACCCGCCGTCTGCGCGTGGGTGCGCAGCTTCATCGACTCGGGCTTCTTGGCGCCGAACCGACGCTGCAGCTCGCGGGCCCAGATGCGCCGCGCCGCGCGGAACTTGCCGATCTCCTCGAAGAAGTCGTTGTGGACGTCGAAGAAGAACGAGAGCCGCGGCGCGAAGCTGTCCACGTCGAGGCCGCGCTCCACGCACCACTTCACGTACTCGAGGCCGTCGTAGAGCGTGAAGGCGAGCTCCTGCACCGCGGTCGAGCCGGCCTCGCGGATGTGATAGCCGCTGATGCTCACCGGGTTCCAGCGCGGCACCTCCTGGCTGCAGAACTCGATCATGTCGCAGACCATCCGCATGGCGGGGCGCGGCGGGACGAGCCAGGCGTGCTGGGCGATGAACTCCTTGAGGCAGTCGTTCTGGATCGTGCCGCCGATCTTGTCGCGCGGGATGCCCCGCACGTCGGCGAGGGCCACGTAGAACGCGAGCAGCACGATGGCCGGCCCGTTGATGGTCATCGAGGTGGTGACCTTCTCGAGCGGGATCTGGTCGAAGAGCACCTCCATGTCGCGGAGGGTGTCGACGGCCACGCCACACATGCCGACCTCGCCGAGCGCGCGCGGCGAGTCGCTGTCGTACCCCATGAGGGTGGGGAAATCGAAGGCGGTCGAGAGCCCGGTCTGGCCCTCTTGCAGGAGGAAGCGGAACCGCTGGTTGGTCTGTCGCGGGGTGCCGAAGCCGGCGAACTGGCGCATGGTCCAGAGGCGCCCGCGGTACATGTTGGGCTGCACGCCGCGCGTGAAGGGGAACTCGCCCGGCAGGCCGAGGTCGCGCAGGTAGTCGACGGGCACGTCGGCCGCGGTGAGCAGGTCCGGGACCTCCATGCCGCTCCAGGTGGTGAAGGCCTTGGCGCGCGGCGCGAGCTTCTTCTCGGTCGCCGCGAGCGGCCCCTCGCGCCACGCCTTGGTGGCCGCGCGGATCTTCGCGGCCTCCACCGGATCGAGCGCCGGCGCCTCGCCCTCGCCCGTGTAGCGGTCGTCGTCCAACACCGTGCCCTGCGGCGAATCCATGCCCTGCGCCATGCCCGGCCCTTTACTTCGATTTCGAGCGCTCTTCGATGCCCTGGATGATCTTCTCGAGGAACCGGTCGTCGCGCAGGCAGGGCCAGCAGTCGTCGCGCTTGAAGAACCCCCCGCACCCGGTGGTCTTGGTCAGCGGCTTGAGCACCGGCAGGGCTGTCGAGTCGAGCTGGTCCTTCCACTTCTCGAGCACGACCTTCTTGTCCTTGCACGCGAACGGCATGCTGCGCAGCTCGAGCGTCCCCTTGAGGGCCGGCGTGAGCGAGGCCTGCACCTCGGGGTCGGCGAGCGACTTCTTGGCCCGCGCGGAGAGCGAGCCCGGGCCGCGACCGCCGTAGGCGATCTGGTAGAGGATCTTGCCGCCCGCGCCCTTCATCTCGTTCTCGAGCAGCTTGAAGGCCGCGTCGACCGCCACCGGCTGCGCCAGCGCCTCGTCGAAGATCGGGTCGAGCGCGGCCTCGGTCGCCGCCTCGGGGTGGGCGACCACCATCTGCTTCACCGCGGCGAGCGCGTCGACCGGGCGCTTGGCCTTGAGGTACGCCTGCCCGAGCGCGATCTGCACGACCGGGTCGCCCTTGCCCTCCTTGCCGAGCGCCTCGAGCTCCTTGAGGCCGCCCTCCACGTCGCCCGCGGTGACCTTGCCCAGCGCGGCCTGGACGCGGGGCTTGAGATCGGGGGCCGGCGCGAGCGGCGTGCCGGTCGGATCGGCGGTGAGGGTGCTGGTCGGCTTGGTCTTCTTGGTCGCGGTCGTGCTCTCGTCGTCGGGCTTCTTGCCGCGCCCGAGGAGCACGACCAGCAGGACGACGAACGCCACGAGGCCGAGGGCCCCGCCGATCCAGAGGTTGCGGGCGGGGGCGCGGTCGGCGGAGAGCGCGAGGCGCGAAGCGGTGGCGCCGATGGTCTGCTCGTTGGGCGTCGCCTGGGAGAGCGAGCGGGTCACCGACATCGTGATGCTGCGCGGCGGCTCGGTATCCAGCGAGTCGAAGGCCTCGATCGCCTCGGCGGCGTTGGCGAAGCGCTCGCTCGGGCTCTTGGCCATGAGGCGCGCAACGATGGTGTCGAGCGCCTCGGTGATCGGCTGGTCGGGCATCCGCTCGCGGACGCTCGGGATCACTCCGGCCACGTGCTGACCGAGCAGGGCCACCTTGTCCTTGTTGTCGTACGGGCGCTTGCCCGCCAGCATCTCGAACAGGATCACGCCCGTGGAGTAGAGGTCGCTCCGCCCGTCCACCTCCTGACCGAGCGCCTGCTCGGGGGCCATGTACTCCGGGGTGCCGTAGACCATCCCGGAGCGCGTGAGGCTCGTGCCCTCCTCACCCCCGGTGAGGCTGCCGATGGGCACCCGCGCGATGCCGAAATCGAGCACCTTCACGAAATCGGGGTCGCCGTCCTTCTCGACGAGCTGCACGTTCTCGGGCTTGAGGTCGCGGTGCACGATCCCGAGCTCGTGGGCGCGGCGGAGCGCGCTGAGCATCTGGCGGGCGATGTGCACGGCGCGGCGGGGATCGAGCGGCCCCTTCTCGACGAGCGCGCGCAGGCTCACGCCCTCGACGTACTCGAGCACGAGGAAGCACAGACCGTCGTCGAGCTTGCCGAAGTCGGTCGCCCCCGCCACGTTGGGGTGCTCGATGTGGGCAGCGGCCAGCGCCTCGCGCTCGAACCGGGCGACCATCTCGGGCTGGCGGGTCATCTCCCGGTGCAGGAGCTTGAGCGCAAGCTTCTTGCGCATCGCCGTGTGCTCGACGCGATAGACCGAGCCCATGCCACCCTCGCCGAGGCGGCTCTCGACCCGGTAGCGGCCGGCGATGGTGGTGCCGAGGATGGGATCTTCCGCCGGCACCGGACCCGGCGCCGCGCTCGCTCGGCTCGGCGAGGCATCGGTCGACCCCTCCGGCATCGGCGGGGCCGGCACGGTGGTCCTCCCTCGTGCGGGATCCTGGGCGGCCGACATGCTCCTTTCCGAGCGTAACACGCCCGCAGCGGGCCTCGACGCGCTTCCGCCTGGTGGCGCACCAGGCTACGAAGGACCGACATGTCGTCCATCGCCGCGGCCGCGCGCATCGCCTTCGGCACCCCTCGCAAGCTCCCTCGCGCGCGGGACCTCCACGGCCGAGTCGTCGTGCTCGACGTGGCCTTCGCCTACGACACGGGCGGCGAATCCAGCGGGAAAGCGGGCAACTTCGAGAAGACCACACTCCGCTTCATCCAGGATCTAGGCCCGCGCCTGGCCGCCTGGGTCGATCACCACGATCACGCGCGCCACGCGGACTTCCGCGCCGATCCGCGCTTCGTCCTCTCGACCAAGCAGGAGCACCCGGCCTGCCCCGAGATGGTCACACCTGAGCTCGTCGCCCGGGTCGGGGCCGTCGACACGATCTGCTGCCACACGGACTTCGACGGGTTGTGCTCCGCCGCCAAGTGGCTCCGCGGTGGGCTCGAGCCCTACGCCGGCGCCGACGAGGACGCGCGGGCCATCGACACCCGCGTCGGCAAGCCCGGCCCCATCGGTCAGCGCTTCGACCGCGCCCTCCGGGGCCGGCCCAACGACGAGGGCCTCTTCGGTCTGGTGGTCCGCCACCTCGCCACCGGCCTCTCCGACAGCACGCTCTGGGTCCCCCTCGACGCCGCCGCCAGCGAGTACGCCGCGCAGGAAGAGGAGGCGCGCCGGCTCGCCCACGGGTTCGCTCGGATCACCGGACACCCGCACGGGGTGGCCTGGGTGGACGTGACCACGGCGCGCCGTCGCTCCTACGACAAGACGCTCCTCCTCCTCCTCGGCCAGGAGCGCGAGACGATCGCGGTCGTCGCCGACGGGGACACCATCGCGCTCGCGGCCCCCTTCGACAGCGGGGTCGACTTCCTCGCCCTGCTCGGTCTGTCGGGCGGCATGCCCACCCGCGTCTCGGTCCCGCGCGGTCGCCTCGCCGAGGTCTGGGCCGCGCTCCGCGTGTCGCCCCCCGACTGAGCGCCGGCTGCGCGCCGAACAGTGCTGAACACCTGGAAAGCACTGTTTGCGACGGAGCAACCGGTGGAAAACCTCTATGACTTCCGGCGCCCTCCGGAGTACGCACGGGCGCGTAGACAGGGGAGGTAACGGGGATGGCTACCAAGCTGCGTGCCGCCGTCGGCACGAAGGTCACGGCGAAGACGCTCGTGCAGAAGGGTGCACAGAAGGAGCGCGCCCACGCGCCCAGTCACGAAGGAGCGCGGGGCGAGGAGGTCTTCGTCCGCAACGACGTGGTCTCGCTGTGTCTGCTGGTCAATCGCCGCGCGCGGACCATGCGGGTCATCGACTTCCGCGCCGGGGCTTCGCCGGCCAAGAAGGTGTTCGTCCAGTCGATCGCGCGTCGCGAACAGATGGACAAGATCATCGTCCTCGTGGAGCGCGACGAGTGCGCCACGTGGGCCCGCCTCGGCTTCTCGCGCGAGGGGAACATTGCCGGCTTCTACAAGCGCAGCGACGCCTTCATCATGGGCTGCGTCGTGCCCGCCGCCGACGCGCCCGCGCCGCGCGAGCGTCGCCCGAGTGCCCCGCCGCGCATCGGTGAGTCCGGCGTGTTCAGCATCGGCGCCTTCGGCCTCGACCAGGAGCCCGAGGACGACGACGAGCTGCCGAGCCCCGTCGCCTCCGCGCAGGCCGAGAAGACCATGGTGCAGGCCCGCAAGCTCGCCAAGGAGCTCACCCCCGGCGCCGGCCCCCTCAAGCTCACGCCGCTCTCCGAGGCCGAGACGCACAAGCGGATCGAGAAGGCCACCAAGGAGGGTCGCGCCCTGACTGGCTTCGAGGCCTTCGGCCGCGACGTCACCCGTGACGATCTGGTCGTGAGCCAGCGCGGGCAAGAGGTGGTGATCGGCGCCGAGATCCAGCGCTGCTACGGCAACGCCTTCCTCGAGGTGCTCACCTCTCCGCGCGACGACAAGGAGCGCAACTTCCTCGCCGCCGCCCTCGGCGCGGTCTGCGACCGTCTGCAGCAGAACCAGAGCGTCTGCGCGTTCGCGCTGTCGCCGGTGGACGACGTGCGCCTCGCGACGGCGTTCGTGGCTGCCGGCTTCCGACGCACCGGGCTCCTGCGGCAGCACCTGCGGGTCGGCGAGCAGCGGGTCGACGCGCTGCTCTTCTGCCGCAAGCTCGCCGTGAGCGACGAGAACTGAGGACGATGCGCGCGACGGCCGGGTTCGCCCTGACGCTCGCGCTCGTCGCGCACGCCTCCCTCGCACACGCCGAGGAGCCGGCTCCCGCGGAGGAGCCGGCACCCACCGAGGCTCCTTCGCCGAAGATCCCCGAGGCCGCGCCCCCGCCGGTGCAGCACAAGCCCCGCGCGTTCGCGAGCGAACAGGAGCAAGCCGAGGCCCCATCCCCCAAGCGGGTGGTGATCGAGTGGCTGCCGCTGCGTCTGCTGATCCCGGCCGGCGCGCTCGCGGCGGAGATCCGCGTGTCGGACTCGATCTCGACCACGCTCTCGCTCGCCTACGGCCGCGCGCCGGTCCGCATCTCGACGGGCGAGGACACGCGCACCCCCCTGTTCCAGGTGGGGCTCTCGGTGCAGTGGTACATCGCCGGCGACTTCGAGGACGGCGGCGTGCACCTCGGGGTGTCGGGCCTCCTGTCGCGGGCGGGGGACGCCAGCATGACCCTGCGCACGAGCGGCGTGCAGCCCGGCGTGCTCGCGGGCCCGCTGCTCGGGTTCAAGTACGCGTTCCGCAACCGCTGGATCGTGGACTCGCAGATCGGCATCGGCGCCCGCCTCGGCAGCGGTGGCGCGAAGCCGGCCGACGAGGACCAGACCTTCGCGCTCCTCGGCGACCTCGCCGTCGGCTGGGCGTTCTAGCCCCTCGGTGTGCGCCGTCAGTCCACCCCGTGCATGAGGCGCTTGATCGGCCGTACCAGGATGAACAGCAGCACCGCGCCCACCGCGCTCGTGGCGACGAACACGTTGAAGTAGTAGGTCGGCGTCCAGACGCCCCAGTTCTCGCCGATGCTGCCGCCCACATACTGGGCGACCGAGCTCGAGAGCAGCCAGACGCCCATGAACAGCGACGCGAACCGCGGCGGCGCGAGCTTGGTGACCATCGAGAGACCGACCGGCGAAAGACACAGCTCGCCGAGGGTCGCGAGGAAATAGGACAAGAGGAGCCAGATGCCCGAGACCCGCGCGGCCTGGGACTTCTTGGCGAGGTCCTCGAGCACGGCGCGCCACTTCTTGTCGCCGCCGGCGTTGGTGAGGGCGCCGACGAAGCGCTCGTCGGTGGGCTTGGTCACGGTGACCGTGGCGCTCGCCGCGTCCCACTTCACGCCCTGATCGTCCATCGCCTTCTGGTCGAGCGGGAAGGCGAAGTCGGCCGGCGGGTGCAGCTGCACCGAGACCGGCTGCTTCTTGGTCGCGTTGCCGGCCGCCTTCTCGAGCGCCCCGAGCTCGTCGAGGTAGGCCTTCTGCACCGTGGAGCGCAGCGCCTCGGTGACGGCGAACGGCGGGAGCACGCCGCGGACGGAGAGGGTCTTGGCGTTGGCGTCGTACGACATACGGCCGGCGTGGAACGCGCCGACCTTGGCCGCGTCGAGCCCCGCGGGCAGCTCCACCTGGGCGACCGTGGTCACCGTGCGGTTCTCGGAGATCGCGCCCCCGACCATGGCCAGGAACGACAGCCCCATGAACACCATGGCGATGAACATCTTCGCCGGCGTCGCGAGGTGGATCGAGCGCCGCGCGAGCATGGTCCAGAACCAGGCGAACAGCGGCGCGAGGGTGAAGATGAGGAGCGGGTTGACCGACTGGAACGCCTCGGCGGTGTAGGCGAAGCCGAAGACGTGCAGGTCGGTGTTGGCGTCGGCCCAGATGTTGAGCGCGTTGCCGGCCTGCTCGAACGCCATCCAGAACAGGACGGTGAACATGAACAGGATGAAGATGACCGTGCTCTTGTCGCGCGAAGCGCCCTTGATCCGGAGCAGGTTGAGGCCCATCCAGCCCGCGATGAGGGCGTAGAGGGTGGGCATGAGCACGCCGAGCAGCTTCGACTGCCCGCGGTAGTAGCCATGGATCATCACCGCCGGCGCGGCGATGGCGATGGCGAACAGGAGGATGGGCCACAGCTTGGACATCAGGCCGGCGAAGCCGTCGGCGCCCGGCAGCTTCTCGTCGCCGACGAGCTCGGCCGCCGGGTCCGAGGCCTCGGCCTTGGGGGACGCCTTCTTCACCGACACGTCGTTGCCGGCCGCGTGCACGTCCGCGAGGATCTGCTTCTGGCCGACGAGGAACACCACGAGGCCGATGACCATGCCCACACCGGCCGCCGCGAAGCCCGCGTGGAAGTGCACCTGCTTGCGGAGGAACCCGCAGACGAGCGGGGCCGCGAACGCGCCCAGGTTGATGCCCATGTAGAAGATGGTGAACGCGCCGTCGCGACGTGGATCGTCGGGCGTGTACATCTTGCCGACGAGCGTCGAGATGTTGGGCTTGAAGAACCCGTTGCCGAGGATCAGGAACGCCAGTGCCGAGTAGAAGAACGGCAGCGGCTCGAACGCCATCAGGAAGTGCCCGATGGCCATGAGCACGCCGCCGGTGACGATCGCCGCGCGGAGGCCGATCAGGCGATCGGCGAGCAAGCCGCCGAGCAGCGGCGTCAGGTAGACGAGGCTCGTGTACCACTTGTAGACGCCCGAGGCGCGCCCCGGCTGCCACTCGAGGTAGTTGACCAGGTAGAGCACGAGCAGCGCGCGCATGCCGTAGTAGCTGAAGCGCTCCCACATCTCCGTGAAGAAGAGGAACTTGAGCCCTTTCGGGTGCTTCATCGGGGGCGCGGCTTCGGTGGACATCGGCGCGGGAGAGGAAACCTGGGCTAGAGCGGCGTCAACACCCGTTGACGGGCCGGCGACGGTCGGGTTCGCTCCCCGCCATGTCGGACCTCGTCCGCTTCGGCATCGCCATCGACCAGGAGCTGCTCGAGCGCTTCGATGCGCGGGTCGCCGCCAAGGGCTACGAGAACCGCAGCGAGGCCATCCGCGACCTCATCCGCGCGGACCTCGTCGAGCAGGTCGACGACCCCTACGCGCAGGTCACCGGCACCCTCACCCTGGTCTACGACCACCACGTGCGCGAGCTCTCCGAGCGCCTCACCGACATCCAGCACGAGCTCGGGCACCACGTCGTCTCGGCCCTGCACGTGCACCTCGACCACGACCACTGCCTCGAGGTCGTGGTCATGCGCGGCGAGGCCGCGCTGTTGCGCAACGCCGCCGACCGCATCGTCGCCGAGAAGGGGGTGATGCACGGCCGCCTGACCCTCACCGGTGTGCCGGTGCCCGAGGCCTCGCGCGCGCATTTCCATGGGTCCGCGGACCACGCGCACGGGCCGCCGGGCAAGGACGGCGGGCACACCCACGCGGTGGGCCGAGCCCCCCTCGAGAAGCCCGCGCACGAGCACGGTCGACGGAAGCGTTAGCCTGAGGTACGCCTCGATCATGTCGCGGCCGCTCGCACCGGGGTTCCTCATCGCGACCCCGCCGCTCAACGACCCGAATTTCGAGCGGTCGCTGGTGCTCCTCGTCGCGCACGGCGAAGAGGGCGCGCTCGGTCTCGTCATCAACGGCACCAAGACCGTCGCCTCGGTGGGCGATCTGCTCGAGCAGCTCGGCCTCGAGACCGACACCGCGGGCCGGGACGAGCCGGTGCGGCTCGGCGGGCCCGTGCAGCCCGAGATCGGCTGGATCGTGTACCGCCCCTCCGCCGAGGCGCGCGAGGGCGAGATCCGCCTCTCCGACGAGGTGGCCGTCACCCAGTCGCGCGAGGTGCTCGCCGCGATCGGTCGGCACGACGGCCCCGAGAAGTACGCGACCTACCTCGGCTATGCCGGCTGGGCCCCAGGCCAGCTCGAGGAGGAGATCAGCCACGGCTCGTGGCTCCCCACGGCGCTGCTCGACGAGGCCATCGTGTTCGACGTGCCCGTGGCCGAGCGCTGGCAGGCCGCGTTCGATCGGGCCGGTGTCGCGCCGCTCGGCTTCATGAGCACCAAGCGCGGCAGCGCCTGACCTATCCGCGCGCGAAGGCGATCTGGCGCAAGGTCTCCGACAAACCTCTTCCGGCAGTGACCATTCGTTCGGTACGTTGGTCGGCTGCATGCGACGGCTCCTCGCAGTCTTCCTCGTGCTCGCGGGCCTCTTCGCGAGCAGCGCCTTCGCGCGCGCCGACGAACACGACCCTCGCGCCCAGCAACCGGAGCCGACGCCGTCCACGGCAGCAGCGCCGAGTGCACCGGTGCCGAGCGCACCGAGCGCGCCGCCGTCGCGCGTCTCCGAAGCGCCACCCGCGCCGTCGGCGAGCGCGGCCCCTTCGGCATCGGGTTCCAGCGCCCCCAAGGGCGCCGAGTTCGCCGTCCGCATCAAGGACCGCAAGGTGTTCGGGCTGTTCGGCAAGAACGCCAGCGAGCGCGCCAAGCACGCGAGCCACGCCCTCGAGCGCGCGTTCGACGCCGCGGGCAAGGAGCCGGTCGACGTGCGCTACGTCCTCGAGAAGGGCGTGGCCATCGTCTACGCCGGCAAGACCCCGATCGTCGAGGTCGACGAGGCCGACGCACAGGCCGCGGGCGCCGCGACCCTCGAGGCCTACGCCGCCGACCTCACGACCAAGGTCCAGTCCGCGCTCTCCCAGGAGAAGAAGCGCAGCCAGATCGCCAACACGGTCTTCGGCTTCTCGCTCGTGGTGTTCAGTGCGCTCATCGCCTTCCTGCTGCTCGGCAAGGCCAGCGAGCTCGCGGGCCGCGCGCAGAACTGGGTGGAGGACAACCCCGAGCGCATGCCGAGCGTGCGGCTCGGCGGCATCGAGCTCATGCGGCCGGCGGCGCTCGAGGCGGTCGCCACGCTGGCCATCGATGCGGGCAAGCGCATCCTGCAGTTCGGCGTGCTCTACGCCTGGCTCCTGTTCGCGCTGTCGTTGTTCGACGCGACCAAGGGCTACACCGACCGGCTCACGTCGCTCGTCCTCGGGCCCCTCTCGGGGCTGCTCACGCGGCTCGGCACCGGCCTGCCGATGGCGGTGGTGTTCGCCATCGCCGCGCTGGCGGTCGTGCTGCTCGTGCGCTTCACGGCCGTGTTCTTCGCGGGCGTCGCGCGCGGCGAGACCACCCTCGACTGGGTCCCGCAGGATCTCGCGCACCCCGTCGGCATCCTGGTCCGCATCGGCATCGTGGTCGCCGCCATCGTGCTCGCCGCGCCGCTCCTCACCGGCACCGACGACGGCGCCCTCTCGCGCGCGGGGATCGCCATCCTCGCGGCGTTCGGGCTCTCGGCCACGCCGGTCATCGCGTGCGGGGTGGTCGGCTCCCTCGTGGTGTTCGACCGTCGCTTGCGCCCGGGGGACTTCGTCGAGGTGGGCGGCCGCACCGGCCGCGTGCGCGCCGTGAGCCTGCTCGAGGTCCACCTCGAGGACGAGCACGGCTGCGAGGTGCGCGTGCCCCACGTGCTGTCGCTCTGGCACCCCACCCGGGTGATGGGCCCCTCGCCCGTGGTCGCCATCGAGCTCGTGGTGGATCCGAAGGCCGAGCAGGTGAAGGTCCGCGACGTCCTCAGCGAGGCCGCGCGCAAGGTGGGCACCAACGTGCGCGTCGACCTCACCTCGATCGACGCGGACGGCGCGCTCTACCGCGTGACCCTCGGCGTCGCGACCCAGCTGCTCGGCCCGATGGTGTCGCCGACGGGCAAGCGCACCCGGACGCCGGCCCGCCTCGCGAGCACGCGCGTGGCCACGCTGCCCCACGGCGCGCCCGAGCGCGAGAAGCACCCCTCCATCCCTCCCCTGTCGATGCCGGGTCTCCCGCGCATGACCATCCCTGGCATGCACGATCCGCGCATCGTGCCCCTCGGGGTGACCACGACCGTGCAGCTCACCTCGCTGCTGGCGGACGCGCTGGCCCGCGAGGGCATCGGCCTCGGCCGCCGCGCCCGCGCTGGGGGCCCGTGAACACCATCGTCGTCCTGATGGCGCTCTTGCTCCTGAGCTATCTCGGGAGCTTCCTCGCCTCGGGTCGCGGCCTCCGCGCGACCGCCGGCCTGCCCTCGGGCTCGGAGCTCATCGTGCTCGGGATCATCGCCGGCCCACTGGTCCTCGGCGCCGTCACCCGCTCCTCGCTCGAGACGTTCGACCCGCTCTTGTACGTCGCGACGGGCTGGCTCGCGCTCTCGATCGGGCTCGGCTACGGCCACGTCGACGACCGCCGCGTGCCGCTCGCGCGCATGCTCGCCGGCATCGCGCTCTCCCTCCTCTGCGGAGGCATCGTCGCGGTCGGGGTGTGGTTCGCGGTCCCGCTGGTCGCGACCATGGACACCTCCTCCCGGCTGTTGCTCGCCGGCGGCATCGGGGCCGCGTGCGCCGAGACGACCCGCCTCGCGATCCAGTGGGTGGTCGAGCGCTACGAGGCCAAGGGCCCGCTCACCGAGCTGCTCTCCGACCTCTCCCAGTCCGACGAGATCGTGCCCATCGCCGCGCTCGCGCTGCTCTACTCGCTGCGGCCCCCGGCGCACGCCACCGTGCACCTCCCGCCGCTCGGCTGGGCCGGCGCCACGGTGGTCGTCGGGGTGATGCTCGGGGTGGCCACCGCGGCGTTGCTCGCGCGCGATCTCCGCACCGGCGAGAGCTGGGGGACCATCCTCGGCACCTCGCTCATGACCATCGGGCTCGCGGCTCGCCTCGATCTGGCGGCGATCACCGCGATGTTCTCGCTCGGCGCCACGATCGCCGTCGGCTCTCGTCACCGCCGTGACATCCAGCAGATGGTCGCCACGACCGAGCGGGCCGTCATGATGCCCGCGCTCGTCCTCGCCGGCGCGCGCATCGATCCTTCGAACATCGGCCGGCTCGGGCTCCTCATCCCGATCGCCCTGCTGCTCCGCTTCGGCGCCAAGTTCATGGTCGGCGTGGCCCTGCGTGGCTCGCAGCCCGTCGCCAAGGGCGCGCCGCCGCTGCTCGGCCTCGGCCTCGTCTCCTCGGGCGGCATGACCATCTGCATCGGCCTCGCGCTGGCCCTGCGCTTCCCGGGGGCCGTCGGCGACACCGTCCTCGCGACCGCCGTGGCCGTGACCCTCGCGGGCGAGC
Source organism: uncultured Polyangiales bacterium (assembly GCA_964624885.1). Taxonomy (GTDB): domain Bacteria; phylum Myxococcota_A; class Polyangia; order Polyangiales; family JADJMO01; genus JADJMO01. Next base: position 22,125 of record CAZUZY010000002.1, on the reverse strand, counting down.
TCGCCGGGCCGCTCGCCTTGCGTCGTGTGCTCGCCGGCGCAGGTGAGATCGTCGAACCGGCCCCCGTGTCCGCGCCGGAGGAGCCGGCCCACGACGAGGAGCCGGATCCCGAGCACGACGAGCACCACGACCCGAGCGAAGGAGCCCCCTCGTGAGCGGCGGTGGTGGAAGCCCCAAGGGGGTCGGCACGCGGCTCGTCCAGCTCGTCGTCCTCGTCGGCGTCTACGCCATGCTGTGGGGCGCGACCCACGTCAGCCACGACTCCCACGGCACCCTCGACACCATCGTGGCGACCGGCTTCCTCCTGCTCGCGGGCACCCTCGCGAGCGAGGTGCTCGAGCCGCTCGGCGTCCCGCACCTCACGGGCTATCTCGGCGCTGGCATCCTCGCCGGGCCCCACGTGCTCCACCTCGTGGACCACGAGACGGTCGAGAACCTCTCCCAGGTCAACACGCTGGCCCTCGCCCTCATCGCGCTGGCCGGCGGCGCCGAGCTCAAGCTCGAGGTGCTCAAGAAGGTGCTGCGCAGCCTCGCGTGGGCGACCCTGGCCCAGACCACCCTCGTGGCCGTCGTGATGACGGGCGTCTTCGTCGCCGCGCGTCCGTTGATGCCGTTCACCAAGGGCATGTCGTCGACGATGATCGTCGGCGTCGGCCTCCTGTGGGGCACCCTCGCGGTCAGCCGCAGCCCGTCAGCGCTCCTCGGCGTGCTCTCCCAGACCCGCGCCAAGGGCCCGGTGGCCACCTTCTCGCTGGCGTTCGTCCTCAGCTCCGACATCGTCGTGGTGGTGCTGCTCGCCGTGGCGATGGCCGTGGCGCGCCCGCTGGTCGAGGCGGGCTCCACCATCTCGCTGGCCGTGTTCAAGGAGCTCGGGCACGAGATGCTGGGCTCGGTGGCGCTCGGCACCACCCTCGGCCTCGTGCTCGCGGCCTACTGCCGGTTCGTCGGCAAGCAACTCCTGCTCGTGCTCCTCGCGCTGGGCTTCGGCATGAGCGAGATGCTGCGCTACCTCGGCTTCGAAGCGCTGCTCACCTTCATGGTGGCGGGCTTCGTGGTCGCGAACCTCTCCGATCAGGGTGAGGTGTTCCTGCACGCGATCGAGAAGACGGGCGGCGTGGTCTATGTGATCTTCTTCGCCACCGCCGGCGCCCACCTCGACGTGCCGCTCCTCAAGCGCCTGTGGATCGTCGCCCTGGTGCTCGCCGGGAGCCGCATCCTCGTCTCCGTCGCCGCGCACCGCCTCTCCTCGCAGCTGAGCAACGACGGTCCGGTCGTACGGCGGTGGGGTTGGGGTTCCCTCGTCTCCCAAGCCGGCCTCACCCTCGGCATGTCGGCGGTCGTCGAGCGCAACTTCCCCTCGTTCGGGACCTACTTCCGCTCGCTCGCGCTCGCCACCGTGGCCATCAACGAGATGGTGGGGCCGGTCTTGTTCAAGCTCGCCCTCGACCGCGCGGGGGAGAGCTCGAAGGAGGCCTCCATGCGGACCGAGCAGGACAGCCACGCGCCTGGCGATCCGCATCTGCACACCGCCGCCGAGGGGCACACCGCCGCCGAGGGGCACGCCCTCGCCACGGCTCCGGAGGGCCACGCGCCCCCCGCCGACCCTGCCGGCGCGCCGCCCGTGGAGCCGGAGGGCTCCGAAACATAATATTTCCAGCCACTTGGCTGCGCCCTTGCCAAACTTCGACGGATGTCTAAATAGACGTCTGTCGAACATGGCCCCGCCCCCCTCGCTCTTCGCGGCCCTCGCCGACGACACCCGCCGAAGGATCCTCGCGCTCCTGCGCGACGGCTCCCGGCCGGCGGGCGACATCGCCGCGGAGTTCCACACCTCGAAGCCGACCATCTCGCACCACCTCAAGGTGCTGGAGCAAGCGGGCCTCGTCCGCTCGGAGCGGCGGGGCACCAGCATCGTCTACACGCTGCAGACCAACGCGCTCGAGGACCTCGCGCGCCACGTGCTCGACCTCGCGCGCCCCGCGGTGCGCACCAGCGACTCCTGATCCGAAGAAGTCCGCGAACGGCCCTGGCGCGCGTTCGCAGAAGGGAGACCACTCCATGTCCCGGTTGCTCGACCGCATCTCGCTCGGCGTCACCCTCGGCACCGCTGCGATCACGGCGCTCCTGTTCCCGCGCCTGCCCGCGCGGGTGCCGATCCATTTCGACGTGCACGGCGTGGCCGACGGCTTCGCGTCGCGCGCGATCGGCGCCTGGCTGATGCCGGCCGCGACCCTGCTCACCTGGGCCACGGTCCGCTACGGGCGCTGGCTGGTCCCGCGCGGGGAGCGCGAGCGCCTCGACAAGTCTCCGACGGCGTTGGTGGGGCTCGTCGTGGTGGGGCTGCTCTCGGCGCTGCAGCTCCTGATGCTCCGCGCGGCCCTGCAGCCCGGCGGGCGACTGCTCGGGCTCGTGGTCCTCCTCTCGATCGCCTGGCTGGCGCTCGGCCTCGTGATGCCGCGCGTGCGCCGCAACCCGTTCATCGGCGTGCGCACGCCGTGGACCCTGACCTCCGACGAGAACTGGGCGCAGACCCACCGCTTCGCCGGCTTCACCTTCGTCGGCTCGGCGCTCCTCGGCCTGGCCCTCGAGGTGCTGTTCGGCACGGCGCCCGCGGTCGTCGTCCTCGTGCTCGGCGCGCTCGCCCCGGTCTTCTACTCGTGGCGCCTCGCCGTGCACGCGAGGAGCCACTGACGTCGGCAGCGCACGGAATCGCTCCGCGTAGCGGCTACGGACCGACCCAGCCGTTCTTGTCGGCGTGCAGGAGGCCGCACACGAGGCACTTGGCCACCTGCCCCGGGAACGGCAGGGTGGGCGGCACGCGGACGCCCGCGGGGGGGTTCACGAGCTCGGCCCACCGCCGGGCCTTGCAACCGAGGCAGGGGATCGAGACCAGTCGGTAGAGCGGGATGTGCTCCGCGTACGGCGGAATCTTGCGCATCGGGGCCGAAGCATCGCACGCTGTACCGCGATGGTCTCGCGCCAACCTCGCTCCCGCCCCTCGACGCCCCCGACCTCGTCGGCGGGGCCGCGCGCGAAGGCCCTGGCGCTGGCCCTGCCCCAGCCCCTCGCGCGGGCGCTGCAGCGCTTCCGGGAGGCCGACGCCGACTTCGACCAGAGCTGCCACGAGCACGCGAGCGTGTTCCGCATCGACGAGCGGTACGCGGTGCTGGTCGCCCGCGCGCGGGAGCTCCTCGGCCACGCGCGGGTGCTCGGCGAGGCCGCCCCGGTCGCCGGCGACGACGACGAGAGCCAGCTCGCCTCGGCCCGGGTCGTGGCGGTGACCTTGACCCCGCCAACGAGGAGCTGGGCCGACCGAGGCTAGCCGTCGCCTTCGGGGTACAGCGCCTCGATCTCGGCGCCCCAGATCTCGTTGACCTTCTTGCGCTTCACCTTGAGCGTCGGGGTGAGCTCGCCGGTGTCCACGCCGAAGTTGCGCGCGAGGACGGCGAACTTCTTGATCTGCTCGACCCGCGCCAGCTCCTCGTTGGCGGTGTCCACCGCTCGCTGCACCTCGGCGCGGATCTCGGCGAGCTCGTGGGCCCGCGCCGCGTCGAGGCCGCGGTCCTTGCAGAACGCGGCCACCGCGTCCGCGTCGAGGGTGACCAGCGCGGTCAGGTACTTGCGGCGATCGCCGATCACCACCGCCTCGTTGATCAAGGGGTGGTTCTTGAGGGAGGCCTCGATGTTCTTGGGGGCGATGTTCTTGCCACCCGCGGTGATGATGATCTCCTTCTTGCGGCCGGTGATCTGCAGGAAGCCGTCGTCGTCGAAGCGGCCGAGATCGCCCGAGTGCAGCCAGCCCTCGACCAGCGTCTCCGCGGTGGCCTCGGGCTCCTTGTAGTAGCCGAGGAACACGTTGGGGCCGCGGACGATGATCTCGTCGTCCTTGGCGATGCGCACGTCGACGCCGGGGATCGCCGGGCCGACCGTGCCGTAGCGCAGCTTGCCGTTGCGGTTGAACGAGGTGGGGCCGGTGTCTTCGCTCTGGCCGTAGACCTCGCTCACCATGATGTCGAGCGAGGCGAAGAACTCGAGCACCTCGCGCGACACGGGGGCCGCGCCGCTCACGCACACCCGCGCGCGATCGAGCCCGATCGCGGCCTTGAGCTTGCTGAACACCAGCTTGCTCGCGAGCTTGTACTGCGCCGCGAGGGCGAGCGGCAGCGGCTTGCCCGAGGCCTTGTGCGCGGTGGCGGCGGTGCCGACCCCGCGCGCCCAGCCGAGGAGCTTCTTCTTCTTGTCGTCGGCGAGGGCCATCTTGCCGCTGATGCCGGCGTGGAACTTCTCCCAGATGCGCGGCACGGCGAAGAACACCGTGGGGCGGACCTCCTTGAGGTTGTCCGGCACCTTCTCGATCGACTCCGCGAAGTAGACGCTCATGCCCCCGGTGATCGGCCCGTGGATGGTGAACATCTGCTCGGCGATGTGCGAGAGCGGCAGATACGACAGGGCCACGTCGCGCGAGGAGATCTCGGTGATCTGCTGCGCGCACGCCGCCGTCCAGGCGAGGTTCTCGTGCGACAGCATGACCCCCTTGGGCGGCCCGGTGGTGCCCGAGGTGTAGATGAGCGTGGCGAGCCCCTTCGGCTCGAGCTGCTCGATGCGGTCGAAGAAGCGCTCGTCGGGGATGCCCTCGGCCTTGGCGAGGAACTCCTCCCACGACAGCACGAGCGGGTCGTCCACCTTCGGCGCGCCCTGCATCATGACGACGTGACGCAGGTGCGGCAGTCGCTCGCGCTCCTTGTGGATCTTCTGCCACTGCGCCTCGTTCTCCACGAGGACGACCTTGGCCTCGCAGTGGTGCACGATGTACTGCACCTCGGGCGGAGAACACGTGGCGTAGATCCCGGCGGGCGCGCCGCCGATGCACATGTTGGCGACGTCCATGATCACCCACTCGGGCCGGTTGAACCCGAGGATGCACACGGAGGCGTTCTTCTCGAGGCCGAGCGCGATGAGGGCCTTGCCGGCGCGCTTGACCTGATCGCCGTACTCACCCCATGTGGTCTCGACCCACTGCCCGTTCTTCTTGGCGAAGTAGGCCGGGTCCTTGGGGCGGATGCGTTGCTGGCGGAAGAGGCGGCTCGGGATGGTGTCGGCGGTCACGGACCGCGATGCTACACGGCTGCGCGCAAAGCGGGAGAGGCCAACCGCTCGTACTCCACGAGATCGAGCATGTCGTGCTCGCGGGTGCCGAGCACGACGAAGCCGATCTTCTCGAGCACCCGGCGCGACGCCACGTGCCAGGACGGGGTCACGGCGCGGACCACCCGCACCCCCGGCTGCACGAGTGCCCATGCGACGGCGGCCTCGGTGGCCTCGGTGGCGTAGCCCTTTCGCTGCAGGTCCTGTTCGACGCCGTACCCGACCTCCACCACGCCCTCCTCGTCGGGCGCCCCGTGGAACACGACGCTGCCCACCACGCGCCGCGGGCCGTGGCGGAGGATCATCACGCGGTCGCCCCACAGGCGCTTCTGCGGGTCGCCCCGGATGGCGTCGAGGTCGGCGCGGAACGCGCGCTCGATGAGCGCGTGGTTCGGCCAGGCGGGCGGCAGCTCGGCGCCGGCCAGCCGCTCGGCCTCCTCCCGACGCCCCGACATCACCGCCTCGACGACCGCGAGGGTGATGGGCTCCATCGAGAGCCGGGGCGTGGTGAGCACGCTCATGGGTTCCCATGGTGCGTCTTCCGCGCCCTCCTGCAAAGGCGCGGGCCCGAAAAAACGACCGACGCGGCGCAGGATCCATTGACGCGAGACAGCCAGCGCGGCGCGTTGTCCGGGCGGCTGCAACAGCCAAACAGTGAAACGCCGATGCACGAGTTCCTGCGAATGGCAATACGCACTTCGCTCGCGTCCAGGCGGGGTGGCTGCGAATTTCCAGAGAAGTGGTACCTTTCCGCCATGCGTTGGTCGTCGCTTTGCTTCGTTGCGCTCTTCTCTGCCGGCTGTGCCACCACCCAGGACGACACGGTCACCCCGAAGCCGGACACCGGCGGGGCGGACACGTCGGTCGACACGGGAGACGTCGGCACCGACGCCCCGAGTGACGTGGCGTGTACCGCGACCCAGACCAAGTGCAGCGGGGTCTGCGTCGACACCAAGGCCGACCCGAAGAACTGCGGCGGCTGCGCCAAGGCGTGCACCAGCGGCCAGACCTGCGAGTCAGGCACGTGCACGTGCACGGCTTCGTCCACCAAGTGCGGGACGGACTGCGTCGACACCAAGGTCGACACCAAGAACTGCGGCGGCTGCGGCAAGGCGTGCACGACCGGTCAGACCTGCGAGGCCGGCGTGTGCACGAGCCCGTGCCCGACGGGCCAGACCAAGTGCGGCACCAAGTGCGTCGACACCACGAGCGACTCGGCCAACTGCGGCGCGTGCGACAAGCCGTGCCCCACCGGGCAGGCGTGCGTCGCGAGCGCGTGCGCGCTCTCCTGCGACCTCCCCAAGATCAAGTGCACCGACAAGTGCGTCGACCCCGGCTTCGACGCCGACAACTGCGGCGGCTGCGGCAAGAAGTGCGCGAGCGGGCCCAAGTCCACGCCCGCGTGCTCGAGCAGCGCCTGCCTGCTGATCTGCGACACCGGCTACGGCAACTGCAACGACAAGAGCGACGACGGCTGCGAGGCCGACTTCGCCACCGATACCAAGAACTGTGGTGGCTGCGGCAAGGCGTGCGGTGCCACCGAGACCTGCTCGGGCGGGGCGTGCAAGTGCGCCGGCGGCGGGACCAAGTGCCCCGACGGTGCGTGCGCGGATCTGACCAGCGACGCGGCCCACTGCGGGAGCTGCACCAAGGCGTGCGGCACCGACCAGGTGTGCACCACGGGGACCTGCGCCTGCAAGCCGGGCTACGTGCTCTGCGGCGACACCTGCTTCGCCACGAGCTGCCCGCCCACCGGGTTCATCGGCTCGTCGCTCATCACGAGCACCCACTCCACGCTCATCAACAGCTGGGTCGGCACGCCGAGCGCCGTGTGGACGCGGTGCTACTCGAAGGCGCTGCACGGCGCCAGCACCTCCACGTTCCACACCAACTGCGACGGCAAGGGGCCGACCGTCACCGTCGCCAAGCTCACCACCGCGAGCACCGGGGACGTGCGGCTGATCGGGGCCTATGCCTCCAAGTCCTGGGCCACCACCGGCAGCTGGATGGGCGACTCGAGCACGTTCCTGTTCTCGCTCACCAACTCGTTCAAGCACTACTGGATCAGCACCTACAGCTCCTCGGTCACCTACACCCAGTACAGCTCGTCGTCGTACGGCCCCACGTTCGGCGGTGGCCACGACTTCGTCTCGGGCAGCAGCGGCACCATCGGCACGGGCTACTGTTACATCGGCTACACGTTCAAGTGCCGCATCGGCACCGACGGCGGGACCGACACCACCTGCCGCAACGACTTCTGCGGCAGCTACAACTCCTGGAGCATCGACGACCTCGAGGTCTGGTACAAATAGACGCTGACCGACCGGGTGGCGTCCCCCTCGACGCCACCTTGGCTCGGCACCTCGTACCGGGCGAGCTCGACGAGGCCCTGCCGCGGTAGGTAGCGGCGCCCAGGGTCGGCGAGCCACACCTCCACCCCCGCGCGGGCTCGCTCGGTCAGCCAGGGCAGCACCCGCGCCGCCATCGCGGCGTCGTAGCAGACGTCGCCGGCGAGGATGAGGTCGACGTCGACCGCCTGCCCGATCGAGTCCCCACAGCGGGCGTCGATCGCGAGACCGTTGTCGTCCGCGTTGACGCGCGTCGCCTCGATGGCCGCGGGATCGACGTCCACGGCCGAGACCTGCGCGCCGACCCTCGCGGCCGCGAGCGCGACGACGCCTCCGCCTGTCCCGAAGTCGAGGACGCGCCGGCCCCGCACCCGCTCCGGCTGGTCGAGCACGAACCGGGCGAGCGCCTGACCCCCGACCCACGCGACCGCCCACCACGGCGGCTCGCTCTCCTGCCAGTGGGACTCGAGGCGGTGGACGAGGCGCAGCGACAGCTCGGGCAGGAAGCCGAGCCGCACGGGCTGGAGCGCGGCGGGCGACACCACGGTCGGGCTCTAGCCGGAACGGAGGCCGACCGAAACATGCCCGCGGGCGATCCGCGCTATGGAGCGCGCGTGAGCCTGCTCTCCTGGACGCTGCTCCTCTGCGCGGCGTTCCTCGCCGGCGCGGTCAACTCGGTGGCCGGCGGCGGCACGCTCCTCACGTTCCCCACGCTGCTCTCGGCCGGCATCTCGCCGATCGTGGCCAACGCGACCAGCACGGTGGCCCTCGTGCCCGGGTCGCTCGGCGCCTTCTTCGGCTACGGCGACGAGCGCAAGGCCGCGCAGCAAGAGCTGCTCACCCTCGGCCTGCCGTCCGTCGTCGGCGGCGTGCTCGGCGCGGTCCTCGTGATGCGACTCGGCGACCGCTCGTTCGCGAAGCTCGTGCCGTTCTTGCTCTACGGGGCCACGGCGCTGTTCCTCGTGCAGCCGCTGGTCAAGCGCGCGCTCGAGCGCCGTACCAATCGGCTACCGCGGTTCGCCCTGCCGCTGTTCCAGCTGCTCGTCGCCACGTACGGCGGCTTCTTCGGCGCGGGGATCGGGATCCTGATGCTGGCGGCCATGGGCATCGTGCTGGCCAATGCGTCGATCCACCGGCTCAACGCGTTCAAGAACCTCGCGGCGGCGACCATCAACGGCGTGGCGGCGATCACCTTCGCGCTCTCGCACCGGGTGCTCTGGCCGGTCGCGGGGGCGATGGCCGTCGCCGCGCTGCTCGGGGGTTTCCTCGGCGCCGGCATCGCGAAGAAGCTCGGCGAGCGCATCGTGCGGGGGTTCGTGGTGTGCGTCGGGCTCGCCATCGGCACCTACCTGCTGCTGCGTCGCTAGCGCTTCGGCCGGGCGGGCTTGCTCGCGGCGAGGATCTGGTCCCGCAGCCACGCGTGACCCGGATCGTCGTTCACGCGCGCGTGCCAGCAGAGGTGCATCGAGAAGCCGCCGATCTCGAACGGCGGCGGCAAGAGACGCAGCCCGAAGGTCTTGGCGAACCGACGCGCCACACGCTCGGCCAGCGTGAGGACCAGGTCGCTCTCGGCCACCACCATCGGCGCGACGAGGAAGTGCGCCACGGTCAGGGTGACCTTGCGCTGCCGACCCATCGCGGCGAGCGCCGTGTCGACATAGCTCCCCGGACGGCCGCGGGGCGCGATGAGCAGGTGCGACAGCGAGCAGTACTGGTCGAGCGTCAGACGGGCCCCCACGCGCGGGTGCCCCTCGCGCACCACGCACACGAACCGCTCGTCGAACAGGCGTCGCGTGTGCAACCCCGCGACCTCGGGGACGCTCGGGGCGAGCACGACGTCGAGCCGGCGATCCTCGAGGTCCTGCACGAACGGCTCGGGGACCGGGCGTACGAGCAGCGACACGTGCGGCGCGCTGCGGGCCACCTCCGCGGCGAGGCCAGGCAGCACGACCATCTCGGCGTAGTCGCTGGTCCCGAGGGTGAAGAGCCGCTCGGCGGTCGCGGGCGAGAACGCCGGCGGCGAGAGCGCGTGGGAGAGATCGCCGAGCGCGCGCCGCACGACGGGCTCGAGGGCCAGCGCCCGCTCGGTCGGCACCATCCCGCGGGCGGTGCGGACGAGGACCGGGTCGTCGAGCAGCACCCGCAATCGGGCGAGGGCGTGGCTCGTCGCGGGCTGGGTGAGGCCGAGGCGCACCGCCGCGCGGGTCACGCTGCGCTCGGCGAGGAGGGCCTCGAGGGCCACGAGCAGGTTGAGGTCGACGCCGGACAGATGCACGCCGTGCATGATAGCGACCCCGGCATCGCTAGGGCTTGCTCTCCTCCTTGTCCTCGCCGAGCCAGCGCTGGATGGTCCGGCGATCGATGCCCATCAGCGCGGCGGCCTGCTTCTTGTTGCCGCCGGTGCGCTCGAGCACACGGGCGAGGTACGCGCGCGAGAGCTCCTCGAGAGTCCAGCTGCGATCGACGGCGTGCTTGAGGAAGTCCTGCGGGGTGTCGGCCCCCAGCGCGGGCGGCAGATCTTCGGGGAGGATGACCTCGCCGTTCGAGAGCGCGACGGCGCGCTCGATGGCGTTCTCGAGCTCACGCACGTTGCCCGGCCAGGAGTGCTCGAGCAGCTTGCGCGCCGCCGCGCCGCTGAGGGTGCGCTGGCGCTTGGCGCGGGCGCACGCGCGCTCGAGGGCGCGTTCGGCGAGCGGGACGATGTCGTCCGGGCGCTCGCGCAGCGCGGGCAGGCCGACCTCGACCACCGCCAGCCGGTAGAACAGGTCTTCGCGGAAGGTCCCCTCGGCGAGCGCCTTGCGCAGGTCGTGGCGGGTGGCGGAGATGACCCGCACGTCGATCGGGCTGCTGCTCGAACCGCCGAGCGGGCGCACCTCGCGCTCCTGCAGGACACGCAGCAGCTTGGGCTGCATGGCGAGCGGCAGGTCGCCGAGCTCGTCCAGGAAGATGGTGCCGCCGTTGGCCTCCCGGAACAACCCGGCGCGGTCGGCGCGCGCGTCGGTGAACGCGCCACGCTTGACGCCGAACAGCTCGCTCTCGAGCAGCTCGGCCGGGATGGCCGCACAGTTGACGGCGACGAACGGGCCGTTGGCGCGGTCGCTCCGCTCGTGCACCGCGCGCGCGATGAGCTCCTTGCCGGTGCCGCTCGGGCCGGTGACGAGGACGCTGGCGGGGGTGGGCGCCACCCGCTCCACGAGCGCCATCACGTCGCGCATCTGAGCGCTCTTGGCGACGACCGCGCGGCTCACGTGCACCACCGACCGCAGCGACGCGAGCTCCTCGCGCTGGGCGCGCTCGGCCACCGACTTGTCGATCGAGAGCAGGAGCGCCTCGGGCTCGAACGGCTTCGGGAGGTAGTCGAACGCGCCGCCGCGCACCGCCCGCACGGCGGTCTCGAGGTCGCCGAAGCCGGTCATGGCCACGGCCACGATGCGCGGATCGTGGCGCAGGGCGTGGCCGATGAGCTCCATCCCGCCCATCTCGGGCATGCGCAGATCGGTGACCAGGATCTCCACCTCCCCGGCCTGGATGCGCTCGAGCGCCTCGGCGGCCCGGGCGACCACGGTCACGCTGAACCCCCGCTCCCCGAGCAGATCCTTGACGAGCTGGCCCAGGGCCACGTCGTCGTCCACGACCAAGATCCGGCGTCGACGCGGCGGATAGGATGTCATGCGATCCTCGGCAGGGTGACCACGAAGCACGCCCCGTGCTCGTGGGATGGGGTCTCGGTCGGTCCCTCGCTCGCCTCGACCGCCACGTGGCCACCGAGCTCGCGCACCAGGCCAGCCACGATCGCGAGCCCGAGGCCCGTGCCCGCATCGTCCTTGGTGGTGACGAACGGATCGAAGATGCGACCGCGGACCTCGGCGGCGACACCGGGGCCGGAGTCGGCGACGCGGATCTCGACGTCGGCCTCGCGGCGCGTCAGGGTCACGTCGATGCGCCCGCCCTCGGGCTGCGCCTGCACGGCGTTGTGGCACAGGTTGAAGAGCACCTGGAACAGCTGATCGCGGCTGGCCTCGACCAGGGCCGCGCCGCCCTCGCAGACCAGGTGGGTCTTGATCCCCCGCTTCTTGCACTCGGGGGCGAGGAACGCGAGCACGTCGGTCGCGACGCCCTCGACGTCCACCTGCTCGATGCGTTGCTTGGGTGGCCGCGTGACGTCGAGGAGGCGCTGCACGACGCGGGTGATGCGCTCGGTCTGCTCGGCGACGATGCCGAGGTCGCGCCGCGTGGGCTCGGGCGTGCCCTCCCGCGCCGCCATCATCCGCGTGCGCCCGAGGATGACCCCGAGCGGGGAGCCGATCTCGTGGGCCAGCGAGGCGGCCATCTCACCGGCCGCAGCGAGCGTGGACAGCCGGCGCAGGTGCGCTTCGAGCGCGACGCGCGCCTCGTTCTGCGCCTCGAGGTGGGCCCGCGCCGCGCGCAGGTTCTCGGTCATCTCGTTGAAGGCGACCGCCAGGCGGCCGAGCTCGTCCTTGCGCGCCTCCTCGACGCGCACGCCGAGATCGCCGGCCGACACCTTCTCGACGCCGCGCACGAGCTGCTCGAGCGGCGCGCCGAGGAACCTCCGCACCATCGGGCGCGCGAGCAGGAACACCGTGAGCGAGAACGCGGCCCCCACGAGCACGAGGCTCCGCGTCCACGCGCCGACGAGACGATCGACGTAGGATATGTCGCGCACGACGACGGCCACCGCGACCTTGCCCGCCTTCTGGAGCGGCAGGGCGTGCTCGAGGAGCGGCGTGCCGTCCTCGCGCAGGCGGTTGATCTCCACGCGCTTGGCGAGCGCGTCCCTCGCGATGGCGTCCATGCCCGGGTGGTGGGCGAGCTGGGCGCTCCCCCCGAGGAGGTCGGCGTCGCGACCGTAGAGCCCCACCGCGACCACGTTCTCGCCGTGGGCGATCGACTCGGCGAGCGCCGTGAGGTCGGCCCCCTGATCCTTGGCGTCGACGAGTCCTCGCGCGATGGCCGCCTCCATCACGTGCACGTCGTCCCGGGCATCGCGGGCGGCTTCGGCGAGCAGGAGGTCGCGGCGAAAAGGACGGGTCACGGCGAGGTACGCGAAGATCGCGATCACGAAGGGCACGCTGATCAGCAGCCAGATGCGCGTCGCGAGGCTGTTCATGGGGGAGGAAGCGGACCCGGCCGTAGAGCAAAGGCGATGCCGAGGGCGGGCCGCACAATTCTCGTTAGACCATGCGACATCGCGCCGCATCAGGGCGCCGCTGTGTCGCAGAACGCCGCAGGAGCGACGAAAACGCCCTCGGCAACAGCCCGCGTCTCGGCGGCACGCGACGTGCTGACAGCCGGAACCCGCCATGCGTCTTCTCGCTACCCTCGCGCTCGCCTCCTTGCTCGGCTGTTCGAGCGCCGCGAGCGCCACCCAGAAGGCGGAGCCCGCCAACGCCGCCGAGGCCAAGAAGCCGCGCACCGTCGCGGTCGACGCCGAGGCCGCCAAGCGCCTCGGCATCACCACCATGGTGGTCGGACAGGGTGGGCTGGCCGAGAGCATCCCGGTCCCCGGATCGGTCGAGTACGACCTCAACCACTACGCCGAGGTCGGTCCGCGCCTCGACGGCCGCATCACCACGGTCAAGGGCAAGCTCGGCGACGTGGTCAAGAAGGGGCAGGTCCTCGCCACGGTCGCCGTGCCCACGCTGGCCGAGGCACAGGCCGGTGGGCTGACCGCCCACGCGAACCTCGAGGCCGCGCTCAAGAACTACAACCGCGAGAAGGACCTGCTCGGCAAGCAGCTCACCACGGCCCGCGAGCTCGAGGTGGCCGAGGCCGAGCTCAAGAAGGCGAAGGCCGAGGTGGCGGCCTCGGAGGCGCGCCTCCTCGCGCTCGGGGTCGGTGGTCAGGCGATCGGCGGCAACCTCGAGCTCGTCGCGCCGATCGACGGGACCATCGTGCAGCGCCACGCGGTGGTGGGCGGGTTCCTCGCGACCAGCGCCAACGCCTACGTCATCGCCGACACCGCCAAGCTGACCGCGGTGCTCGAGGTGAACGAGGCCGATCTGCCCTACCTGAAGCTCGGAGCGCTGGTGACCATCACCGCGGACAGCCTCCCGGATCTGGCGCACAAGGGCACGCTCACCTGGATCGATCCGGTGGTGAGCAAGACCACGCGCCTGGTCCGCGCGCGCGTCGACCTGCCGAACGACAGCGGCACGCTGCGACCAGGCATGTTCGTGCGCGGGCGCATCGTGATCGCGCTGCCCGCGGGGTCGGGCATCATCCTGCCCTCGCAGGCCGTCCAGCCGCTCGGCTCGGACGATGTGGTGTTCGTGCTCGTGAGCCCGGGCCACTACGACATCCGCAAGGTCGTCGTCGGGCGCCGCACGAGCGAGATCGTCGAGGTGAAGGAGGGCGCGGCCAAGGGCGACACCATCGTCGTCGAGGGCGCCTTCCTGCTCCGTGGAGAAGCCGCCAAGCAATGACCCGCACCACCGTCACGGCGCTCGTCCCCTGGATGCTCGCGCTCGTGGTCCCCGCGCTCTCGACCCCCGCGCAGGCCGCGCCCCTGCCCACCGCCACCGAGGTCGCCCGCAAGGCGCGCGAGAAGGGGCCGCTCACCCTGCTGGCGGCCGCGGAGGTCAAGCTGGCGGGCTCCCAGAAGGCCGCGGCCGGGCTGCCCCCGCTGACCAATCCGTACCTCGAGGTGTTCGTCGATCGCAGCAAGGAGACCAGCGGCGTCGCCGCCGTGCAGGCCAACCTGTGGCTGCCGATCGAGCTCGCAGGCCAGCGCGACAAGCGCGTCGCCGAGGTCGACGGCCTCGTCGCGTGGAAGAAGACCGCCAAGGCCGCGGCCGCCGCGGCCGCCGTCGGCGAGGCGGTGACCGCGTGGGGCGAGCTCGCCATCGCGCTCGCCCACCGCAAGGAGGCCCAGGCCGGCGAGAAGATCGCCCGCGAGGAGGCGGCCTACGTGAAGGGCCGGCTCGAGGCCAAGGACGCCACCGCCGTCGACGCTGCCGTCGCCGAGGGCGAGGTCGCCCGCTGGGTGCAGTCGAAGGTGGAGGCCGACATCGCGGTGTCGACGGCCAAGGCTCGCCTCTCGATCGCCATCGGCGAGCCCACGCTCGACACGCCCGACGAGCCACCGTCGATCGACCTGCCCGCACTCCCGTGGAAGGACGACGCAGCCCTCGTCGCCAAGCTCGACGCGTCGTCGCCGGTGCTGCTCGCCGCCGAGCAGGAGGCCACGTTCTTCCTCGCCTCCAAGGACCGCTGGGAGGCCGAGAAATACGCGCCCGTGAACCTGATCCTCTCGGCGGGGCGCACCGACCTCGGTGCCTTCAAGTACGGCGTCGGCGTCGCGTGGTCGATCCCCGTGCTGCGGAAGAACCAGGCCGAGATCGCCCGCGCCGACGCGGAGGCCGACCGCGCCAAGGCGGCCAAGCTCATCGCCACCACCGCCCTCCACGCCAAGGCCAAGGGCGCCTTCGCGGCCTACACCGCGGCCCGCACCGCCCTCACCACCGTGGACACGCTCGCACTGCCGGCCGCGCAGGCCGTGGTCGACGCCTCCGTCTCGGCGTGGAAGGCCGGCAAGCTCGAGGCCACGCGGGTGTTCCTCGCCCGGCGCGACCTCGCCACCGCGCGGGCCCGTCGCCTCGACGTCGCCGCCATCGGCTACCGCGCCTACGGCGAGCTCGCCGGGTTGATCGGAGAGGTCCCCTGATCGATGGAGGCCTTCGTCCGCTGGATCGCGGCCCGCCTGGGCGTCGCGCTCACGGCCACCGTGGTGCTCGCCCTCGTCGGGGCGGTGTCGTTGCTGACGCTGCCGGTCGACGCCGTGCCCGACGTCACCAACAACCAGGTGCAGGTCGTGACCGCCGCGCCCGCGCTCGCCCCGGCCGAGGTGGAGCGCACCATCACGCTGCCGGTCGAGCGCGCGATGGCCGGCACGCCGGGCCTCAAGGAGGTCCGCAGCATCAGCAAGCTCGGCATCAGCGTCGTCACCCTGATCTTCCGCGACGACGTCGACGTCTATTTCGCCCGTCAGCAGGTCGGCGAGCGTCTGGTCGAGGTGCGCGACAAGATCCCGAAGGGCTCGGGCACCCCCGAGCTCGGTCCGATCGCCACCGGCCTCGGCGAGATCTTCATGTTCGTGCTCGAGGGCCCCACGTTCACGCCGGAGGAGCTCCGCACGACGATGGACTGGGTCATCGGCCCGAAGCTCCGTCAGGTGAAGGGGGTCATCGAGACGGTTCACTTCGGCGGCGAGCTCAAGCAGTTCCGGGTCACCCTCGATCCGCAGAAGCTCGCGGCGCACAAGGTCTCCCTCGAGGAGGTCCGCGCGGCGCTCGAGCGCGACAACCAGAACAGCGGCGGTGGCACCATCGAGAAATCGGGCGAGCAGCTCGTGCTGCGCGCCGAGGCCCGGTTCCGCAACCTCGACGAGATCAACGACTCGGTGGTGAAGACCCAGGAGGGCGGCGTGCCGCTCACCCTCGGCATGCTCGGCGAGATCGACACCGGCCCGGCGCTGCGCCAGGGCTCGATGACGATGAACGGCAAGGGCGAGGTGGTCGCCGGCTTCGTCCTCCTGCTCAAGGGCGAGAACAGCCGCGACGTCGTCCACCGCGTGAAGGCCGAGGTCGACGAGATCAACAAGGGGCTGCCCAAGGGCATGCGCGTCGTCCCGTTCCTCGACCGCGCGTCGTTCATCGAGCGCACGGTGGCCACCGTGGTGAGGAACCTGCTCGAGGGCGCGGGCGTCGTGGTCGTCGTCCTGCTGCTCACCCTCGGTTCGCTCCGTGCCGGTCTCCTCGTGAGCGGCGCCATCCCCTTCGCCATGCTGGTGGCGTTCGTCGGGCTGCGCGTCACGGGCATGAGCGCCAACGTGATGTCGCTCGGCGCGGTGGACTTCGGCATCGTCGTCGAGGGCGCGGTCGTCATGGTCGAGGGGGCCCTGCACGCGGCCGCCCACCAGGCGGATCGCGCACGCAAGCGCCTCGCCATCGTCGACGCCTGCGCGGTCACCGCGCGCCCCGTGCTGTTCGCGGTCATCATCGTGCTGCTCGTGTTCCTCCCGCTCGCCACCCTGGAGGACGTCGAGGGCAAGATGTTCCGGCCGGTGGTGGTCTCGCTGGTGTTCATGCTGGCGGGCGCCCTGTTCTACGCGCTCGTGCTGGTGCCCGCCGTGGCGCCGCGGCTGCTCGCCTCGTTCGACGATCCGCGCGAGCCCCGTCTCGTGCGCTTCATGCGCCGCTTCTACGAGCCCGCGCTCGCCCGCGTGGTCGCGCGCCCCCGGCTCACGGTGGTGGTCGCCATGGTCGTCACCGCCGCGTGCATCGCGCCCGGCCTGCGCCTCGGCGCCGAGTTCCTCCCGCGCATCTTCGAGGGCGACTTCGCGCTCGACGTCCGGCGCCCCATCAGCACCGGCGTCGGACAGGCCACCGAGCTCTCGCTCGAGAAGGAGCGCGTGCTGCTGCGAGAGGTCCCCGAGGTGGTCAAGGTGGTCACCCGCACCGGACGCACCGAGGGCAGCGTGGACCCGCAAGGACCCGAGGGCAGCGACGTGTTCGTGATCCTGCGCCCCCGCGAGGAGTGGCGCCCCGGCCTGACCCCCGAGAAGCTCGCCGACGAGATCGACAAGAAGCTCGAGGGCCACTCGCCTGGCGAGTTCGTCGCGGTGTCCCAGCCGATCGAGATGCGGGTCAACGACCTCATCGCCGGCGTCAAATCCGACGTCGCCCTCAAGATCTACGGCGACGACCTGCAGGAGATGTCCCAGCTCGCCGAGAAGCTGCAGGCCGCGATCGCCGGCACCCCCGGCGCCGCCGACGTGAAGCGGGAGATCCCGTGGGGCCTTCCGACGATCCGTGTGCGCATCAACCGCGAGAAGGCCGCCCGCCTCGGGGTCGCGCCGAAGTCGATCCTGGACGCGATCGAGGTGGCGCGCGCGGGCCAGAAGGTCGGCGAGATCTACGAGGGCGAGCGGGTGTTCGACCTGGTGCTCAAGATCAGCGGCGACGCGCTCAAGAGCGAGGTCGACCTCGGCCGGTTCCCGGTGCAGACCATCGGCGGCGAGATGGTCCCGCTGTCCGCGGTCGCCGACATCAAGGTCGAGCGCGGGATCTTCCAGATCACGCGCGACAAGCTGCGGCGCCGCCTGGTGGTGGAGGCGAACGTGCGCGGCCGCGACCTCGTCGGGTTCGTGAACGACGCGAAGGCCCGCGTCGCGCAGGTGCCGGTGCCGCCCGGGATCGAGCTCGCCTGGGGCGGGCAGTTCGAGAACTTCCAGCGCGCGAACCAGCGCCTGATGCTGCTCGTGCCGGTGGCGCTCGGGATCATCGCGGTGATGCTCTACATGAGCTACCGCTCGCTGCTGCTCACGCTGTGCACGCTGCTGTCGCTGCCGTTCGCGCTGGGTGGGGGGCTGCTGTCGCTGGTCGCGCGGCGGATGCCGTTCTCCATCCCGGCGATGGTCGGGTTCATCGCGCTCGCCGGCGTGGCCGTCATGAGCGGCGTGGTGCTCACGACGCGGCTGCTCGAGAGCGGCGACGAGGGTTCGCCCGAGACGCGGGTGCGCGAGGCGGCGAGCAGCGCGTTCCGCCCGACGATCTCCACGGCCCTGGTGGCGGCGCTCGGCTTCATCCCGATGGCCATCGCCAAGAGCGCCGGCGCCGAGGTGCAGCGACCACTGGCCACGGTGGTGATCGGCGGGCTCCTCGTCGGCGTCGTGGGCTCGGTGCTGGCGATGCCCGCCATGCTCGTGCTGGTGATGCGGCGGAAGGCGCGACGCGGCACGGCCGAAGGGCCGCCCGCCGAGGCAGCTCCAGAGGCTCCGACGGCGCCCGAGGCCGCCGCCGGCCCAGCACACTGAAGCGCCTGCGCACGGAGAGGGGTCTCCGTCTCGCTCGTCCTCCCGTTCGCTGCCCCGAGGGCGCGCACAAAAAAAATGACTGGCGCCGTCGACTGCCCGGCACCAGCCAGAGGGAGGAAGATGCGAGTGCCCTTCTCAGGGCGCACTTCTTCGATGCGTCTTCTGGCCGAGGGTTGCAAGGGGACGGCCGGCCGCGCGCACAGGATTCCGACCGAACCTTGCGCTGCCGCACGGTCAACCTGGCCACAAAGGGTCACAAAAAGGCCGCGAGCGCGGTCCTCGAAAGGAGCGCGCTCGCGAACCCAGCGCCGGGGGCGCGTCGTCGATCAGAAGTCCGCGCGGCCGAAGGCGATGCGGAGGGTGTTCGTGGTCGTGCCGGCGTCGCCCGTGGGGATGGGCGGCGCGCCGAAGGCGGCGACGAACTGGTTCTGACCGTTGATGAAGCCGCCGCCGACCACCGCGTAGCCCGCGAGGAAGTCCTTGAGCGGGACGCCCGCCGAAGCGCCGCCCGCGATGGCCGCCTTCACGTTGGCGAGGGGCGTGTCCTTCGGGAAGAAGTGCAGGCGCGAGAGGGTGAGGTCACCCGCGAGCTGCACACCGACCGACTTGGGGGCGATGTCGCCGTACTTCGCGCCCGCCGCCACCAGGACGGGGTCGCCCGCCGGGCCGATGGTGGTGCCGCCGTCGGCCGCGTCCGTGGCCGCGTCACCCGCATCGGTGCCCGCGTCACCCGCGCTGACCGGACCCCAGCCCTGGAGGTAGAAGTCCATGCCGGCGGTGGTGTCGATCGAGCCGAACTTGGAGAAGTGGAGGAACTGGATGCCGGTCTTGGCGCCCGTGCCACCACCCGCGAACGCCGTGGGCTTCACGGTGTCGAGCTTGTGGAGCTCCCACTTGAGCGACTTGGCAGCGCCCGCCGGACCGCATCCGGGCGTGTCCGCCGTCGACGCCGCGAGGCAGCCCTTGATGGCGACGAGGCCCGACTGGCCCGCGTCGACCGCGTTCTTGTCGACCTTGAGCCAGTTGTCGGTGTTGGCCTTGGCGTCCTTCCAGGTGTCCTCGCACTTGCGCGGAGTGGCCTCGGTGAGGGGGTTCTTGTCGACCGTCCAGATGGCGACGGTGAACGCCTTGAGGGCCGCGACCGCGGTGGGCGTGAGGGGGAGCGGGACGACCGAGCCGTAGGCGATGGCCGTGAACTTGGTCGGATCCGTGGGCGCCGCCGTGTCGGGCTTGCCGATGGGGCCGAGGGCCTGGACCGGCTTGTCCTGGGTGGCGGGGTCGGCGGTGAAGGCGCCGAGGCAGAAGAACTTCGAGCCGTAGTCGGGGGCCGCGTGGAGGATGGTCACGGCGCGATCCGGCGGGACGAAGGTGTCGCCCGCGTCCGCGTCGCCCGGCGTGCCGGTGTCGGTGGTGCCCGAGTCGGTGCCGGTCTCGGTGGCCGTGCCCGTGTCCGGGGTGCCCGTGTCCGTCTCGACCGGCGGGTTGCCGGGATCGTCGTCACCACAACCGACGAACGAGGTCACGGCGACGAGGCCAGCGAGGGCCACGAGGGACCCGACGCCCCAACGCAAAGACTTGGTCATGTTTCCCAGACTCCTTTCAGAGGTACCCCGCCAAACACGGCAAGGAAGCGAACAGCGTGGTCAGCAAGGGGTGGAACGTTCCACCTGAACTGTGACCGAGCAGGATGGCGCACTCGGACCATGAAGGCAAGGTAGGTTCCGGCCCGACCTCCGATCGTCTACGCTCGCAAATCCCATGGCGGCCAGCCAACCGTGCGTGTCCTGCCGGGCGCCCCTGCCCCTCGGCGCCCGGTTCTGCAACGAATGCGGCACGTCACAGCCCCTCGGGGCCGTGCCCGCGGCCATCGCGCCGCCGGCTGCGCCCCCACCCTCGGCGCCACAGAAAATCGGCCTCAAGACCGTCGTCGGGGTCGCGGCTCCGTCCGCAGCGGAGATGGCCGAGGCCGCGCGGTCGATGGGGATCCGACCCCAGCCCCAACCGACCCAGCCGCGACCGATGCCGGCTCCCCAACCGAGCGCCCAACCCCTGGTGGCCCCGCCCGCGACCGCACCGGCGCCCGGCGTCCCCCGCAAGCCCCTGAACGCCACGATGATCGGGGTCGCGACGCCCGGTGTCCCGGTCGAGATGACCCGCGCGGCCAAGTCCAACGTTCCGAAGGGCACGCTCGTCGGGGTCGCGCTGCCCGGCATCGCGCCCACCCATCCGCAGACACCCCCTGTGGCACCAGCGCCCGCGCCGCCCGCCTACCCGCCGGTGATGGCACCGCCTCCCGCCTTCGCTCCACCGCCGAGCTACGGGGCGCCGAGCTACCCACCGGCGCAGCCTTCTCCGCAGCCGGAGTACGCGCCACCCCCGGCCTTCGATCCGGCGGTGCTGGACGAGGTCGCGCCGGCACCGAAGCGCTCGGGCCGCGGCCTCGCGATCGCCCTCGTCCTGCTCGCGCTGCTCGGCACCGGCGCCGCGGTGTTCTTCCTGTTCCTGCGCCCCAGCAGCGGGCCACCGGCGCTGTCCGGCACGGTGCGCACGAAGGACGGTGCGCAGAGCCTCGTCGTCCAGTGCGACACCTGCGAGGACGGCGCGACCATCGATCTCGGCAAGGACAAGACCGGTGAGTTCGCGGGCAAGAAGGCCACGCTGCCGCTCGGCGAGGACGCGCTCAAGGCGGGGAAGAACACCTTCGCGGGCGAGATCGTCGCCAAGAAGGGCCAGAAGCCACAGAAGATCTCGCTCGAGGTGGTGGTGCCGTTCCTCGTGAAGGCCTCGCTCGCGCCGCTCGGCGAGGGTGAGCCCGCCGTCGAGCTGCAGTTCGACCTCGCCCCCGACGTCAAGAAGGTGACCGTCGAGGGCAAGAAGATCGAGGGGGACAAGCACCGCGTGGCGCTCGACCCCGTGACCACCGAAGGCAAGACCCTCGCGAAGAAGATCGCCTACGCGGTCGACGGCACCGAGGGCACCGTCGAGCTGTCGATCCCGGTGGCGCCGCTGCGGCTCGCGCTGCCCGGACGTCGCGCGCTGGTCGCCGGGGAGGCGTTCGTCTCGGGTCGCACGGCGCCGGGCGCGTTCGTGACCGTCGGCACGACCAAGCTCACGGCCGACAAGGACGGGGTCTTCAAGGGCAAGGTCACCGTCACGGAGGCCACGCTGACCGTCGTCGCGTTCGGTGGCAAGCTCGCGCCCCGCGCCGCCACGGTGAGCGGCCTCGTGATCGCGAAGGACCTCGCCGAGGCGCAGAAGGCGCTCAAGGCAGAGGCCAAGACCAAGCTCGACGACGTGGTGAAGGCTCCCGACGCGAGCGCGGGCCAGCTCGTGAGCGGGCGGGTGAAGATCCTGACGACGCTCGAAGAAGACGGTCGGGGCGTGGCGGTCGCCGAGACACTCTGCGCCAAGGCGGGTGACGAGAGCCCGTGTCCCGTGGTGCGCCTGCTGCTGCCAGCGGGCGCGCAGCTGCAGAAGAACGACCTGGTCGACGTGGTCGGCGTCGTGGTGCGCGCGGTGCCCATCGACAAGGGCAAGGCCACCGCGACCGAGCTCGACGCCGCCCTCGTGGAGAAACCGTGATCGACCTCGACCAAGCGCAGGCACTGATCCTCGGCAACGTGCGACCCCTCGGCGCGGAGCGCGTGCCGGCCCGCGCGGCCATGGGGCGCGTGCTGGCTCGCGATCTGTTCGCGCGCGAGGCGCTGCCAGCGTTCGAGCACTCGGCGATGGACGGCTACGCGATCGAGCTCGACACGGCGGGCGCCGAGCGCCTCGTGCGCGAGGAGAGCCGCGCGG
>CAZUZY010000001.1:0-77691 GCA_964624885.1 uncultured Polyangiales bacterium | reverse complement strand
GCGACGCGCTGCGCTCGATCGCGCCCCGCGCCGAGGGCGAAGGCTTCCCCGTCACCGTGTCGCCCGCGCTCGCCGCGATCCAGGAGACGTGCACCCGCGAGGGCCGCGTCGCCCTCTGAAGGAGGCTCCATGGCCAAGGTCATCTTCGTCGACGTCGACACCCAGCACGACTTCTGTGACCCGACCGGTGCCCTGTTCGTCCGCGGCGCCGACGCGCTCGCCAGCACGTTCCGCGCGCTCACCGCGCACGCCGTGGCGCGGGGCATCCCCATCGTGGGCTCGGTGGACTCGCACGCGTTCGACGCCTGGGAGTTCGCCGGCGCCTCGGAGGCCGGACCGAACGGCGAGCGCCCGGGGTTCCCTCCCCACTGCGTGAAGGGCACCGCGGGCTGGCTCAAGGTGCAAGGCACCCTCGCGCCGCGCGCGCGGTTCGTGGCCAACGTCGCCCACCCGGTGGACGTCGAGCGCCACGCCCCGCAGCAGCTCCTCCTCGAGAAGGAGGTGTACTCGCTGTTCGCGAACCCCAACGCGCCCGCCGTGCTGCGCGCGCTCGTCGGGGATCAGGCGCCGCACTTCGTGGTCTATGGCGTGGCCACCGACTACTGCGTGCGCGCCGCCGCCCTCGGCCTGGTCGAGTGGCTCGGCGGGCGGGCAGGCGAGGTGTCGCTGGTGGTCGACGCGGTGGCGGCCGTCGACGCGGCGGGTGGCGAGCGGGCGCGGGCCTAGTGCAAGAGCGCCGGGGTCCGCGAGCTCGGCGCCGCGGCCGCGCTCGCGCTCTAGCCGAGCTCGAAGTGGGCGCTGA
Organism: uncultured Polyangiales bacterium; assembly: GCA_964624885.1. Classification (GTDB taxonomy): domain Bacteria; phylum Myxococcota_A; class Polyangia; order Polyangiales; family JADJMO01; genus JADJMO01. The sequence continues at coordinate 76,889 of CAZUZY010000001.1, read as the reverse complement.
GGCCGAAGTGATCGGACGCGAACGCGCTCGACCCGCTGCGCTCGGCGAGGGGGCGATCGAGGATGCGCTCCACGCGGCGCAGCCTGGCGAAGCCGCGCCGGCGGCCGTGGACGAAGATGTAGTCCACGCGCTGCCGCGGGCCGCCGGGCTCGGTCGCGTGCGCGAGCGCGTTGCGCTCCTTGTGTGGATCGAAGGTGGGGAGGTTGCCCTGCTCGCCCACGTCGACGAACCCGGGCAGCGCGGCCCGTAGGCGGCTGTACTCCTCCTTGCCGCCGTCGAGCCCGCAGACGTTGAAGTCTCCGCACACGAGGAACGTGCGGTCCTCGTGGATGAGCGCGGCCACCCGCCGGCCGAGCTCGTCGAGCTGCTCGCCGCGGACGGCGGTGCACGCCGCGTCGTAGCCGGCCTGGAGGTGCACGTTCATGAGGTCGACCTCCATGCCGTGGATCTCGAGCCGCGTGTGCAGCGTGCCCTTGCGCGCGAAGCGATCCCAGCCGACCTGCCGACCCCCGAAGCGCTCCATGCGCGGCGCGCGCATGTGGCCACGACCCACCACCCCGAGGCCGCTGCCGCGCAGGGTGACCGGCGAGAGCTCCATGTGGTTGCGATCGCGCACGCGCTGGCCGGGCAGGCCGTCGAAGAACGACTCGGCGTCGCGGCTCAGGATCTCCTGCAGACAGGTCACGTGGGCGCCCTCGAAGGCCTGCGCGACCTCGGGGTGACGGAGTCGGGCCCGGAACGGCGCGCGCCACGCGGTGACCGCGTCGAACGCGCCCTGCCCCATCCCGAAGCAGTTCCAGGTCGAGACGCGGAGTTCCTTCACCGTCCCCGCATCATGACCCAACGAGGCGGCTCGAGCCAACCAGGTCGGAGGGGACGCCGCGCGTCGGGGTGACCGCCCGCGCGACCACCTCGCCCACCACCACCAGCGCCGGTGCGACGAGCGCGGCCGTCCGGACCCGCTCGGCGATGTCGGCGAGGGTGCCGCGGACCTCGCGCTGGTCGGGCAGGGTCGCCCGGGCGATCACGGCGACCTCGGTCGTCGGTGCCCGACCCGCCCGCACCAGCGCCTCCGCGGTCGCGGCGAGACGGCCGAGGCCCATGTAGAGGACGACGGTGCCGGTGCGCGGCAGCGCGGCGAGATCGGCCTCGCCCGTCGCGGCGTGCGCGGTCGCGAGGGTCACGCTCGCCGAGCAGTCGCGATGGGTCAGCGGGATGCCCGTGGCGGCCGCGGCCCCGAGGGCCGCGGAGATGCCGGGGACCACCTCGAAGGGGATCCGCGCCGCGGCGAGCTCCTCGGCCTCCTCTCCGCCGCGCCCGAACACGAAAGGGTCACCGCCCTTGAGCCGCACCACCGTGCGACCCTCGAGGGCCCGCGCGACGACCAGGGGGTGGATGCGCTCCTCGTGGTGACGAGGGCCCACTGCGCGGCGACCGACCGGGATGCGCTCGCAGCCCTCCGGGGCGAGCGCCAGGATCTCCTCGGAGACGAGCTCGTCGTAGGCCAGCACCTCGGCCGCCGAGAGCAGGCGATGGGCCTTGCGGGTGAGCAGCTCCGGGTCTCCCGGCCCCGCGCCCACGAGCCACACCTTGCCGCGCACGATCCGCCGGACGCCTTCTCGCTGATCCATCACGCCACCTCCGTCCCCCAGCGCCGCGCGATCTCGCGATCGAGGCGCGCGAACAAGAACCACTCCGAGGCGCGACCGAGCGCCACGATGGTGACGATCACCGCCAGCACCAGCGTGGTGTCGCCGATGTCCCGCCCGGTCTCGAGCAGCTGCCCGAGCCCGCCCGAGACGAAGAGGAGCTCGCCGGCCATCAGGGAGCGCAGCGCGAACGTCCAGCCGAGCTTCGCGCCGGAGACGATGCCGGGGAACGCCGCCGGCACCACCACGCTGATCAACAGCCGTGACCCCCGCGCGCCCATGGTGCGGGCGGCGCGCACCACGAGGGGGTTCACCTGCCGGACCGCGCCCTCGGTGGCGACGGCGATGGGCAGCATCGCGCCGAGGATCACCACCACCTGGATCGCGGTCTCCGAGAGCCCGAACCAGAGGATGGCCAGCGGCAGCCAGCAGATCGAGGGCACCGACGAGAGGCCGAGCACCAGCGGCCCGAAGGCCTGCTTGGCGGCCTGGCTGCGGGCGAGCGCGACGCCGAGCGTGACGCCCGTGGCGAGCGACACGCCGTAGCCGAACGAGAGGCGGAGCAGGCTCGTCGCGAGGGCCCGGCCGAGCGAGCCGTCCCGCGTGGCGTGGACCAGCGAACGGCCGACGGCGAGCGGCGACGGCAGGAGCGGGCTCTGTCCGACCCTAGATGCCACCGCCCAGGTTGCGAGCAGGATCGACGCGAACAGGAGCCCCCGGAACCACCCACGCATCGTCGGCCTCCTCCTTGGCGATCTTCTCGACTTCGGTGCGGATCTCGGCGGCGATCTCGTTGGCGAGCGCCGTCACGTGCTCGTCGCCCATGGCGCGCGGCCGGGGCAGCGGGATCGCGAGCGCGCGCAGGATGCGGCCCGGCCGGGTGCCCATGAGGACCACGCGATCGGCGAGGCGCACCGCCTCGCGCACGTTGTGGGTCACGAACAAGATGGTCTTCTTGGTCTCGAGGAAGATGCGCTCCACCTCGGCCTGCAGGATCTCGCGGGTCTGCGCGTCGAGCGCCGCGAACGGCTCGTCCATGAGGAGGACCGCCGGGTCGGTGGCGAGCGCGCGCGCGATCGCCCCGCGCTGCCGCATGCCGCCGGACAGCTGGTGGGGGAACGCATCCGCGAAGCGGTGCAGGTGCACCAGGCGGAGCAGGGCCTCGCTGCGCGCGCTCCGCTCGGCGCGCGACGCGCCGGCCACCTCGAGCGGGTACTCGATGTTCTTGCGGAGCGTGAGCCAGGGGAACAGCGCCGCGTCCTGGAACACCATGGCCCGCTCCGGTCCCGGGGCGCTGATCGGGGTCCCGTTCTCGAGCACCCGACCCCGGGTCGGCGTGAGAAGGCCCGCGACGAGGTTCAGGATCGTGGATTTGCCGCTGCCCGACGGACCGACGAGGCACACCAGCTGCCCGGCGGGCACCTGGAGGTGGGCTTCGATCGAGGCGCCCGTGTCGAAGGCAAAAGACACGTCTTCCAGCGAGATGGCGGCGCCAGCGCGCGAGGGGCGCGATCGACGATCGGCGAGCGCGACGTCGCCCGAGGTGGCGGCCTTCGCAAAAACGAACACATGGCCAGGATGGCGAAATGGGCCGCCCGTGTCAAACCGTGGGGTCGAACCCGCTAGCGCTCGTAGGCGATCAGGTTCAGGTAGCGGGCCTCGGCGCCCGCGGGGTTCTCGTAGACGTGCACCCGGTCGGCCGGGAAGCAGATCGAGTCCCCGGCGCCGAGGTCGTGGGTCTCGCCGTCGACCGTGAGGCGCACCGCGCCGGTGAGCACGACCAGCACCTCGTGGGTGCCGCGCGCGTGGGCCTCCGCCTTGTGCGAGGAGCGAGGGGCGAGCCGCAGCTCGTAGAGCTCGACCAAGGGGGTCGTGCCGACGGGGGAGAGCGGGCGGCTCTCGAGCTTGCCGTCGAGCGAGCGCAGGACGCTGGATTCGTTCTTGCGCAGCACCGAGACCGCGCCCCGCGCCTCGCCGATCAGCTCGGCGAACGGCACGCCGAGGCCGGCGGCGATCTTCCAGAGCAGCCCGATGGTCGGGGTGGACTTGTAGGTCTCGATCTGGGAGAGCGCGGCGCGGCTCACGCCCGAAGACGTGGCGAGGTCGTCCAGGGAGAGCCCCCGCGCCTTGCGCTTGGCGCGCAGGTTGTCGGCCACGCGGCGACCGAGCTCGGCGGCGCCGACGTCGTCCCCGCTGCCGCTCGCCTTGCGCGCCCGCGCGCCCGCGGCAGGTTTCTGCGGCCCTTGCCCCACCTCCGCCGCGACCCCCTTGCGTCCTGCCACATCATCCTCCACAATAATAGACAACCGCTCAACATGACGAACGCCGCCGTAGATCATGAATACACAAGACCGGGCCCAGCCGGAAGCCCATCGGGGGTTCGGCCGGCCGCCGTGGTCTGGCTGACCGGGCTCTCCGGTGCCGGGAAGTCCACCATCGCAGACGCGCTGGGGCCGACGCTGCGCGGGCGGGGCCTCCGCGTCGAGGTCCTCGACGGGGACGTCGTGCGCACCCACCTCTCGAAGGGCCTCGGGTTCTCCCGCGAGGATCGCGACCTCAACGTGCTGCGCATCGCCTTCGTGGCGCACCTCCTGTCCCGCAACGGGGTGACCGTCGTGGTCAGCGCGATCTCGCCCTACCGCGCGGCGCGGGACGAGGCGCGGCGCATGATCGGCGCGTTCGTCGAGGTGGCGGTGGCGCCGCCGCTCGAGGCCTGCATCGCGCGCGATCCCAAGGGCCTCTACGCGAAGGCGCTGGCCGGCGAGATCCCCGCCTTCACCGGCGTGAGCGACCCCTACGAGCCTCCGCTCGCCCCCGAAGTCCACCTCGACACCACCTTGATCGACGTGCAGACCGCCGTCGATCGCATCGTCCTCGCGCTCGAGGAGCGCGGTCACCTCGGAGCCCCATGAGCGCGCAGCCTCACATCCCCCGCTTCAGCGATCCGGCCGACATCGACGAGTTCGTCGCCAAGCTCGAGGCGTTCGAGCGCGGCGAGATCGGGCCCGACGCGTTCCGCGCGTTCCGCCTCACCCGCGGCGTCTACGGGCAGCGCCAGCCCGACGTGCAGATGATCCGCGTGAAGGCGCCCGGCGGCCTGCTCGGGCGCCCCCAGCTCGAGGCGCTCGCCGACGTGGCCGACCAGCAGTCGCGTGGCTTCGGCCACGTGACCACCCGCCAGAACGTGCAGCTGCACTTCGTGAAGATGAGCGAGTCGGCGACCGCGATGCGGCGGCTCGACGAGGCCGGGCTCACCACCCGCGAGGCCTGCGGCAACTCGGTGCGCAACGTGACCGGGTGCGAGCGCCTCGCGACCTGCAGCGACGCGCCGTTCGACGTGTCTCCGCACCTCGAGGCCGTCGTCCGCTACTTCCTCCGCCACCCGCTCGCGGCCACCCTGCCGCGCAAGTTCAAGATCGCCTTCAGCGGCTGCGCGAGCGACTGCGCCAAGGCCGCGATCCACGACCTCGGCTTCGTCGCCAAGGTGCAGGAAGGCCGGGCGGGGTTCCTGGTCTACGCGGCGGGCGGGCTCTCGACGTTGCCGATGAGCGCGCTCGTGCTGCACGACTTCGTGCCGGCCGAGGAGCTCGGGCGGGTGGGCGAGGCGGTCCTGCGGCTGTTCGACCGGTTCGGCAACCGCGAGAACAAGCACCGCGCGCGCCTCAAGTACGTCTCTAAGAAGCTGGGCGAGGAGGGGTTCCGCGACGCCTACGCGAAGCTGCGCGCCGAGGTCGACGCCGAGGCCCGCGCCGAGCTCGTGCTCCCCTCGCCCGGACACGGAGGAGGGGCGCGTACCCCGGCGCCGCCGGTCGAGGGCGAGAAGACCGAGGGCTACCTCGCCTGGCGCGCGCAGTCGGTCGTCGACCAGCGGCAGAGCGGGTACGTGGGCGTCTACGTCCGCCTCAAGCTCGGCGACATCACGAGCGCGCAGATGCGCGGGCTCGGCCCGATCCTCGAGCGGTTCGGCGACGGCTCGGCCTACCTCACCATCGACCAGAACATCCTCGTGCCGTTCGTCGACAAGCGCTCGCTCCCGGCGATCCACGCGGCGCTCGCGGCGATCGGCCTCGCGGAGCTCGGGCTGCACACGGCCAAGGACGTCACCTCGTGCCCGGGCGCGGAGACGTGCAACCTGGCGGTGACCGCCTCGCGCCGGCTCGGCGCGGCGATCTCGGAGCGGCTCGACCGCGAGGACCCGACCCAGCCCGGGTTCGCGGACACCGTCATCAAGATCAGCGGCTGCCCGAACTCGTGCGGCCAGCACCACATCGCCGACCTCGGCTTCCACGGGGCGGCCCGCAAGGAGGGCGGCAAGGCCTACCCGATGTACCAGCTCCACCTCGGTGGCGGCGTCGACGCCCGGGGCGCGCGCTTCGGGCGGCAGGTGGTGAAGATCCCCGCGCGCCGCGTGCCCGACGCGGTGGTGGTGCTGCTCCGGCTCTACGCCTCCGACCGCGCGCCCGCGGAGAAGCCGGCGGCGTTCTTCGAGCGCGTGGATCCGAAGCGGGTGACCGCGGCCCTCGGCGAGCTCCTCGGTCCGGTCACCGCGGGCGAGGACGCCGACCTCGGCGAGGAGAAGGGGTTCGCGATCCACAGCGGCGAGGGGGAGTGCGCGGCGTGAACCTCGCGGCCGAGAGCGCGCGGCTCGAGACCGCGAGCCCCCGCGAGCGCCTCGCGTGGGCCGTCGACCGCTTCGGCGCCGACCTCCTCTTCACCTCGTCGTTCGGAGCCGGGAGCGCGGTGCTCCTGCACCTGTGGAGCGAGGTCGCGCGGGCGCTGCCGGTGGTGCTGCTCGACACGGGGTTCCTGTTCGCGGAGACGCTCGCCTACCGCGACGCGCTGGTCGAGCGCCTCGGGCTGCGGGTCGAGGTGGTGCGCCCGGCGGTCGCGCGCGAGGCGTTCCTCGCCGAGCACGGCCGCACGATCATGCAGTTCAACCCCGACCTCTGCTGCCAGCACAACAAGGTCGAGCCGCTCGCGCCGTACGTGGCGCGGGCGCGCGGGTGGGTCAGCGGGTTGCGCCGCGACCAGGGCCCCACGCGCGCCGGGACGGCGATCCTCGAGCAACGCCCCGACGAGCCATTCGTGCGCGTCCACCCGCTCGCCACGATGACCCTCGCCGAGCAGCGGGCCTACCTCGGCGACCACGCGCTGCCCGAGCACCCGCTGGTCGCGCGTCGCTACCTCTCCATCGGGTGCGCGCCCTGCACCCGCGCAGTGGAGGAGGGTGAGGACGAACGCGCGGGGCGCTGGTCGGGCACCGCCAAGGCCGAGTGCGGCCTCCACGTCGCGCGATGAGCCTCGAGCGGAGGGCGTTCCTGCTCGGCCTCGGCGGGCTCGCGACGAGCGCCGTCGCGTGCGCGCGCAAGGAGGGGATCCCGGGCGTGCTGCGCCTCGGGTTCATCACCCGCCTGAGCGACGTGCCGGTGTTCGCCGCCCTCGAGAGCGGGCGTCTCGCCGCGGCGCTGCCGCACCTGCGCATCGAGACGCGCGTGTTCCGCGCCGGTCCGCGGGTGACCGAGGCCTTGCTCGGCGGCGCCATCGACGTCGGCACCACCGGCCCCGCGCCGCTGGTCGCGACCCACGTCCGGCACGCGGGCGCCCCCCTCGCCGTGGTCTCGGGCCTCTGCTCCGGCGGCGCCTCGTTCGTCACCGCGCCCGCGATCCGCGACGCCCTCGACCTGCGCGGCAAGGTGGTGGCCACGCCGCAGCTCGGATCCACCGCCGACGTCGCGCTGCGCAAGTGGCTCGCCGAGCGCGGCCAGCGGCCCGTGGATCAAGGCGGCGCCGTGGTCGTGGAGGCGCTCGCGCCCGCCAACATCCTCGCCGAGATGAAGCGCGGGAACCTCGCCGGCGCGTGGCTCCCCGAACCCTGGCCCACACGGATCGTCCGTGAGCTCGGCGCGCGCCGCTTCCTGGACGAGCGCGAGGTGTGGCCTGGCCGAAGGTTCCCGACCGGCCTCGTCGCGGTGCGGCGCGGCTTCCTCGAGACCCGGCCCGCCGACGTGGCCGGCGTGGTCGCCGTGCTCGGCGCCGAGATCGACCGCGCCGTCGCCGATCCCGTGGCGGCGCGCGCCGTGGCCGGGCGGGAGCTGCTCCGCCTCGCCCGCATGAAGGTGGGCGATGCCGTCCTCGCCGAGGCCATGTCCTACGCGGATTTCACGCGGGATCCGCTGCCGCTGCAGCTGGCCGCCTTCGCGCGGGACGTCGAGCGGCTCGGCTACGCCCCCTCGTCCTCCATCGCCGGCCTGATCACGTGATATGAGCCGCTCGCGGCGATGCAGATCCACGTCCTCTTCGGCACCGAGTCCAACAACTGCGCCGATCTCGCGGAGCGGACCGCCAAGGCCCTGAACGAGGCCGGCCACCCGGCGAAGGCCGTCGACATGGCGGACTTCTCCAACGCGGCGCTCGCCCAGCTGCACACCGTGCTGGTCGTCACCAGCACCTACGGCAACGGCGATCCGCCTGGCAACGCCGAGGTGCTGCACGCGTTCGTCATGAAGAAGAGCCCGCCGCTCCCGGCGCTGCGGTTCGCGGTGTGCGCGCTCGGCGACAAGACCTACGACCGCTTCTGCCAGTGCGGGAAGGACTTCGACCGGCGACTCGGCGAGCTCGGGGCCACCCGCCTCACGGAGCGCCAGGACTGCGACGTGGACTTCGACGTCCCCTGGAAGGCGTGGCTCGACCGCGTGCTCGCCGCGCTCGGAGCCTCCGCCGAGCGTCCCAGCATCGCCGCGGCGCCCGACCCGGTCGAGGCCCCGAAGCCCGCCGCCAAGGGCACGCGCCGCAACCCGGTCCTGGCCGAGGTCACCGCGGTGCGGCGCCTGTCGGGTCCGAGCTCGACGAAGGAGACCCTCCACGTGGAGCTCTCGCTCGCGGGCACCGGGCTCGGCTACGAGGCCGGCGACTCGCTCGGGGTGTATCCCACCAACGACCCGGCCCTCGTCGACGCGATCCTCGCCGCCGCGCCCTGCGACGGCGCCGCGAGGGTGCACGTGAGCGGCGCGGCACACGCGGGAGGACTGGGCGTCGGCACCCTGACCCTGCGCGAGGCGCTGCTCACGCGGCTCGATCTCGCCCACGTGGATCCCCGCCTCGCGGAGGCGACCGGTGTGGTGCTGCCCGAGGACCGCCACGTCCTCGACGTGCTCGAGGACGCCCGACGGCCGCTCACGCCCCAGGCGCTGGCCGACGCGCTGCGCCCGCTCGCGCCGCGTCCCTACTCGCTCGCGAGCAGCCCACGCCACACCCCCGATCAGGCCCACTTCACCATCGACGTCGTGCGCTGGACCGCCCGTGGACGCACCCGCGCCGGCGTGGCCTCGGCCATGTTCGCCGACCGCTGCCCGAAGGGGACCAAGGTCCCGGTCTACCTGCACGCCTCGCCGCATTTCCGGCTGCCCGCGGCCGACCTCCCGGTGATCATGGTCGGACCCGGCACGGGCGTGGCCCCGTTCCGCGCGTTCCTTCTCGAGCGGGCGGCCACCGGGGCGCGCGGGAAGAACTGGCTGTTCTTCGGCGCGCGCAACGCGGCGTGCGACTTCACCTACGGCGACGAGCTCACCGCGCTGCGCGACCGCGGCGTCCTCACCCGCCTCGACTGCGCGTTCTCGCGCGACGGGGCCGAACGCGTCCACGTCCAGCACCGCATGCGCGAGCAGGCCGCCGAGCTGCGCCGCTGGGTCGAGGAGGGCGCCTTCGTCTATCTCTGCGGCGACGCGAAGCGCATGGCGCCCGACGTACAGGCGGCCCTGATCGAAATCCTGTCGCGCGAGACCCTCGATCGTCTCTCCGCCGAAGGTCGCTACTGCAAGGACGTGTACTGATCCCGCACACTGTAGGTGTGCGCTGAAACAACAATGAAATCGCTGGTGTCAACGCGCCGCTGATGCGTCATCCTGGAAGGGAGTGGCCGAGGCTCTGCGTGTCCTCCGAGGTCAGCGTGCCGGCACCATCGTGGCCGGGAGGTATCGGCTCGTCGAGCGCATCGGCGAGGGCGCGGTCGGCGCGGTGTGGCGCGCGACGCACCTCGATCTCGGGACGCACGTCGCGCTCAAGCTGATCCACGACGACCTCGAGGGCGAGGACATCCGCGCGCGCTTCGTGCGCGAGGCGCGGCTCGCGGCGCGGCTCGGCGGCACGTGTCGCTACATCGCGCGGGTGATGGACTACGGCCAGTCCGACGAGGTGGGGCCGTTCCTCGTGATGGAGCTGCTCGAAGGAGAGACCCTCGCCGACCGCCTGCGCCGTGAGGGCCGGCTGCCGCTCTTGCTGGTGGTGCGCATCGTCGCCCAGCTCGCCCGCGCGCTCTCGGTCGCGCACGCCGCCGCGGTGGTGCACCGCGACCTGAAGCCCGCCAACGTGTTCCTCACCAAGCCCGACGACGGCTCGCTCGACGTGCACGTGAAGCTGATGGACTTCGGCATCGCCAAGCTGCTCGACGAGGATCCGACCTCGTCGCGCGAGCTCGAGACCCGCCGCGGCTCGATCGTCGGGACGCCGGCGTACATGAGCCCGGAGCAGGCGCTCGCGCAGGCGGTCGACGAGCGCAGCGATCTCTGGTCGCTCGGCGCCACGGTCTACCGGCTGCTCACCGGCCAGCTGCCGTTCGGCACCGCCAACCTCCCCGAGATCGGGTTCCGCATCGTCGGCCAACCGGCCAAGCCGCCGAGCGAGCACGTGCCCGAGCTGCCGGGCGCGATCGACGCGTGGATGGAGCGCGCGCTGGCCAAGGCCCCCGACGATCGCTTCACCGACGCGCTCGAGATGGCCGAGGCGTTCGCGATCGCGGCGGGCGTCGATCCGGCCGCCGCGATGCCTGCGGCGTTCCATCCCTCGCCGATGCCGAGCTCCGGGGTGCGGGCGCGCGCGCTCGCCGCGCCCGACATCCTGCCGACGAAGCGCTACCCGGCCCTCGAGCGCACCGCGTCGGGCCTCCGCAAGCGCCGCACCACCCACGCCTGGCACCTCGTGGTCCTCGCCCTCGTGGTCCTGGTGGGGGCGCTGGTCGTGAGCCACCTGGTCCGCTAGCCGAAGCTCTCGAGCGCCGTGGCGAGGCGCGCGAGCCCCTCGTCGAGGCGCGCGGCGGGCACGGCCGTGTGGCAGAGGCGCGCGTGGCGGGGGAACGCGAGGCCGAACGCCTCGCCGGGCGCGAGCAGCACCCCGTGGTCGATGGCGTGCTCGAGGAACGCGGCGAGTGGGCGGCCGCGCAGCCGCTCGGCGAAGTCGAGGAACAGGTAGGCGCCCCCGGTGGGCCGCGCGAACGAGACGGGCAGCCGGGCGCACGCGGCGATGGCGCGGTCCCGCGAGGCCTGATAGGTCGCGCGGGCCGCGCCGAGGAACTGGTCGTCGCCGAGGGCCGCGAGCGCCACGCGCTGCGAGATCACGGGCACGTTGAACACGGTGTGGGTGGAGACACGGCGCGCGAGCTCGACCACCGCACCCGGCGCGGCGACGTAGCCGACCCGGGCGCCGGCGAGCGCGTGGCTCTTGCTGAGCGAGTAGGCGGTCAGGGTGCGCGCGCGCATGTGGGGCAGGCTGGCGATGCTCACGTGCTCGGCGTCGAAGGCGAAGTCGGCGTAGACCTCGTCGGCGAGGATCCAGAGATCGTGCGCCTCGGCGAGCGCGGCGATGCGCGCGAGATCGCCGCGCCCGAGCATGGTGCCGTCGGGGTTGTTGGGCGTGATGAGGTAGATGGCGCGCGTCTTCTCGGTGACCGCGGCGGCGAGGGAATCGACCCCCACGCACTCCACGGCGCGCGCCCCGGTCTGGCTGACGATGCCGTGGGCGAGGGGCCAGTACGGGCTCAGCAGGAGCACCTCGTCGCCTTCGGAGAGGATGGCGCGGGCCACGCAGGCGAGGGCGTGGGTGGCGCCGGCGCCGACCAGGATCTCGTCGCGCGGATCGTAGTCGAGCCCGCGACGGCCCAGCACGGCGGCGAGGGCCTCGCGGAGGGGCGCGAGCCCGGCGGTCGGCCCGTAGCGGTAGAGGGCTCCGTCGCTGCCACCGACCAGCTCGGCGGGCGGCGAGAGGTGCGTGTCGCCGATCTGCAGCGGGACCAGGTCGCCGCCCTTCTGCGCGTGAGCGTCGATGCGCTGCTGCAGCTGCGCGAACACACCAGGCCGGAGCGCCGCGAGGGATCGAGACAAAGGGGGCATTGCGCGTCGGCAGCGTAGCGTGTAACCGCGCCTCGATGGGTCAGGTCGACTACGACTGTGTCACGTGCGGCGCGTGCTGCTGCAACCCCGACGAGAACCGCGAGCTCGAGTACATCGACTACGTCGAGATCGAGCCCCGACGGGACAGGATCATGCGCAACCCAGAGCTCGTGCGGCGGCTCGTGGTGCTCGACGACGACCTGATCCCGCACATGCGCCTCGACCAGCACCAGCGCTGCGCGGCGCTCTCGGGGCGTCTCGGCGTGAAGGTGGGGTGCACCATCTACCACGAACGCCCGACGAGCTGCCGGTCGTTCAAGGCCGGCAGCGCGCGGTGCAAGCAGTACCGCAAGGAGCGCGGGATCGACCGCTAGCGGCGACGGCGGCCGACGAGGAGCGCCGCCAGGCCGAGCGCGGCGAACGCGCCGGTGGAGGTGGGAGCGCTGTTCGGCGTCCGGCAGCCGCAGCCGCCGCGGCTCAGGTCCTCGGGGGCGACGTCGCCAGCGTCGTCACCGCCGTCGGTGGCTCCACCGTCGGTGGCGGAACCCGTGTCGCTGCCGCTGCTGCCGGTGTCACCGCTCGAGCCGGTGTCCTCCACCGCGCCCGTGTCGGGGGAGATGCCCGTGTCGGGGCCGATGCCCGTGTCGACGATCGGGCCGGTGTCGGGCGCGATGCCGGTGTCGACGACCGGGCCGGTGTCCGTGACGCCCGTGTCGACGACGCCGGTGTCGACGGGCCCCGTGTCCGTGCCCGCGTCGGTGGGCACGCAACCCGCGATGGGCGTGTGCTTGCAGCCGGTCGTCTTGTCGCAGCTGTCGGCGGTGCAGGCGTCCCCGTCGTCGCACGACTTGGCGACGAAGCCACAGCCGCCGGTGCTCGGATCGCAGGTGGGCACGGTGCAGGCGTCCGACGCCGGCGGGCACACCTTCGCCGTGTGCTTGCAGCCGGTGGTCGCGTCGCAGCTGTCGTCGGTGCACGGGTTCTTGTCGTCGCAGTCGATCGCCGCGCCCTTGCCGCACGTGCCGCCACCGCAGACGCCCGCGAAGCACTTGTCGCTGTACGTGCAGGTCGCGGTGGTGGGCGAGGCCACGCAGGCGCCCGACGACGCCACGCACTTGTTCTCGAGGCAGGGGTCACCGGTGGGCGGGCACACCTTCGCGGTGCCGGTGCACTTGCCGGTGCCGTCGCAGGTGTCGCCGCTGGTGCAGGCGCTGCCGTCGTTGCAGGTCTGGCCCTTGGGGATGGCGAACTGCTGACAGGTCTTGGAGGCGGTGGCGCTGCAGAAGTCCCACACGCAGTCGGTGTTGGCCCCGCCGATGCGCTCGATCTTGCACTTCTCGGCGTCGAGCAGGGCGACGCACGCGCCGGCCGCGTTGCACTGGCCGTCGCACACGGTGTTGGTGAATCCGCCGGCCGGGCGACACGCGGTGCCGGCCGCGGCGGTCTTGGCGACGCAGAACTTCCCGGCGCACACCTGGCCGCAGTTGCTGCTGTCCGCGGAGCCGCACAGCCGACCATCCATGTTCGAGAGGCCCGCCGCGGTGATGGCGACGCAGGTCGGGTTGTAGGTGGTGAAGGGCCCCCCACCGCCGGGGCGGAGGAGACAGACGCCCTCGCACTCCTGCAGCGGTCCGGCGGCGCCGTCGGGGTCGCAGGGCATGCCCAGCTGGCCGAACGAGCAGGCTCCGGTGAGCCCCTGCTCGACGACGCTCAGGGAGCCATCCGGGTTGGTCTGACACCCGAAACCGAGCCCGAGGCAGACGAACAGTGCACCGAAGCCGAAGCGCAAGGAACGAGCGAGCATGAGGGAGCCTCCGTCGCGGATCTTGCACCGGAGCGTCTTTCGGGTCGAGTTCCGCAAACCAGCAAACCCGTCGAAGCGGACGACATGCGCCCACATCGACGCTAGCGCGCGCGGCGGTAGAACGTGCTCTCCCGATAGGCCTTGGCGGCGCGGCGCGCGACGATCTTCACGGTGGCGCCGATGGGCACGGCGAACAGCACGCCGACGAACCCGAACAGGGTGCCGGCGGCCGCCATGGCGAGGAGCACCTCGATCGAGGCGAGCCCCACGCTGCGCCCGACGGCACGCGGCGTGACGACGAACACGTCGAGGATGTGCACGCCGGTCATCATCGCGGCGACCTGCACGACGAACGGCAGGTTCTGGCCGTCGATGGCGGCCATCGCGACCGCGATCAGGAGGCCGATCACGAACCCGAGGTAAGGGATGAAGGCGAGCAGCCCGGTGAGCACCCCGATGGGGATCGCGAGCCGCAGCCCGAGCAGCTGGAGCCCCACCGCGTAGAGCGCGGAGAGCACGATCATCGCGAGCAGCTGGCCGCGCATGTAGCCCGAGACCATGTCGTCGATCTCGCCGATGGTCTCGAACACGAGGCGCCGGTGGCGGCGCGGGACCAGCTTGCCGCCGCGGGCCACGATGCGGTCGAAGTCGACCAGGATGTAGTAGGCGAAGATGGGGATGATCAGCAGCGAGAGCACGACGAACGCGTAGGACAGCGTGCCGAACAGGGCGGTGCCGATCCAGCGCAGCACGTCGGGCGCGTGGTCCTTGATGCTCTGGCCGTACTGCTGCATCAGCTCCTTGGTGCTGTGCGGCACCTGGATGCGCAGCTGCTTGAGGGTGGGCTGGGCCTTCTTGAGCAGGGCCTCGGCCTGCGCCGGCAGATGGCGGCCGGCCTCGGCGAGCTCCGCCGTGAAGTAGCTCGCGCAGAACGACACGAGCCACACGACGAACGTGGTCGCGACCAGGAACACGAGGAGCGCGCCGATGGCCCGGGGGACCTTCACCTTCTCGAGGATGCGCACCGGGCGCGAGAGCACCCACGCGAGCAGGAACGCGAGCAGGAACGGCGTGAGGACGTTGCGCAGGTGCCAGGCGAGGAAGACGAGGCAACCCCCGATCAGCGAGGCGAACCACCACCGACCCGGGCGGATCGCGATGGTCGGCGGCTCCGGCTCCGGCTCGATCGGCGGGAGCGTGACGTTCGGATCGGTGTCGCCCATCGCTCAGCGCGGCGCCTTCTTCTCGAGCTCCTGCTTGGCGAGCTTGGCGATCTGGCCCGGCACGTTCTTGGACTTGGCGAGCTTCTTGAGCTCGTCGCCGCGCAGGTGGGGCAGGAGGCGCAGCGAGTACGCCATCGGGGTCTTCGGGTTGGACACCAGGTTGAACTTCACGGTGTGCGATTTGACGAGCTCGCCGTTGGAGGCGATGAGGCGGAGCACGTCCTCGCTCACGCCGCGGCTCGCGGCGAACGTGGCGGCCTCGTTCTCCTGCAGGAGCGGGCTGCGGATGACCGCCGCCGCGACCAGCTTGTTCTTGTCGCGCACCAGGAGCGCGCGCACCGCCGCCGTGCCGAGGGTGGCCGTGCGGACCTTCTGCGACACGGTCATCTCGCGGATGCGCTGCTCGAGGGGCAGGGCCTTCTCCTCGACGACCTCCTCGCCGGTGTCGTCCTCCTTGATGACGTCGCCGTCGATCGCTTCGGCCAGCGCGTGGGCCTCGGCGAACAGGATGTCGTCCGGCGTGGGCTCCGCGTCGGGGGCCAGGATGAGCTCGCCCTGGATGGCCTCGGCGGCCTCCTTGAACGTGGGGATGTTCAGGGTCTTGCCGTTGCGCACCGCGAGATCGAGCACGCGATCCGCGGTCGAGCTCCGCACGCGCTTGTTCATGTAGAGCGCCTCGATGATCTCGGGGCACGCGAGCAGGCGCTCCTCGTTGATGGCGACGAGCTCGGTGATCGCCTCGGTGCCCTCCTTGGCGAGGCGCAGCGCGGTCGCGTCGGCGAGGGCGGGGTGGACGATGACCCGCTCGAGGAGGGTCACGTCGTTCGAGACGGTGTCGGCGAGGACGTCGAGGGCGAGCGGGGAGAGCTCGGGCGAGGCGAGCGCGGCGTCGCGGATCGGCGGGGGCAGCGCGGCGAGGGTGGCCGCGGCCGCGTCCTTGGCGGCGGGCTCGACGTGGGGCAGATCGGCCCGGGCGAGGATCACGAGGACGAGCAGGATCTGCTCGGGCCGGAGGCCCGGCGCGGCGCCCTTGGCCGCCATCATCCGCAGCGGGGGAGGGGTCTTGTCGCCGACGATGCGCTGGACGGGGCCGGGCAGGGCCGTCGGGTCGAACGGGAGAGCGAGCGCCATGGACCGCCGAGCGTACTACCATGCGGCCCCCATGACAGGTCGTCCCCTCGAAGGTCGCGTGGTCGCCCTGTGCGTGGCCGGCGGCATCGCCGCGTACAAGGCCCCGATCGTCGCCCGCCAGCTGCTCGCGCTCGGCGCTCGCGTCCTGCCGGTGATGACCCGTTCGGCCCAGCGGTTCGTCGGCGCCATCACCCTGAGCGGGCTCTGCGGGGAGCCGGCACGCGACGACATGTGGGACCCCTCGTTCGCGGGCGAGCTGCACGTGTCGCTCGCCGCGCAGGCCGACTGCGTGGCGGTCGTGCCCACCACGGCCGACCTCCTGGCGCGGCTCGCCGAGGGGCGCGCCGACGATCTCGTCACCGCGCTGTGCCTGGTCGCGCGGGGGCCGCTCGTGCTCGCGCCGGCCATGCACCCGCGCATGTGGGCGCACCCGGCGGTCCGTCGCAACGTGGCGACGATCGAGGCCGACGGCCGCGCGCGCCTCGTCGGGCCGGTGTTCGGCGCGGTGGCCTCGGGGGAGGAGGGCGTGGGCCGCATGAGCGAGCCCGAGGAGGTCGTCGCCGCGATCGTGGCCGCGCTGTCGCCGCGCCGGGATCTCGCCGGGCGACACCTCGTGGTCTCGGCGGGCCCGACCGTCGAGGACCTCGATCCGGTGCGGTTCCTCGGCAACCGCTCGACCGGCAAGATGGGCTTCGCCTTCGCGGCGGCGGCGGCGGCCCGTGGCGCCCGGGTGACGCTGGTGACCGGCCCCGTCGTCCTGTCCACGCCGAGCGGGTGTACCCGGGTCGACGTGCGCGGCGCGCTCGAGATGCAGGCCGCGCTCGACACGGCGCTCGCCGACGGCGGCGACGCGCTGGTGATGGCGGCGGCCGTCGCCGACCACCGACCGGCCGAGTATTCGGGCGAGAAGACCAAGAAGACCGAGGGCCAGACGCTCACGCTCACGCTGGTGAAGAACCCCGACCTGCTCGCCGCGATCGGCGCGCGTCGCGGGGCCGCGCGGCACCCCGTGCTGGTCGGCTTCGCCGTCGAGACCTCCGACCTCGAGGCCTACGCGCGGAAGAAGCGCGCGCAGAAGCAGGTCGATCTGGTGGTGGCGAACCTCGCCGCCCACGGGTTCGGCGGCGACGACGACCACGTGCTGCTGGTCGACGAAGGCCCGGCGCGCGCCATCGAGGGGAGCAAGCGCGCGATCGCCGACGCGGTCCTCGACCAGGTGGTCGCGAGGCTCGCGTGACCGACCAGGCGCGCATCCTCGCCGCCGATCGGGCCCACGTCTGGCACCCCTACACGCCGATGGACGAGTGGCGCGCGCGGCACGACCCGCTGGTGGTGGTGCGGGCGGAGGGCCCGTGGCTCGAGCTCGCGAGTGGCGAGCGCCTCTTCGACGGCAACGGCTCGTGGTGGGTCTCGACCCTCGGCCACAACCACCCGCGCCTGGTCGCCGCGCTCGAGCGCCAGGCGCGTGCCCTCTGTCACTGCTCGCTCGCGGGGATCACCCACGCGCCCGCGGCCCTGCTCGCCGAGGAGCTCGCCGCGGTCGCGCCGCGCGGGCTCGATCAGGTGTTCTACAGCGACGACGGCTCCACGGCGATCGAGGCGGCGGTCAAGATGACCGTGCAGTACCACGCGCAGGTCGCGCCCCGCGCCGGGAAGAAGAAGACGCGGTTCCTCGCGCTCGACGGCGCGTTCCACGGCGAGACGATCGGGGCGACGAGCCTCGGCGGCGTCGAGGTGTTCCGCCGGCCGTTCGCCTCGGTGCTGTTCGACTGCGTGCACGTGCCCTCGCCCGCCGACGAAGTGGGCGGGTGCGCGCCCTCCTGGGCCCTCGCGTTCGACGCCATCGCCGAGCTCTGCGAGCAGCGCCGCGACGAGCTCGCCGGCATCGTGCTCGAGCCGCTCGTGCAGGGCGCGGCGGGCATGCGGTTCTACCCGCCGGCCTACCTGCGCGCGGTGCGCGACCTCTGCGACAAGCACGACCTGCTCCTGATCGCCGACGAGGTGTTCACCGGCTACGGGCGGCTCGGCGCGATGTGGGCCTGCGATCTGGCCGAGATCTCGCCCGATCTGCTGTGCACGGCCAAGGGGTTCACCGCGGGCGTGCTGCCGATGGCGGCGACCCTCACCTCGCGCAAGGTGCAGGCGGCGTTCGACGGCGGGCGGGCCAAGGCTTTTCTCTACGGGCACAGCTACTGCGGCAACCCGCTCGGCGCGGCGGTCGCCCGCGAGGTGCTTTCGATCTACCGCGAGGAGAAGATCCTCGACGGCGTGGCGTCGCGCGCCGCGCTGCTGACCGACCTGGTCGAGCGCGTGCTTGCCGAAGGCAGGCTCCGCGGCCTCGTGCGCGCGGGCCGGTCGCAGGGCGCGATCGCCGCGTTCGATCTGCTCGACGTCGCCACCACCACCGAGACCATCCCCACCGTCGAGACCCTCGACGACACGGGGTACACCGCGGGGGTCGGCTGGCGCGTGTACGAGGAGGCCCGCCAGCGTGGCGCCTACCTGCGCCCGCTCGGCAACGTGGTGTACGTGACCCCGCCGCTGAACACACCGCTGCCGGATCTCTCGCGCCTCTGCCAGATCGTCGAGGACAGCCTCCGCGCCGTCGCGCCTTGAACCCCGCGGTCGGACTCCCGGCGTCAGACCCGCAGCCGGCGCTCGGTGAGCCGGGCCATGCCGAGCGGGGTGCGCCAGGTGAGGAACGAGGCCCAGAAGCCCCCGGGCACCGGCGGCGCGAAGCCCTGCTCGCTCGCGCTCTCGAGCGCGGCAGCCCAGCGGGCCAGCGTCGTGTGATCGTCGATGTCGTCCCACTCGATGACGTCGCCGGTGCGGATGGTGTGGCCCTCGACCACATAGCGTTCCGCCTCGGCGAGCGCGGCGTCGTGGCCGGTGAGCAGGAGCGCACCCACGTCGCGCACGCGGCCGTCGAGCAGCGGCAGACGCGCGAAGTCCTGGCCGAGGCGCACCCAGCGGGCGGCGCGCTCGAGGGCGCTGGTCCCCGAGGTCGTCGTGGACGTCGGAGTGGTGAGGCGAGGCCCTTGCCCCACGCGGATCGGCTCGTTCATCGTCTTCGGAAATCCCCCGGCACCGACACCTGGCCGATGCGTGGGCGACACTTCACTGCGTGTCCGGCCACAAATCAACGCAACGAGGGCGCCAGACCACAAATGAGTGGGACGTGTACGCCCAATGGACTACGCGCCCTCCGGTCGTATCGGCAGCCGTCATCCGATGCGGCGAGAAAGATCGGCCACGAAGCGGTCGGCGGCCTGCGCGTCGAGGTGCGACACGCACACCGGCGGGCCGCCCTTGGCCGACAGCACCAGGCGACACTTGCCGGTGAGGCCGGGCACGAGCGACATGATCGCGAGGTCGAGCGCGACGCCGACGATGAGCGCGAGGAGGCCGTAGCCGATGAGGCGCGGGCTCGCCGACTGCACCCCCCACGCGAGGAACGACACGCCGGACCAGGTGCCGACGAGCAGCGCGAGCAGGCCCGCGTAGACCGGCAGACCCGGGAACCGCACCTCGCGCGTCACCACCGCGAGGTTCTTGATCGGATACGTGGTGCTGACGTCGCGGAGCTCGCGACCGAGGAGCGCGACCTTGGCCTTGAGCTCGACCCCCGACGGCGTGAGCTCGAGGCGCGCGGCGCGCTTGAGGCCGAGGATGTGGTCGCCGACCAGGATCGCGACGCTGCGCAGGAGCAGGAAGCCGCTCACCGCGAACAGCACCGTCAAGAACGGCGAGCGCGGCGTGGGCGCGAGGCGGCCGTGGATGGCGGCCTCCGAGGGGCCGGTCTGCACGACCGTGGCGGGGGCCTCCGCCGCGCGCGCGGTGATGAGGCGCTGGGCCAGCGGGTCGCCCACGTCGGCGGCGAGGCGCGAGATGACCTGCGCCAGCTCCTCGTCGGCGCGGCCGCTGGCCACGAGATCACCGAGGGTGGCCGTGGCGACCAGCAGCTCGGCGCGGCCGGCGCGCGGCTCCTTGCCAGCGTCGATCTGCCTCGCGTACTCGGCGATCGCGCGCTGGAGCGGGCGGAGCAGCGAAGGCTTGGCGTCGCTCGGGAACGCAGCGAGCGGGTCGAAGCCCGCGTGGGCGCTGAGCCAGCACAGCCGGTCGCACCAGGCACGGGCGGCGCGGCCCTCGGCCTCGGCGGCGTCGTCGGCCTCGAGCACCCGCACCACGCCGGCGGCCACGAACGCGGCGACGATCGACCGCTCGGCCGGGTCGTCGGCGCCCCGCTCGAGGATGGAGAGGACGTTGCCGTAGTCGGTCTGGGCGTCGCTGCGCTCGAGCCCGACCTTGGCGATGGCCTCGTCGATCTCGGCCGCGGTCGCGTGGCGGCGGTGGTCGTCGGCGATGCGCGCGGCCAGGTCGGCGGCGACCTCGGCGACCTTGGCGGCGTGCGCGTGCTTGCGGGCCGTGGACACGGCGCGCTCGAGACCTTCGTGACCGGACCCGGTCACTGGACGGAAGCTGGGCCGCGACACCGCGCTTTCGATAGTGAAACGACGCGGAGAAGTCCAACTTTTCGGGGCGAGCACACCCGGAGAACGCTCTAGGAGAGGGAGAGCATCCGCTCGATCGGCACCCGGGCCCGGTCGAGGAGGTCACGGGGCATCTCGATGCGCGGGGTGAGGTCCCGGAGGCTCAGATACAGCTTCTCCAGGGTGTTTCGCTTCATGTGGGGGCACAGGTTGCACTTGCACGAGGCGTCCTCGCCCGGCGCCTCGAGGAGCTCGAGGTCGGGCCGGGCCCGGCGCATCTGGTGCAAGATTCCAGGCTCGGTGGCCACGATGACGGTCTTGGCCTGGGTGGTCTCGACCCGCCGGAGGAGGGCGGTGGTCGAGCCGATGAAGTCGGCGTGCCGCAGGACATGGGCCTCGCACTCGGGGTGGGCGACCAGCTCGGCGTGGTGGCGCTCCTTGAGCTGCACGATCTGGCGCTCGTCGAACATCTCGTGGACGACGCAGGCACCCGGCCAGAGGTCCATCGGGCGGCCGGTCTTCTGGACCAGCCACGCGCCGAGGTTGCGGTCGGGCGCGAACAGGATCGGGCGGTCCGCGGGGAGGGCGCGGACGATCTTCTCGGCGTTGGACGAGGTGACGATGACGTCGGACAGCGCCTTCACCTCGGCCGAGCAGTTGATGTAGCTGACGACCTGGTGCGTGGGGTGGGCCTGCTTCCACGCGGCGAGCGCGGCCGGCGTGCAGCCGTCGGCGAGCGAACAGCCCGCGTCCATGTCGGGCACCACGACGATGCGGTCGGGGTTCAGGATCTTGGCGGTCTCGGCCATGAAGTGCACGCCGGCGAACACGATGACCGCGGCGTCGGTCTTCTTGGCCGCCTGGGCGAGCTGGAGCGAATCGCCGAGGTGGTCGGCGAGGTCCTGGATCTCGCCGTCCTGGTAGAAATGGGCCAGGAGAACCGCCTTTCTCTCCACCTTGAGCCGCCGGATCTCGGCCTCGAGATCGAGCCGCGGATCGACGGTCGCGAGGCGCTCGCCGAGATCTCGGCGGTATCCGCGGTGGACCTCGTCCTCCTTCAAGAGAGGCAGCGAGACAGCGATGTGCTCCATGACCAGACCATAGGTCTGCGCCGCGGCGCGTCTAGGCGGTCGCGCGCGCTGCGCCGCCGTTCAGTCCAGTCCCCGAACCTCATAGAACCATTGACCGCCGGACACCCCGCGCCAAACCTCCGCCGCGATGAAGATCGAGCTCAAGGGGGGTTCCGCCATTCAGTCGTCCACCGACGTCCTCGTCGTGGGCGCCTACACCTCGAAGCCCCGCCCCGAGCCCAAGGGCAAGAAGAAGGCTGCGCCCGGCAAGGCCGCGGCGTCGGAGAGCGCGCACCCGTTCGCGCACGACGCCACGCTGGAGGCGATCGACGCGGCCCTCGGCGGCGCGCTGGTCGCGCAGGCGCGTCGCGAGGAGTTCTCTGGCAAGGCCAACACCACGCTGGTGATCGCCGGTCAGGGCCGCATCGCGGCGCGCACGGTGCTGGTGGTCGGTCTCGGCGAGCACAAGAAGCACGCCGCCGCGCCGCTGCTCCGCACGTTCGGCGCCCGTGGCACCCGCCTCGCCAACGGCGAGCGCGCCACCTCGATCACCGTGGTCGCCCCCGAGACCTCCCCCGCGGCGCTCCGCGCGATCGCCGAGGGCCTCGTGCTCGGCGCCTGGCGGTTCACCAAGTACCTCACCGGCGATCGCCAGCCGAAGGCGGAGCTCGCCACCGCGACCGTCCACGTCGACACCGTCAACGCCGAGGGCAAGAAGGCCATCGAGCTCGGGCGCGCGATCGGCGAGGCCGTGTGCCTCACCCGCGACCTCGTGATGGAGCCGCCGAACGTCCTGCACGCGCCGGAGCTCGCCAACCGCGCCGCCGCGATGGCGAAGAAGTCCGGCCTCAAGGTGCAGGTGTTCGACAAGGCCGAGATCGCCCGCCGCAAGATGGGCCTCCTGCTCGCCGTGAACCAGGGCTCCACCATCGAGCCCCGCTTCATCCACATGACCTACACGCCGAAGGGCAAGAAGCCCGGCAAGCGCCTGGTCTTCATCGGCAAGGGGCTCACCTTCGACAGCGGCGGCCTCTGCATCAAGCCGGCCGACGGCATGCTCGACATGAAGATCGACATGTCCGGTGGCGCCAACATCGTCGGCCTCATGGCCGCCGTCGCCGCGCTGCAGCCCAACGTCGAGGTGCACGGCATCATCGCCGCCACCGACAACATGCCCGACGGCAACGCCTACCGCCCCGGCGATGTCTTCACCTCGTACGACGGTCGCTCGGTCGAGATCATCAACACCGACGCCGAGGGTCGCCTGGTGCTCGCCGACGCGCTCGCCTACGCCCGCGCGCTCGAGCCCGACCTCGTGGTGGACAACGCCACGCTGACCGGCGCCTGCATGGTGGCGCTCGGTCTCACCACGAGCGGGTTCTACGCCAACCGCGACAAGCTCGCCGAGGAGTTCTCCGACGCGTGCGCCGAGGCTGGCGAGTCGATGTGGCGCATGCCGCTCCTCGAGGATCTGCGCGATCTGCCCAAGAGCGAGGTCGCCGACATGAAGCACATGGGCACGCGCTACGGCGGCTCGATCACCGCCGCGCTGTTCCTCCGCGAGTTCGTGAACGACCTGCCCTGGATCCACTGCGACATCGCCGGCCCGGTCATGAGCGACAAGCCCAACGGGTTCTACAACAAGGGCGCGACCGGCCACGGCGTGCTCACGTTCCTCCGCCTCGTCGAGAAGTGGGCCGAGAAGAAGTGAGCCCGGCCGCCTGGGAGGATGGGCGCGTCTGCGTCCGCTTGACCGGCAAGGACCGCTTCTCGTGGTTGAACGGCGTGCTCACGAGCGACGTGAAGTCGCTCGAGGGCAAGGCCGGCCCGCGCGCGCAGCTCGGGTGCGCGCTCGATCAGAAGGGGAAGATCCAGGCGGACGTCATCGTGTTCGTCGACGACGCCGAGGGCGGGCCCACGGTGCATGCGTGGCTGCCCAAGCGGTCGGCCGACGCGCTGCTCGCGGCCTGGGACCGGTACATCGTGATGGAGGACGTGGAGCTCGTGCGCGACGAGGGCGCGCGGCTGTTCCACGTGGAGGGCGCGAAGCCCACGGGGCGCGCGGCGCCGTTCGACGCGCTCGGCGAGGGCGGGTTCGTGATCGAGTCCGCCGCAGGGTCCGACCTCGGGGGGCTGCCGCGGCTCGACGAGCGTGCGGTCGAGGCGCGCCGGATCGCGGCCGGGCGCGCGGCCTTCGGCGTCGACTTCGACGAGAAGAACTACGTGCAGGAGTGCGGCCTCGAGGCGCGCGCGGTGAGCTTCACCAAGGGCTGCTACCTCGGGCAAGAGGTCGTGTGCATGCTGCAGATGCGCGGCCACGTGAACAAGCGCCTCGTGCAGCTCGCGGTGCCGGCCGGGGTCGCGCCGGGGGCGGAGCTCGCGGTCGACGGGCAGGTGGTCGGCGCGGTGACGAGCGTCGCCGGAGAGACCGCGCTCGCGATGGTGAAGTACGCGCACAGCGAGCCCGGCAAGCGGCTGTCGCTCGGCGACACGAGCGTCGAGATCCGGGCGCTCGCCCGCTAGAGCGCGCCGTTCCAGCGGCGCTGGCGCTTCATGGCGCGCGCGAGCTGCTTCTTCTCGGCGTCGGTCGGCTTCCAGCGCCGGGTAGGGTGCAACGCGATCTCGACGAGGGCGTCGTCGGGGAGCGCGGCGATGGCGTCGGCGGCGTCGACGACCCGCCCCGAGGGCTCCCCTCCTGCGTTGAAATAGGGCCGGGTCTGCGGGTCGCCGGAGACGACGAGGCGGGACAACGCCCCGTCGGCGCCGCGCTCGAACGCCAGCGCGAGCCCGTTGTCCTCGTCGGTGCGCGCGTCGACCTGGAACCTTCGGAGAGCGTGCTCGTCGGCGACCACCCGCCACGCGGGGAGGTGGCGGAGCCGCCCTCGCACCGACAGATCCTCGAGGTGGGCGGTCGCGGGGCTCGTCCAGATCCAGGCGTGGTGGGCGGGTCGGATCTCTTCCTCGCACCACGCGTTCCAGCCGCCGATCACGAGGCGACGCAGGGACGGTAGGCAGCGCAGGCGCCGGAACACCGCCACCTCCTTCTTGGACACGCCCTCGTCGCCGTAGGGATCGCGGTACGGCCCCGCCCACTCGAGATCGGTCACGCCGAGCGGCTCGGTCACCCGGACCAGCCCGTCGATGCTCTGGATCGCCTCGAGCACCCGCAGCGACTTCACCGGCATGCCGTTCCGATGGGGCGCCGTCTGCCGGATCGTGTGCACGGTGTTCCACTCGCGATGGTCGTCGATCTCGTCGGTCGCGCACGCGGAGAGGAAGCCGCGCTCGAACTCCATGCCGGTCTTCTTGACGAGCTTCGCGATGCCGCCGAGCCAGCGTCGGGCGTGCTCGGCGAGGAGATCCTTCTCGCGCTTGGCCTCGTCGCGACCGAGCGTGCCGTCGCGACGGCGGAACTGCAGGACGATGAACTCGCCGCGCGGGTCGTTCCGCTCCTGCAGGTAGTCGGCGTAGACGAGGCGCGGGGCGTCGTCGTCGGGGTGCTCGTAGACGTCGGCCAGGAGCTCGGCCTCGCCCTTCTCCTTGGCCGCGCGCGCCTTCGCTGCCGGTGCGGCGGCGCGCTGGACGGCGGCCAACACCGCGGCGCAGCGGGCCTCGTCGGCGGCGGAAAGCGTGGGCGCGGCGTACGCGCGCTCGAGCTCGGGGAGGATCTTCGCGAGGCGCTTGGTCAAGGCCTCGCGCTCGAGCTCGCTCAGGTCGCGCTCCGCGGCCCACGCCTTCGGCCAGCCGCGCGCCCACGCGAGCACGCGCGGATCGCCGAGGTTCGGCAGCGTGGCGAAGAGGAACTTCCAGAACGGCAGCGTGCGCGAGACGCTCGCGTTGTAGGGTGGCGCGGCGATCAGCCCCGCGATGCGGGCGGCGAGGCGGGGGTCCTTGGTGCGCGAGGTGAGGGCCTCGAGGCGCACCAGGGTCTCCCCCGAACCCTTGGTCTCGGTGACGCACGCGAGCAGGGTGCCGAGGCGCTCAGGGCGGTTCTCGGCGGCAGCGGCCTGGAACGCGGCCTCGCGCTCCTTGGGGGTCTTGCCGGTGAGGGGCGGCGCCGCGGCGTCGATCACGGCCCCGACGGCGGTGATGGCGTCGGCGAGCGGGGCCGCGGGGAGCTCGGCGAACTGCGCGACGAGAGCCTGCAGCGCCTCGGCGTGGCGACCGGCCTCGGCGGCGGCGAGCGCGCGGGCCAGGTGATCGGCGGTGGTCGCGAGCTTCTCGGGCTTCGGCGGCGTGGGCTTCTCCGCGGGCTTCTCCGCGGCCTTCGCGGGCTTCGCCGGCGCGGCCTCGGCCTTCGCCACGGGCTTGGTGGTGGGCTTCGCCGCGGGTGTCGCGCTCGCCCCGCCGATGGCGCCACGCAGCAGGGCCGCGTCGTCGCCGGTGAGCTTGCGCGGGGTCTGCAGCGACATGCCGAGCTTGCCGGGCTCGGCGTGGATGCCCTGGCCGGTGGCGAGCTTCAACCGCGGCACGAGTGCCGTGACGTCGGTCATCGGCACGGCGTTCTCGGCGGCGACCCACTGCTCGCCGTCGAAGCGCGGCGACTCCAGGATCGCGACCAGCCACAGACGCTCGTCGGGCGGGCGCACGGTGACGAGGAACAGCGCGCCCCCTTCGGCGAGCCCACGCAGCCCCGGGTTCTTGCTGACGTAGCGATCGGTGGCGAAGCGGGCGCCCAGCGTGGCGTGCGGCGCTTGCTTCTCGAAGACGGCCTTGGAGACGACCGCGAGGACCTGCTCCTCGCTCACGCTCCGAACCCCATGTTCTTCCAGGCGGCGCGCACCTTGGGGAGATCGACGTCGGCCTTCAGCTTGCGGAGCTCGTCGTCGGTGAGGACGTGGCCCGCGAAGACCCGGAGCGCGAGGGTGCGATCGAGGCCTTCGAAGTCGATGCTCGCGTCGAGGCAGCCGAACAGGTAGTCGAACCCGCCGTCGGGCGCGCCCGGCGCGAGGCGACCCTCCACCCAGCCCTCGCCGTTCCACCACTTGGCGAAGGTGGTCGGCAAGAGGTGACCGGCGGCGCCCGGGGCATCGCCGAAGAGCTCGCCGTCGTAGGGCACGCCCGGAGGGTGCTCGACGATCTTGCGGAAGGGCGCCGGGAGCCCTTCGTAGGTGCCTGGCCACACGTGCCCCACCTGGAACGGGCTGCGTTCGCACTCGTGATCGAAGCCGCGGACCAGACACTCGTCGCCCGCGAACACCACCTGCAGCTCGTCGCCGTTGCCGCGGTCGAGCACGAACGTGGTGACGGGGCCGTGGGTCACGGCCACGTATTTCGGGTACCGCGGCGCGCGGATCGCCTCGAGCGCGGCGAGGCCGAGGCAGTGGGCACGCAACGCGGCAGGGTGCGGCAGCGAAGACGGCCGCGGCAGCTGGGGACCGGCGGCCGCGCGCCGCGCCGCTGCGTTGCTCTCTCCGACCGCCTTCTTCTTCGCCGCCATCGGGCGAGGATATCCGTTCCGCTCACTTCACGCCGAGGATCCAGCTCTTGATCGTCGCGAGCCCCTTGGCGTCGAGATCCTCGGTGCCGAGCGGCGGCATCTGCTCGAGATCGCGCTTGCCCATGCGCACGAAGAGCTGCGAGACGTCGGGGTTGCCGGCGACGACGATGGTGTCGACGCCCCCCGCGAGCACGTGCTTGGCCTTCTTGCCGAGCGTGGTCGTGTAGGTCCACGTGCCCTCCGGCGTGGTGTCGCTGGCCCGCAAGCGCAGACGCATCGGCACCACGGTCGACCAGAGGCCGACGTCGTTGTGACAGTGGCCGCAGTTGGCGTGCAGGTAGCCGAGGGCGTCCTGCACGGTGCCGGCTCCCGGCGGGTCGATCTCGTCGACCTTCTTGTCGAGCAGACCGCGGGCGAAGAGCTCGGCGAGCGCAGGCTTGCCGTCGATCTGCTGCTTGCTCAGCTGGTAGAGGCTCGGGCCGATCGCGCCGTCCTTCACGCCGTCGTGGCAGATGTGGCACTGCTCGGTGGAGGGGATGTCGTGCTTGGTGCCGTGGATGTCGGTGAGGCCACCCGGCGCCGCGATCGTGACGTCGGCGTCGTGCTGCCAGCCGTAGCCGACCATGTCCCACTTGCCGCTCGGGAGCTTGATCAGGTAGCGGGTCTCGAACGGACGCAGCATGTCCGGCGTCGAGAACTCCTTCCACAGCTTGGTGCCCACCGGGAACACCCAGTGGTCCGGGTCGGTCGTGTCGATCTTGGTGCCCACCGGGAGCTTGAACCAGCGCTTCTTGGTGACGCCGTCGGACCAGAGCTCGTAGCGGACGGTGTAGGCGATCACGTCGGCCGCGATCGTGCGCGCGGCGAAGTCGGCATAGAGGCCGGTCTCCTGCAGGGTCTTGGGACCGCCGAACGTGAAGCCGGTCTCGTCGATGGCGACGTCGTGGCCTCCGTCGTGCGCGACCTCGGCCTCGGCGGCGGCGTCGGTGGCCGCGTCTCCGGGGGTGGCGGAGGAGGTGCTCGAGCAGGCGACGAGCAGGCCGAAGAGAACGAAGCAGCGACGCACGAGGACAGTGTACTGGCTCGACGACGATCGTGCGCGTGCACGCAAACACTGCAGTTCTGCGGCCGTTGTGGAAGCTCAGCCGAGGGGCTACACGCCGTGGATGCGTCGTTCCTGGTTGATGGTCTGCGTGCTGGTGTTCGGTTGCTCCTCCACGGAGAAGGCGGGCGAGCCTTCCGACAGCGGGACCGCCTCCGATGCACCCGCGGACACCGAGCTCGCCGACGCCGCCGAGGACGCGGCCGAGGTCACCGTGGACCTGAAGGCGCCCACGATCACGACGCTGATGAAGATGAGCGGGGCGCTCCACGTCGTGTGGAAGAACAACCAGACCTGCGACTCGGTCGTCGGCGAGCGCAAGAGCGACACCGAGGACTACAAGGTCCTGTTCACGGTGCCCGGCACGGTGAACAACAAGATGGACGGCACCGCCACGGTGGACACCACGTACACCTACCGGGCGCGCTGCAAGGTCGGCGCGAACTTCTCCCCCTACTCGGCCGAGATGTCGGCGAACCCGGTGAAGTGATGCGTCGCGCGCTGTTCGGTCTGCTGCTGCTCGGCTGCAGCTCGGATCCGGCGACGACGGCGCCGGAGTTCGTCGACACCACGATGCCGCGCGCCGAGGACCAGAACCCCGATCCGAAGATCGTCGAGGTCTCGCTCGAGGCCAAGGTCGGCCCGCACGGCTTCACGACCGGCGTCACGACCAAGAACGCGTGGACCTACAGCGGCACGATCCCGGGCCCGCTCATCGACGCGAAGGTCGGCGACCGCCTGATCGTCCACCTCAAGAACTCGCTGCCCGAGACGACGACCATCCACTGGCACGGGGTGCGCCTCCCCTCGGCGATGGACGGCACGATGCTCTCGCAGATGCCGATCGAGCCCGGGCAGACGTTCACCTACGACTTCACGCTCAAGGACGCAGGGCTGTTCTGGTACCACCCGCACATGCGCTCCGACGTGCAGATCAACCAGGGTCTGTACGGCGTCATCCGGGTGCGGGGGGCCAACGAGCCCGTGGTGGATCGCGAGGAGGTGCTGGTCCTCGACGACCTCACGCTGAAGGCCGACGGCTCGATCGAGGACTACCTCGACGACGAGTCGAAGATGATGGGCCGCGGCGGCGACCTCTTGTTGGTGAACGGCGAGGCCAAGCGCGTGTTCCGCTGGCAGCCCGGCTCGCGCGTGCGCCTCCGCATCGTGAACGCGGCGAACGGACGCTTCTTCAACCTCGCGTTGCCGGGCCACACGTTCCGCGTGATCGGCGGCGACGCGGGGTTCCTCGGCAAGCCCTACGACACCGACCACGTGCTCGTGGCGCCGGGCGAGCGGTACGACGTGATCGTGGTGCCACAGGGCTCGGCGACGCTCACCCTGACGAACGATCCGTACGATCGCGGCCACGACTCGGGCGCGATGCCCAAGGCCCCGGTGGCGACGATCGAGCTCGCGGGCGCGCCGCTCGGCGGGCCGCTGCCCACGAACCTTCCCGCGTTCACGCCGCTCGCCGACCGGCCCACGGACCACACGCTGGTGCTCGACGAGAAGCTGCAGCCGGACGGCAACGTGGTGTTCACCATCAACGGCAAGACGTTCCCGGACGTGCCGGCGATCAAGGTGCCGTTCGGGGAGACGCGGGCGTTCGAGGTGCGGAACGACGCGCCGATGGACCACCCGTTCCACCTGCACGGGTTCTTCTTCGACGTGGTGCAGAAGGACGGCAAGCCGCTCGACTCGGTGCTCCGTAAGGACACGGTGATCGTGCCGAAGAAGTCGAGCCTGAAGTTCGTGGCGCGCTTCGACGAGCGCGGGACGTGGGTCTACCACTGCCACATCCTCGAGCACGCCGAGACCGGGATGGTGGGCACGATCCAGGTGGAGTGACCTGACGTTCAGGGGACGGCGTGGAAGGAGACGTCGTCGACGACGAAGCACGTTCGTGGGGTGGTGGAGCCGAATCGGATCTCGACGAACTTCGCCCGGGAATCCTTGATCACGAAGGCGGTGAGGTGCTGCCACTCGTCGGTCAGGGGAACGCTGCCACTGCCCCCGCCTACGAGAGAGCCGCTCGCCTCGTCCCACTGCAGGATGTCGAGGGAGCCGTCCCCCGTCGCGCCACCATCCGCGGGCATGCGGCGGAGCCAGGCCTCGGCCACGTACTTCTTGCCGTCGACGAGGGTGGCGCCGTCGACGTACTGCCAGCCCCAGTACCGGTCCGCGCCGTCGCTGCAGAGCATGCAGGCCGTCTTGCTGCCATGGGCTGTCGAGACCACGGTCATGGTCGTCCGCTCGTCGTTCCAGCCGGCGCACCCACTCTCGAAGTCGCCGTTCGTGAGCAGGTTCGTTCCAGCGTCGGCCGCCCCGTCGCCCGCCGACCCCGTGTCGCTGGGCGAGCTCACCGGCTCGCCGTGACACCCCGTCGTGGCGAGCACGCCGATCGCGACCGCGAGTCCGAGCTTCATGGCGACAGGATATCAACCGAGCGAGTGCGTGCGAAGGCGAGGAGATGGGTCCTTGCGTCAGGTCCTGGCGCCTGCCGCGAACGTCGTTCGACGTTCACGGATCGACGAGACCTTCGGCGCGCAAGGCCGCCCGAACCGCCGGGCGGGCGACGACGCGGGCGAAGTACGCCTCGACCGCGGGCCACGGTGAATAGTCGAGGCCCGCGTGGCGACCGAGGCGGAGGATCGAGATGAGGTAGGCGTCGGCGACCGAGAACTCCGCGCCGAGCACGTACGGCCCCTCGGCGACCAGGCGCGCCATACCGTTCATGGGGCGGGGATCGGACAGGAGCTTGCGGCGGTAGTCGGCCGGGAGGTCCGGGTCGAACATCGGGGAGAAGCCCTTGTGCAGCTCGGTCGCGACGAAGCTCAGCGCCTCCGTGAGGCGATGGCGCGCGAAGCTGCCGGCGACGGGCGCGAGGTGGGCGTGGGGCGCGCGATCGGCGAGGTACTGGAGCACCGCGCTGCCCTCGGTCAGGACGTGACCGTCGTCCAGCACCAGCACGGGGACCTTGCCCATCGGGTTGACGGCGAGGAAATCCTCGCCGGTCGCGACCACCTGGTGCTTCTCGAGATCGACGCGAACGAGCTCGATCCCGACGAGGCCGGCCTCGCAGATCGCGATGTGACAGGCGAGCGACGACGCACCGGGGCTGTAGTAGAGCTTCATGACGAGTGTCTCCTTTGGCGCCGCACTGCGCGGCGTGTTCGGGCATCATGGCGACCCCTGGTCCCATGAAAAAGCCGCCCCGAAGCACGACACTCGTGAACCAGATTCATCGATTGCCGATCTCCGAAGCCGACGCGCGGTTGTTCGTGAGCGTGGCCGAGTCGGGGAGCTTCACGGCGGCGGCGACCCTCCACTCGCTGACCCCATCGGCGATCAGCAAGGCCGTGAGCCGGCTCGAGAGCGATCTCGGTGTGCGGCTGCTGGCGCGGACCACGCGTGCGCTGCACCTCACCGACGAGGGCATGGCCTTCCGCGACCGGTGCGCCCGCGCGTTCGCGCTGTTGGCCGAGGCGGCGGAGGAGGCTTCGGCGCGCAACCAGACCGCGCACGGCACCGTCCGCATCGGGCTCCCCACGCTGTTCGGCACGTTCCTCGTCGCCCCTCAGCTGTGCGCTCTGCGCGAGCAGCACCCCCGGCTCCGGGTGGAGATCGTGAGCACGATGCGCCTCTCCGATCTGGTCGACCGTGGCCTCGATCTGATGATCGCCGTGGGTGCCCTGCCCGACTCGAGCTTCGCGGCGCGACCGCTCGGTACGGGCCGCTTCGTGACCGTGGCCTCCCCTCGGTACCTCGCGCGGAGGGGCGAGCCCTCGGCGGTCGACGATCTGTTGCGTCACGAGGCGCTCACCTTCGCGCGCGCCGACGGGCGCGAGGACCCGTGGTTCTTCTCCGACGGCGGCCCGCGCGCGTTGACCCCAGCGAGCGTCGCCACCTCCGACGACATGCACCACCTCGCGGCGATGGCCGTGGCCGGGGCGGGCATCGCGCAGCTCCCTCAGTTCGTGGTCGAGGAGCACCTCGTGGCCCGCCGACTGCAGCGCCTGCTCCGTCGCTTCGAGCCAGAGCCCAAGCCAGCGTGGATCGTGCTGCCGGCGCGCGCGATCCCGCGAAGGGTCCGCGCAGTGGTGGAGCTCCTGACGAGCACGGGCGCCACACTGCCCGGCACGCGGGCGGGCGCGAAACAGCGCGGACCACACGTCTGAAGCGGGGGCGTCACGGAGCCAGACGATCGAGCCCGGACCGTCACGGCACCGGGGCGCCCTTCACCTTCGCGCTCACCACCTGGTGGGCCATGCGCAGGGGGAAATCCTTCTCCAGGTTCGGCTCGTGAGCCACGGCAGGCGGCGTCACCTTCGGCTTCGCGTCCAGCGTGCCCGCCGCGTTCGGCAGTGGCTTGCCTGCCTCCGGCGGCAGCGCGTTCGGCAGGTCCTTCTCCTTGAGGAACGGCAGCGGCTTGTCGTCCAGCGCGCGCGTCGCCTCCACGACCAGATCCGGCTCCACCCCCTGCGCCTGGATCGCGCGGCCGTTCGGCGTGTAGTACCGCGCCGTCGTCAGCTTGAGCCCACCGCCGCCCGGCAGCTCGATCAGCGACTGCACGCTGCCCTTGCCGTAGGTCGTGGTGCCGACGATCGTCGCCCGCTTGTGGTCCTGCAGCGCGCCCGCGAGCAGCTCCGCGGCGCTCGCACTCCCGTCGTCCACCAGCACCGCGAGCTTCGGCTCGACCAGCGCACCGCCGGCCGAGGCCTTGGCCTCCTCGAGCGTCTTCCCGCCCTGGCCCTTCATCGAGAAGATGACGCCCTTGTCGAGGAACTCGTCCGCGACCAGCACCGCCTGCTTCACGAGGCCGCCAGGGTTGCGGCGCAGATCGAGCACCACGCCGGCGATCTTGCCGCCGGTCTTCGCCTTCATCTTCGTGACCGTCTCGAGCAGCTCGGCGTGGGTCGTCTCCTGGAACTGCACGAGCCGCAGGTAGACGATGTTCCCGGGCAGCACGTGGCCGCGCACGCTCGGCACGTGGATCTCGGCGCGCACGAGCGGCACCTTGTAGACCTTGCCGTCGCTGGGCCGCCGGATGGTGAGCTCCACCTTGGTGCCCGGCTTGCCGCGCATGCGGCGCACGGACTTCTCCACCGAGATGCCCTTGGCGTCGTCGCCGTCGATGGCGACGATCTCGTCGCCCGGCTTGAGGCCCGCCTTCTCGGCCGGACCGCCCTCGATGGGGGCGATGATGGTCAGGTACTCGCCGCGGCCGTCGACCTCGAGGCCCACGCCGCCGAACGTGCCGTTGGTCTCGGCGAGGAAGTCGGCGTACTCCTTCGGCGTGTAGAACTCCGAGTGCGGATCGAGCTCCGAGACGAGCCCCTTGATCGCGCCGGCGAGCAGGCGGTCGCGGTCGACCGGATCCACGTAGCGGTTCTCGACCTGCACGAGCACCTTCGCGAGGTGCTCCATGGTGGCGTGGGGGGGCTCGTTGGCCTTGTCGGCGTGGGCGAGCTTCGGGGTGACCAGCGAGTGCCCGAGCCAGCCGAGGGAGAACGAGGTGACGACCGGGAGGGCCCAGCGACGAAGGCGCATCGAGCGATCCTCGTCGGCGCGAGGGCTTTTGGGAAGCCCCGGTTTGGGGTGCGGTATGCTGTCTGCCAATGGCGAGCCCCTCTGCCCTCAAGACCTCGATCCCCGGCTACCTCCGCCGTGAGCAGGAGCGCATCGAGGTGATCGCTCGTGAGCAAGGGCTCGACTTCTTCCCGATCGTCTACGAGATGCTGGCCTACGACCAGATGAACGAGGTGGCCGCGTTCGGGGGGTTCCCCCAGCGCTACCCGCACTGGCGCTTCGGCATGGAGTACGAGCAGCTCAGCAAGAGCTACGAGTACGGCGCCAGCAAGATCTACGAGATGGTGATCAACAACAACCCCTCGTTCGCCTACCTGCTCGAGGGGAACTCGCTGGTCGACCAGAAGATGGTCATGTGCCACGTGTGCGGGCACGTCGACTTCTTCAAGAACAACTTCGTGTTCCGCGCCACCGACCTCGACGCGCGTGGACAGGTCGTGCAGCCCACGCGGCAGCCGGGCCACTACGACCCGAACCGCAAGTGGATCGACAAGATGGCCAACCACGGGTCGCGCATCAGCCGCCACCTCGCGCGGCACGGCGTCGACAAGGTGGAGCCGTTCCTCGACGCCTGCCTCTCGCTCGAGAACCTCATCGATCCCTACGACCCGTTCAAGGCCCGCGCGCCGATCGCCGACGAGGACGAGGAGGACAAGGTCCAGGAGGTCCCGCGGCTGCGCGCCAAGGGCTACATGGACAAGTTCATCAACCCCGACGAGTACATCGACGAGCAGCGCAAGAAGCTCGAGGCCGAGCGCGACAAGCCCAAGAAGCACCCCGAGCACCCCGAGCGCGACGTGCTGCGCTTCCTGCTCGACAACGCGCCGCTCGAGCGCTGGGAGCGCGACTGCCTCGAGGTGATCCGCGAGGAGGCCTACTACTTCGTCCCCCAGATGCAGACCAAGATCCTCAACGAGGGCTGGGCGAGCTTCTGGCACTCCAAGCTGATGACCACCAAGGTGGCCGACGCCTCGGAGATCCTCGACTACGCCGAGCGCAACGCGGGCGTCATGGCCACCTCGGGCGGCCGGCTCAACCCGTACAAGCTCGGGGTCGAGCTCCTGCGCGACGTCCAGGAGCGGTGGGACCGCGGGATGTTCGGCAAGGACTGGGAAGAGTGCGACGACATGCGGGCCAAGCAGCACTGGGATCTGCGCCTCGGCCTCGGCATGAAGAAGCTCCTCGAGGTGCGCTCGCTCTACAACGACGTCACCTTCCTCGACGAGTTCCTCACGCCGGAGTTCGCCATCCGCCACAAGCTGTTCGCCTTCGAGTGGAACGGGCGCAACGACCGCTACGAGATCGCCACGCGTGAGTTCAAGCAGGTGAAGGAGAAGCTCCTCTTCCAGCTCACCAACTTCGGCAACCCGTTCATCTACGTCGAAGACGCCAACCACGAGAACCGCGGCGAGCTCCTGCTCACCCACCAGCACTCGGGGATCGACCTGCGCGCAGACTATGCCAAGGAGGTGCTCGCGGCGCTGGTGCGCGTGTGGAAGCGCCCGGTGTGCCTGTCCACCAAGGTGGACGACAAGCCGGTCATGCTGCGCTTCGACGGCAAGGAGCACTCGAGCAAGTCGCTCAAGTGACCCCCCACAACAGCGCCGGCAGCGCCGAGGCGCGCTCGATCGTGCGCGCGAGCGCCGCCCGCAGCACCGCCTCGTCGCCGAGGATGCGCACCGAGACGCGCGCGCGGGTGACCGCCGTGTAGATCAGCTCGCGGGTCAGGATCGACGAAGGCCGCTCTGGCAGCACCAGCACCACGTCGTCCACCTGGGAGCCCTGCGCCTTGTGCACCGTCATGGCGAACGGCGCCTCGTGCGGCGGCAGGCGCGAGGCCTCGAGGCGCTCCACCTCCTCGCCACCGAGGAAATACGCGCGCTCGCCGAGCACCACGCCGATGTCGCCGTTCCACCGGCTCACCTCCGGCGCGTTCTCGGTGACCAGCACCGGCCGCGTGCCGCGCGCCTCGGGGAACTCGTCGTAGAGCACGCGGCCCGCGAGCTCGCGCAGGCCCTCGACCCCGCGCCGGCCCTTGCGGTGCGCCGAGAGCACGCGGAACCGCTCGAACGCTTCCAGCACCACCCGCGGCTCCGCGCCGCGCGTGGCCGCCTCGAGGAACGGCCGATACCCCGCGCGCAGGGCCGCGCCGACGCTGGCCTCGTCCGCGCGCCCGAGGCTCACGTCCGTCATGGCAGGATCGTGCAGCAGCCGCAGCGCCTCCGCCGTGTCGCCACGCCCGATGGCGTGGGCGAGCTGCCCGACGCCGGTGCTGGCGCCGAACCGATAGGGCCGCGACAGCTGCACGAGGCCGCCCGCGAACGGCGGCGCCGTCGCGTCCTCGAGCCCGATCACGGCGAACATGTCGTCGATCTCGCGGATGCGCGCGGCGAGCTCCGTCGGCAGGCGCATGCCGCGTGGCCCGGTCCCGCTCACGAGGTCGGCGAGCGCCGATCCGGCCTCGACGCTGGCGAGCTGGTGGCGGTCGCCGAGGAGGATCAGGCGCGCGTCGGGGCGCACCGCGTCGACCAGCTTGGCGAGCATCGCGAGGTCGATCATCGAGGCCTCGTCGACCACCACGATCTCGTGGGGCAGCGGGTGCGCGGCGTCGTGGCGGAACCGCGTGGGGTTGCGCGGGTCCCACCCGAGCAGCCGGTGCAGGGTGACGGGGGTCTGCTGGCGGAGGAACGCGCGCACCCGCGGTGGCTTCAGCTTCTCGAGGCCCTCGCCGAGGGCCTGCTTCATGCGTGCCGCGGCCTTGCCCGTGGGTGCCGCGAGCGCGACACGCGGCTCGCGCCCTGTCTCCGCGAAGTAGCGGGTCTCGAGCAGGGCGAGCAGCTTCTTGACCGTGTAGGTCTTGCCGGTGCCCGGGCCGCCCGAGATCACCGTGAGTGGGCGCAGCAGGGCGACGAGCGCGGCGAGGCGCTGCAGATCGGGCTCGCCCCCGGGCGGCGGGCCGAACAGCTGGTCGAGCTGCTTGTGGAGCAGAGCCGCGTCGGGGACCCTCGTGGTCTTGGCGCGCGCGACGAACGCCTCGGCGATCCGCGCCTGGTAGGCGTGATAGCGCCGCGTGACGACCAGCCCGCCCACGTGCACGAACGGCCGGCCGTCGCCGACCAGCGGACAGGCGGCGGTGCGCGCGTGCCACGCGGCGCGGTCGGCCGGCCACGCGAGCGGCACCTCGCTGTCCACCGCGACCGTGGTCAGATCCACGCCGACGTGCCCGACCCGCGGCGCGCGCACCGCGAAGGCGAGGCCGAGCTGCACGTCGTCGTCGTCGAGGCCGACGGCCGCGGCCAGCCGCTCGACCACGTGCACCTCGAGCGGGCCGAGCACGCCCGCCGCGACGAAGCTCTTCGCCCGGACCCGGAGCGTCACGGCACTGCCTCGAGCGCGCGGGACATGGCCTCGATCGTCGCGGCGGAGGGCGCGTCGAAGAACACGCCGTGGCCCTCCTTCGTCGCCGGGCCGACCATGCCGCGCAGGAACAGGTAGAGCGCGCCGCCCACGTGGCGCTCGTAGCGGTAGTCGGGCACCCGCGTCGCGAGCCAGCGGTGCAGCGCCACGAGGTAGAGGTGCGCTTGCAGGTGGTAGTGGTGCTTCTCCATCTCGCCGCGCATCCCGGCCGGCGCGTAGTGGCCCACCGTGGAGCGCAGCACGCCGTCCTTGCGGGTGCCGAGGCGGTTGGTCTTGTAGTCCACCACGTAGTAGCGGCCGTCGACGCGCAGCACGAGGTCGATGCTGCCGGTGAGGAACCCGGCGAGGCGGTGGATGTCGAGGCGCTCGAGCGCGGTGCGGTAGGCCCCGAGCTCCTCGCGCGCGAGCATCGGCGCGAGGAGGCGCCGACCGTCGGCGGCGGCGGCCTCGCTGTGGAACGCGTCGCCACCCGCGACCGGCAGATCGAAGCGCAGCTCGTCGAGGCGGTCGGTCTCGGTCACCGCGGCGAGGCTCGTGCCGAGCGGTCCGAGTGGGGTCGCGAGCACCGTGGGGAGCTCGCGCGCGAGCAGCGCCCAGGCTTCCTCGTCGCCGAGCCCTGCCATGCGCCCGTGGTGGGCCACGAGGCCTGCGAGGTCGCGGTGCGGCGCCATCCGCTCCCGGAGCGACCGGAACTCGAGGTGCTCGAGGACCTTGTGCACGAGCTTGCCGGCCTCCGCGCCCGCGGGGAACCCGGCGAGCGGCACGTCGGGGCCCACCACCTCGATCGCGGCCTCGGTGTCGGCGCCGTCCCAGTCCTCGCCGAGCTCCTCGGCGGGCAGCTCCGGGCCCCGCGTGAGCGCGGTGTAGCTCACGCGTCCCCAGCGCTTGTCGAACCGCTCGCGCGCGAACGTGCGCACCACGAGCTCGGGGTTCGGGCCGCGCGCGCCTCGGTAGCGCGCGCGATCGGCGATCGGCTGGTCGCGCACCACGATGGCGCCTTCGCTGCGCTCGGCGAGGTCCTCGAGGTCGGCGCGCAGGCGGATCGCCTCCACACGGTCGATCTTGCGCACGCGGTCACCGTGCAACAGCGCCGCGAGCGGTGAGCCCTCGAGCCCCTTGAACGGGCCGGTCATCAGCACCGCGGCGTGCTCGGCGCGGGTGAGCGCCACGTAGGCGAGGCGCAGGGCCTCTTGCCGCGCCTCGCGCGTCGCCTCGACGAGCCCTGGGTCCCCGGCTTTGCGGCCGGTGCGCACGTCGACGACCGTGCGGCCACTCGGGTCGTGGTAGCGCAGGCGGCTGCGCTCGGGCTGGGTGATGGCGGCCGCGTCCCACAGGTAAGGCAGCACCACGATCGGGTACTGGAGCCCCTTGCTCACGTGCAGCGTCACGACCTGGACCGCCTCGGCGTCGGACTCGAGGCGCACGTGGGTGGCCTCGGGGTCGTCCTCGTCGCCGGCCCGCTGCGCGCGGAGCCAGGCGAGCAGCCCCGAGGTGCCGAGGTGGCGCTCGAGCGACGCCGCGTGCAGGAGCTCGACGAGGTGGCGCAGGTCGGTGACCCGTCGCTCGCCGTCGGGCAGCGCGACGAGCCGCTTGATCGCGCCCTGGTCCTCGATGGCTCGCAGGAACGTGCGGGCGAAGCCCTCGCGCGGCATCGCGTCGGCCCAGCTCGTGACCCGGGCGACGAGCGCGCCGAACCCCTCGCCGCCCTCCAGCACCTGGGCGGCCGTCCACCCGAAGAGCGGCGTGAGCGCGAGCGCGCGCACGGCGGGCTCGCGGCCCCGCGTGTCCATGGCGACCAGGAACCGCTCGAGCGAACGTGCCTCGTCGGACTGACACACGCTGCCCGACTGCCCGAGGATCGCGGGCAGTCCACGCGCGAGGAGGGCGCGATGCACGGCCTTGGCCTGCCGGTTCTTGCGCACCAGCACGGCGATGTCCCGCGGGGCGACCGGCCGACCGGCGAGGGTGGCGCCGCTGTGGAGGATGCGCACGACCTCGGCCGCGCACAGCTCGGGGAGCTTGGCCCACGCGGTGGTCTTGTCGAGCTGCGCCTCGCCTTCCTCGCGCGCGTCGAACGAGCGACGGTCCACCCACGCGAGGGTCAGCGCGGGCATCCCCGAGAGGCGGTCCGGGTGGTGCGCGCGTACCGGCACATAGGAGACGAAGTCGAGATCGAACACCCCTGGGCGCTCGAACACCGCGTTCACGGCGCGCACGTACGAGGCGTCGGAGCGGAAGTTCTCGTCCATCGTCGCGCGGGTGTCGGCGGTCTCGGCGGCGAGGCGGTAGACGTGCACGTCGGCGCCGCGGAACGCGTAGATGGCCTGCTTCGGGTCGCCGATGAGGAACAGGATCGCGGCGCGCGCGAACACCGCGGAGAAGATCTTCCACTGGGCGGCGTCGGTGTCCTGGAACTCGTCGACCAGGGCGGCGCGGTAGCGGCCGCGGAGCGCGGTCGCGAGCGCTGGGCCCGTGTGTGGGTCGCGCAGCCGGGCCTCGAGCGTGCGCAGGAGCTCGTCGAACGAGAGCGCCGAGCGGGCCTCGAGCCGGCGGGGGAGCTCGCGCTGGACGTAGCGACAGAACTCGACGCGCAACGCGGTGGCTTCGTCCGGCGGGTCCGGGCGCACGAGCGGATCGCCCGCGGCGACCAGCGCGCGCGCGAGGCCGAGCAGGTCGTCGCGGGTGATGCCCGACTGCTCCTTGGCCCGCACCACCTCCTCGGGCTCGAGGTCGTGGAGGGTGCTCGCCATCCAGTCGTCGACGATCTCCTCGAGCAACGGCGTCGCGTCGACGAGGGCGCGGTCGATCTCGATGCCGGCCTCGAAGGCGAACAGGCGCAGCGCGCCCTGACAGAACGCGTGGATGGTCGAGATGGCCGCGGCGTCGAAGTCCTCGCGGGCGCGCTCCAGGCGGTCGATGCGCGTGGTGAGCTCCTCGACGGTGCCGGTCGCGAGGGCCGCGAGCACGGGATCGGTCGGTGCCCGGGGCGGAGATCCGGACGACGGAGCCGCGACCGAGCGCGCGCGGAGCTCGGCCAGCGTGGCGATCGCGCCCCCGAGCCGCGCCCGCAGCCGATCGCGCAGCTCCGCGGTGGCCGCTCGGGTGAACGTGACGCAGAGGATCTCCTCGACCCGGAGGCCGCGCTCGGCGACGAGGCGCACGAACAGGTTGCCGATCTGGTGGGTCTTTCCCGTGCCGGCGCTGGCCTCGACGAGGTGGACCCCGGGCTCCAGCGGCGCGAGCGGAGAGAACGGGCGCATCAACGCCGCCCTCGCGACGAGTGCGTGGCCCAGGCGTCGAGCAGCGGCCCGTAGACCTGGTCGGCGACCTCGACGAAGGAGGGCACCACGCGACCTTCCGCGTCGAGGAACGGCGGTCCGTCGGGGAACAGCGCCTGCACCCACGGATCCAGCGCCTCGCCGCGCCCGAACTCGTTGCCGTTCCACGCCGAGAGCGCGGCCGCGAGCGCCTTGTCCGGGCGACCGAGGTCCTTGGCGTAGGCGTGGGAGGTCTCGGGGAACGAGAGCAGCGGCCGTGTGAGGCCTTGCAGGTAGAGCGACACGAGCCCCTCGAGGGCCTCGCGGGGGCTCTCCTGGACGACCAGCATCCCTCGCTTGACCTCGCCACCCTGGCGTCCGACGAGCTCGGCGCGTCGGAGTTCCTCGTGGCAGGCGGCGAGGGCGAGCAGCCGGATCCACGTGCGCAGGTTGCGCTTGGGCTTCTGCAGGCTGGAGTAGCGCACGTCCCACAGCGCGCCCCGCGCGACGTCGCGGACCACGCCGAAGAGTCGCACGCCGCCGACGTCGAGCTCGACGGTGCGGGTGCTCCGCTCGGCGCTCGTGGGGACGCCTTCGGTCAACGCGGTGGCGGTCTCGATCGCGGCCTCGAGCGCCTGCTCGCCGGGTGCCCCCGGTGGCAGGAGGCCCCGCCCGCGCGCCTCGTCCAGCATCGCCGCGCGATCGCGGCCGGCCTCGAGCCAGGCGATCACTCGCTCGCCGAGCTGGTAGCTGCCGAGGCCGTCGAGCATCACCGGCTCCCGGTCCTCGAGCGCGTCGTCGATGGCGTGCAGCGAGAGTCCGAGCCGCTCCTGGAGGAGCGTACGCGCGGGGTCGGTGAACATCGCGATCAGCCGGTCGAGCTCGAGCGTCGCGGGGACCAGGGCGGGGAGCGGGGGCCCGAAGGGCGCGGCGCGCGCCGTGTCACGGGGCGAGGCCAGGACGAGCGCGGCCTCGCGCATGCGGGCGTCGAAGCTGCGCGCGGGCGGCGCGAACGACTCCACGGCGAACGGCTGCAGCGGTTCCTCGAAGAGCACCGCCGAACGAGCGCCTGGGTCGCCCGGGAACGTGGCCTCGACCGCGTCGAGCAGCTCGGCGATCGGCACGGCGGGGGGGCGGCGCTCGCCGCTGTGTTCGTCGCGGCCGCTGTAGAACACGAGGAAGTGCGCGCGCGTGGAGAGGATCGCCTCGAGGAGCAGGTGACGGTCCTCGTCGCGCGGATCGCGGTCCCCGATGCGGGGCTTCTTCGGCAGGAGGTCGAAGCCCTGCGCGGCCCGGGCGCGGGGGAACCCCGCGTCGTCGTCCATGCCGAGCAGCGCGATCACCTGGAACGGCACGCTGCGCATCGGCGCGAGCGCGCACACCGTCACCGCGCCCGTGATCGGGCGATCGCCGCCGCGGGGCACGTCGAACGCGCCCTCGAGCACCAGCGCCACGGCGTCGAGGGTGAGCGCGGCGTCGAGGCCTGCGCTCTGCCGATCGATCAGCGCGAGCTCCTCGACGACCCGCTCGCGGAGCCACGCGGTGTCCGGGCGGGTGGCGGTCAGGGCGTCGAGGGTCTCACCGAGCGCCTCGACCCAGGCGCGCATGGGCCGCGCGGCGCGGAGGCGGGTGCGGGCGTCCTCGAGCGCCGCCACGAACGCCGCGAGCGCCCCGAACCGGAACGCTCGTTCGCCCTCGATGGCGTCGAACGGCGCGATCCCCTCGAACAGCCACTGCCCGTCGTCGGCCGCGGTCACCCCGAGCGCGAGTCGGTCGAGGCCGAACGCGAAGGTGAACGCGCGGTCCGCCGGCTGGTCCTCGCGGGCCCGGTCCTCGGCGTCGAGGCCCCAGCGGATCCCCGAACCGCGCACCAGCTCGCGCACGTCAGCGAGCTCCTCGGGCGCGAGGCCGAAGCGTTCGCCGACGGGGGGCAGGGCGAGGAGGTCCATCACCTCGCTTGCGTGCAGGCGCCCGCGGGCGAGATCGAGCGTCTGGCGGAGGGCGTCCGCGAACGGGTTCTGTCGCGTGAGCGAGCGGTCGACGATCTCGACCGGGATCGCCGGGCCCCGGCGGTAGGGGGGCGCGCGCTCGCCGTCCTCGAGGACCGCGCGCACGAGCGGTGCGTAGCGCTCGATGTCCGGGGTCATCACGAGCACGTCGCGCGGCTCGAGATGACGGTGGTCCTCGAACAGCGCGAGGAGCGCCTCGCGCAGCGCCTCGACCTGGCGGAGGGGCCCCACGCAGGCGTGCACCGCGAACGAGTCGCCGCCGACGACCCGGCTCCGCACGAGCTCGCCGGGCGCGCGCAGGTCGAGCACGTCGGCCTGCAGGGCGCCGAGCACCGTGGTGTCGGGCGCGCGCGGGAAGGCGACCTTGCCCTCGCGGTGGCCGCCGACGTCCTCGAGCACCAGCTGGAAATCGCGCGAGAGCCGGCCGAGGCCGGTGAGGAGGGGGTTCTGCCGTGAGATCTCGGCACGCAGGCGGGCGCCCACCTGGTCGCGGTCGTCGGTCGCTATCCGCACGAGGTCTCGCCGTGAGCGGAGATCGCCCCAGTAGAGGTCGGAGGGGCAGAACGCGTAGAGGTCGATCCGCCCGCGCACCCCGAGGCGGCTCAGGATCTCGAGGTGCAGTCGCGGCAGCGAGCTGAGGCCGAACAGGTGCAGCGCCGGGAACGGCGAAGTGGGCGCCTCGAGCGCGAGGAAGCGCGC
Organism: uncultured Polyangiales bacterium; assembly: GCA_964624885.1. Taxonomy (GTDB): domain Bacteria; phylum Myxococcota_A; class Polyangia; order Polyangiales; family JADJMO01; genus JADJMO01. Next base: position 33,846 of record CAZUZY010000001.1, on the reverse strand, counting down.
GGCGCGGGCGGCGAGGTGGTGGGGCCCGAGGCGCTTCACGAGTGCGCGGAGCAGCGCGGCCTGGAGGGGCTCGCCGTCGAGGTCGAGCACGGCCCGACCCTCTGTCCAGGCAGAGACCCAGTCGGGCCGCTGGTGCACGTACCGATCGATCACGCTGGCCATCTCACGCGCGAAGCCGAACCGCCGTCGGTCGATCGGTCCCTCGACGCCGAACGCCGGCGGCAGCAAGGCCTGCACCTCGTCGAGGGCCGCCAGCACGGAGAAGGGCAGCGCCTCCACGGACCACCCCTCACCCACGTCGCTCGACTCGCCGAGACTGTGACCGAGCACCTCGTCGAGGACCACGCTCGGGAACCGGAAGGCGATGTTGGCGCAGGCGCCGAGGTGCTCCGCGAGCCGATGGCGCAGCCACCGCTCCATGCCGCGGCTCCCGACCACGACGGTGATCGGCGTCATCGGGTCGGGCGGCGGGGCCGCGGCGATCCGTTCGGCGAGCATTCCGGCGAGCAGCTCGACCCGGTGGCTCTGGTGCACGAAGAAGCCGTGCATGGGCGCGGGAGCATACACGTCCCAAGGCGCGCGGGGGTCGTGGGTCAGAGCAGCGATGCGCGCCCTCCTCGTCTGTGCGTTCGTGTCGTCCTCCGTGGCTTGCGCCTCCAGCAACGAGGGCTGGCGCTACGGTCCGCTCCCCGACGTCCACGCGCCGTGGCTCGCCAAGCCCGCGCGGTCGGCCCCTTCCGCCGTGACGTCGTCCGAGCCCGCTCCTTCGTCGGTGCCGTCCACTTCGCCCTCCGTCGCCCCGTCGGTGAGCGCGCCCGTCGAGGAGCCCGTCTCGATCTTCACCCCGTCGCCGCTGCTGCGCGCCAAGCACTGGCGGAGCCCCATCCCGGGCGCCGTGTTCGCCGGGTACGCCGGGGACACCGGGCTCGACCTCGTGACGAAGCCGCGCGCCGTCCACGCGATCGCCGCGGCCACCGTGGACTATGCGGAGAAGGGCCACACCCGCTGGGTCGGCCCGCACGACACCGCCTACTGCGTGCGCCTCACGCTCGACAAGCCCGTCCCCTGGAAGAACGGGCGCTCGATCACCCACGTGTACTACGCGCACCTGTCGGCCCTCGCCTTCGAGCAGAAGGAGAGCGCGAGCAAGAAGCGTCACGTCGCGGCCGGCGAGCCCCTCGGCACGAGCGGGGTCGCGCGCGGCGTGGCCCACCTGCACCTCGGGCTCCTGCTCGACAACCAGGTGGAGCAGGACGACTGGACGTACATCCTGCGCGAGGGTGAGGTGCGCGCGGCGCTCGGCGGCTACACCAACGGCGAGTCCCTGTAGTCGTCGGGCCGTTCGCGACCGGAGCTCACAGCGCGCGTCGCAGCACCGGATACTGCGGCGCCTCGCGCACCACGGCGAAGCCGCGCGACGCGAACAGCGCGTGCGGCCCCTGGAAGAGCTCGCCCTCGTGTAGTGGCGCGTCGCTCGCGCGCGGATAGGCCTCGAGGAACCGCGCGCCCCACGTGGGGGCGTGGGCGATGGCGAAGTCGAGCAACGCCGTGGCCACGCCAGCGCGCCGGTGGCTGGGATCGACGAGGAAGCACCCGATGGCGAACACGTCGCGCGGATCGTCGAGCCCGCGATAGGGGAACCGCGCGAGGAGCTTGGGCAAGGCGGCGCGACGCGTGAGCTTCATCCAGCCCACCACGTCTTCGCCGCGGAGCGCGACGAGCCCGCGAGCCTCCTCGGTGCCCGCGGCGATCGCCGCCGAGAGCTCGGCGCGGTTGTCGTCCTTGCGCTCGGCGCACCGCGCCTCCCACTCCTTGTTGGTGCCGCCGAAGTGCCAGTAGCGGCAGAAGCAGGGGCTGCCCTCGCGGTCGAACAGCGCGGCGAGCGCCACCGCCCGCGCAGGCCCGAGCGCCTCGACGATCACGCCCGTGGCCACGCGCGGTCCCAGCGGCCGGGCGAGACCTGCTCGAAGGCGTGGGCCAGCGTGAACATCCGGGCCTCGTCGAACGCCGGGGTCACGATCTGGAGGCCGATGGGGAGCCCGGTCGTCGCGCCCTTCGCCGCCGGCACCGAGACGCCCGGCAGCCCGGCGAGCGAGGCGGGGAGCGTGAAGAGATCGGCGAGGTACATCTGGAGTGGGTCGGCCGTCTTCTGCCCGAACGGCCAGGCGACGCCCGGCGACGTGGGCCCGACGATCGCGTCCACCTGCTCGAACGCGCGGTCGAAATCGCGACGGATCAGGGTGCGGACCTTCATGGCCTTGGCGTAGTAGGCGTCGTAGTAGCCCGCGGAGAGCACGTAGGTGCCGAGCAGGATCCGGCGCTTCACCTCGGGGCCGAAGCCCGCGTCCCGCGTGGCGCCGTACATGGCCTCGAGGTCCTTGCCGGGCACGCGCCGGCCGTAGCGGACGCCGTCGAAGCGGGCGAGGTTGGAAGAGCACTCGGCGGTGGCGATGACGTAGTAGGTGGAGACGCCGTACCTCGTGTGCGGCATGTCGATCGGGACGATGCGGCAGCCGAGCCCGCGCAGGAGCTCGAGCGCCTGCTCGATCGAGGCGCGCACCTCGGGCTCGAGGCCCTCGCCCAGATACTCACGGGGCACGCCGAGGCGCAGGCCCTTCACGTCCCTGCCACAGGCCGAGACCCAGTCCGGCACCGGTGTGCGCACGCTCGTCGAGTCGCGAGGGTCGTGGCCGGCGACGACCTCGAGGAGCCGCGCGGCGCCGCGCACGTCGCGGGCGAAGGTGCCGATCTGGTCGAGCGAGGAGGCGAACGCGACGAGGCCGAACCGCGACACGCGCCCGTAGGTGGGCTTGACGCCGACGATGCCGCACAGGGCCGCGGGCTGGCGGATCGAGCCGCCGGTGTCGGTGCCGAGCGTGCCGAGCGCCAGCCCCGCGGCCACGGCGGCGGCGCTGCCCCCCGACGAGCCCCCCGGCACGCGCGTGGGATCCCAGGGGTTCTTCACCGGGCCGTAGGCGCTGTTCTCGTTGGACGACCCCATCGCGAACTCGTCCATGTTGAGCTTGCCGGTGAACACGGCGTCGGCCGCGCGCAGCCGGGCCACCGCCGTGGCGTCGTAGGGCGGGCGGTACCCCTCGAGGATGCGGCTGCCACAGGTGGTGCGCGCGTCGTGGGTGACGAGCACGTCCTTGAGGCCGATCGGCACGCCCGCGAGCGGCCCCAGCGCCTCGCCCCGCGCGCGCTTGTCGTCGACCGCCGCGGCCATCGCGAGGGTCCGCGCCGGATCGTGGTCGAGGTGGATGCCGTCGTGCGCGGGGTCGGCGCACCGCGCGAGCGTGGCCTCGGCGAGCTCGCGGGCCGACACCTCGCCCCGGACGAGCGCCGCCTGCACGTCGACGAGCGAGCGATCGAGGAGCTCCACTCACTCCTCCACGAACGCGGGGACGACGAAGCCGTGACCGGCGGTGTCGGGCGCGGCGGCGAGCACCGCGGCGCGGTCGAGCGAGGGGGCGACGACGTCGTCGCGGAGCGGGAGGCTCTCGACCCCGAGGTGCGCGGTGGGCTCGACGCCCTCGGTGTCGACCTCGGAGAGCTGGGCGATGTGCTCGAGTACGCGCTCGAGCTGCGCGGTGAGCGCGGGGACCTCTTCGTCGGCGAGGGTCACCCGGGCGAGCTTGGCCACGTGCAGCACCTGGGCTCGATCGATCCGCGGCATGCAGGCCTGGTAGCGTCACGGCGGCGGTGACGGAAGCGGGACGACCGAGAGGCCACCCGCGCCCGCCGCCAGCAGGCCGTCGCAGGTGGCCGCCATCGTGCCCACGTAGCCGAGGCCGTCGCTCCCCGCGCTCCCGGAGAGCGGGTAGCCGAAGGGGGCCGGGAGACACGCGCGCAGCGACTCGCTGCACACGCGCGACGCGCACTCCCGCGACTCACCACACGACGCGCCGAGGGCCTTGCCGTCGACGCAGCGCTTCTGGCCCGATTTGTCGGTATCGCAGCGGTAGGGGCGCGCGCACACGCTCGTGCTCGAGCAGGCCTCGCCGGCGCTCGGGTAGCGCGTGCAGCGGAACGTGGCCGGGTCGCAGTAGGCGTCGTCGCTCGCGTCGCACACCGAGACGAAGCCCGCGCACGAGGCCCCGATCGGGAGCAGGAGCGGGTAGCAGCGCGCGGGCGCGCCGCTGCAGCCGAGGCCGGCCTTGCACCCGGTGCCGCAGGGCTCGCCGACGTCGGCGAGGTGGCGCACCCGGCACACGCTCCCCTCGCAGGCGATCCGGGTGCCCAGCGCGGGCGGCGTGCACGGGCGGGTCGCCTTCGGGTTGCAGCTGTCGCCCTCCTGCAGGACCCCGTGGAACACCTGCGTGCACGCCTCGGCGACGTCGGCGGCGACGGGATCGCCGTTCACCGCGTCGGTCGTGCAGCGCCGGAGCAGCACGCTCTGGCCCCGCGCGCAGCGGCCCGCCTGCACGTCGTCGTAGAGCAGCCCGACCTCGAGCGCCCGCTGCTTGCGCGCCTCGCACAGCCCCCGCGCGTTGGCGCGACAGGTGGCCTCGTCGAACGAGAGGTGCGCGGTGCCGCAGCAAGGTCGGAGCGCGGCGCACGCGTTCTTGGCCTGCAGGGTGCAGAACTCCACCATCGCCACGGGCTGGGTGGAGGACGGGTCGTAGACCGGCACATAGGGCTCGGGCGTGCTCGCGTCGCACCCCGCGACCAGCAGCAACCAGACGACGCGCCTCACCGCCGCCTCCGGGCGACGCCGAGCGCGCCGAGCGCGGCGAGGAACGCGAGCAAGGGGGTGGCCTCGACCGGGGTCGCGAGGCCACAGCCCCCGCCCGCCGGCCGGCGGTTCACGCAGGCGCCGTCGAGGCACTGCGCGCCGCCCACGCAGTCGTGGTCGAAGTCGCACCGGGCGCGGCAGGCGGCCGCGGTGCAGGCGTAGGGGGCGCAGGCCTTGGGCGTCGAGAGGCACGCGCCGAGGCCGTCGCACTTGCCGAGAGGAGTCTCGACGCCTTCTCTGCAGCTCGACACGCCGCACGAGGTCCCGGCCGGGTCGTCCTCGCAGCGGTCTCGGTCGACGCCGTTGCAGGCGTGGCTGCACCCGGTCGAGCCCCCGGGGCAGGTCTTGGGATCGGTCGGCACCGTGCCCGCCGGCACCACGGTGCAGGTCCCCTCGTGCCCGAGGATCCGGCACGACTCGCAGAGGCCGTCGCAGGCGGTGTCGCAGCACACGCCGCCCGCGCAGTGCGCGGTCGGACACTGCGCGTCGGTGGTGCACAATCGCAGGCAGCGGCCTGCCACGCACGTGGTGCCGAACGCGCACGGGTGCGCGGTGTCGCACGACCCGGCGCAGCGCCGCTGGGCGATCGCGCACGTGTACGGCGCGCACTCCTTCGAGAAGGTGTTGAGGCTGTGGTAGCAGTGGTAGGTCGGGTCGCAGAAGTCGTCGGTGCACGGATCGCCGTCGTTGCAGACCGAGGGCTTGGCGCAGTCGACCGAGTAGCGCAGCACGCGCGAGGCGCCGGTGTCGGCGACGTAGAGGTCACCGTTGCCGTTCACGGCGACGCCGCTCGGCAGGTAGAGGGTCTGCGCGCTCACGATCGTGGGTGGGGAGATGCTGGCGAAGTCGGGTTGACCGAGCACGGCGTCGGCGGTCGTGGCGCCCTTCTTGAACCGCAGCACGCGGTGGTTGCCGGTGTCGGCCACCCACACGTTGCCGACCGGATCGACGGCGACCGCGCTCGGCCCGCGCAGCGAGCGCGCGGAGGCGCCGAAGGCGTTGGGCTTGTTGCTCACGAGGTCGGGCTGGCCGAGGACGAAGTCCGCGACGCCGCTGTTGGCCACGTGGATCACCCGGTGGTTGCCGGTGTCGGCGACCCACAGGCCCCGCAAGGGGTCGCCCAGGTTGGTGCTGAGGAACCAGCCGTAGATGCCGCCGGGCGAGGAGAGTCCGCGGGCGTTGGGGCCGGGCTCGCCGCCGTCGGGTGCGTCGCTGACGAACGAAGGCTGACCGAACACCGCGGCCGCGGTGGGCTTGGGGGTGTTCACCGCGTCGAAGCGCAGGATGCGGTGGTGGCCGGTGTCGGAGACATAGAGGCGCGCGGGCACGAAGTTGGGGTCGAAGGCGACGCCGCTCGGCTGGTCGAGGCTGCTCGAGCTGACCCCACCCTTCGACGGGATTCCGGTGGTGAAGTCACCGTCCTGGCCGACGACCATCGTGGGGTTCCAGCCGCCGCCGAAGTTGTTCGAGACCAGCACCCGGTGGTTGGCCGTGTCGGCGACCGCCACCCAGTTGAGGGTGCCCGGCACCTCGGCGATCGAGGTGGCGAACGCGGCGGCCATCGGCGTGTGGAGGGTGAACTGCGCCGGCTGCAGCAGCCCCTGGTTGGGCAGGCTCGCGTTGATCGACGACTGCCCGTAGAGCCCCGCGAACACCCAGCTGCCGCCGGACACCGAGAGCAGGAGACCGCGGTGCGCCTCGCGATCGGCGACCAGCACGTAGCTCGGGTTGCGGTAGCTCGTGTCGGTCGCGACGAACGTGGGGTGGGTCGTGGTGGTGGACGAGACCGTGACCGGCGGCTCGCTGCTCGTGAAATCCGGCTGACCGAACACGCCGTCGGCGCGCCCGTCGTCGATCAGCGGCGCGGCGGTGGTGGCGACGGCGACGGCGCCGTCATCGGGCGACTCGACCCGACAGCCGACCAGCAGCGCCGCCACGAGCAAGCGCCTCACAGCGACCCCCGCAGCCCGAGGTTGGGGATGATCGGCAGGCCCGAGCTGACCACCGGGTAGCCGTAGACGTAGTTGTAGGCGAGGGGCTCGCGCACGCGCCGATCGTAGACGTTGCGCACCTCGACGTAGACGGCGAACGCGCCGTGCTCGCCGAGGGTGAAGCCCTTCTCGAGGCGCAGATCGAGCGAGTGCAGCGGCTGGAGCTCGGGCAGCGGGCGGCTAGGGTCGATGTTGGGGTCGGCCTTCGGCGCGATGTCGGTCGCGGGGTAGGGGCTGTCGAGCACACCGACCGCGAGGCGGAACCGCGCGCCCGCCTCGAACCCGCGGCCCAGCTTGGCGACGACGGCCGCGTTGAGCACGTGGGTCTGGTCGAACGGCGCGCGGCGGAAGGCGGCCTCGGGGCTGTCGCGCAGCTCGGCCCGCGAGAGCGCGTACCCGAGGAAGCCGGAGAACGACTCGCCCGAGAAGCGCAGCAACGCCTCGATGCCCACCGCGCGCGAGCGAGCGTCGTCGGTGTAGAGCGGGTAGCGGTAGCCGAGCAGGATGCGACCGCCGCCGAGGCGGGGCGCGTCGTCAAACATGGGCACCGCCGGTTGCTGCTGCGCGACGAGCACGTGGGACATGGCGCGCGTGTAGAGGTCGATGCTCAGCGACACCGCCTTGCCGAACCGCCGCTCGAGCCCGAGGGCGGCCTGCAGTCCGCGCGGCGCGCGCCCCACGAACGGCATCGGCACCAGCGTGCCGTCCTGGTCGCGCGCGTCCACCGACTCGTAGGACGGGGGCCGCGCGTAGGCGCCCACGCTGCCCTTGAAGGTGAGGTCGCCGTCGGAGATCCGCATCGACACGCGGGGCGAGACGATGGCCTCGCCGAAGTGATCGAAGCGCACCCCGGGGAGGATCTGCACGCGCGGGAACGGCGAGAGGGCGAGCTGCAGGTAGGCCGAGGGCTCGACGCGCTGCACCTGCACCTTGCCGCGCACGAGGAACGTGGCGCTGCCACCGAACGCCGCGGTGGGCAGGGTGAGGACCCGCACGCCGTCCACCTGGGTGGCGAGGGTGTCGAGCCCGAAGGTGACCAGCGCGGGACGCTCGCCGTCGCCGAGCTTGCGCGTGGTCTCGAGCCGCACGAATGCCGAGCGTCGCACGCTCGACCAGAGGTCGATCTCGCCCTCCACCGTGTCCTCGGAGCGCAGGAACGAGACCACGCCGACGACGCTGCCGGCGTCGGTGGTGCGCTCGCCGCGCAGGTGCGCGCGCAGCAGCGCCGAGTGGAACCGGCCGCTGCGCGGGCGGTCGGCGGGCTGGCTCTCGTCGGTGACCGCGAGCAGATCGTCCGCGAACAGCACGGCGCCGCGCACGAACGCCTGCGGGCCGAACTCGTGCTGCGCGACGAGCTGGGCGTCGAGGTAGCGCGGGAGATCGCCGGCCACGCGATCGCCGACCAGGCTGCCGATCCAGGTGTCCACGTGGCTGCGCCGGAAGCCGACGGCGATCGTGGTGTCGTTGTTCGTGGCCGCGCCGAAGCGCAGCGGGAACGACAGCGTCGCGCCCACGTCGATCGCGTCGAGCTGCAGGCTCGCGTGCACGCGGTCGCGGGGCGGCGCGGCCAGCCAGGCGTCGACGATGCCGGCGGTCGCCCGGCCGTACGGGGTGCCGAAGCCTCCGGGCAGCAGCGACACCCGCGAGAGCATCGGCGCGGGCACGATGGCGACGAGGCCCCCGAAGTGGAACGCGTGCGGCAGCGGAGCGCCGTCGAGGAACGTGGCGGTGTCCTCGGGCGCTGCGCCGCGCACCGCGTACACGGTGGCGAGCGCCGGGGGTCGACCGACCGACGGCAGTGAAGTGGCCGCGGCGAACGGGTCCCCGCGGGTGCCCGGCATCTTGGTGAGCAGGGCGCCCTCGACGCCATAGCTCGCGGGCGCCCCGGCCTCCGCGGGGGGAGGCGCCTTCTTGTCACCCTCGACCGAGAGCGAGACGTCGCTCGTCGCGGCCGCCTGCATCGTCGTGCGCACGTCGTCCTGATCGGGTCGCAGCAGCGTGGTCGCGGGGGGCAGGCCGGGCACCGACACGCGCACGACCAGGGTCGTCTTCGCGTCGATCTTCACGCTCCATCGTCCCTCGGCGTCGGTCCTGGTCTTCGCGACCACCTTGCCCGTCGGATCGAGGAGGATCACCTCGGCGTCGGGCATCGGATCGTTGGCCTCGGTGACCACGCTGCCGCCCGCGGTGCGCGGGGCGGCGAATGCCCGCCCCGTCCACGAGAGCACGATCAGAGCGAGAGCGAGCCAGCGCACGAGAGGATGCTATCGTCCTTGGCATGAAACGGCTCGCGGCGCTTGCTTCGGTCCTCACCTTCGTGACCCTCGTCGGCCCTGCGTTCGCGCAACGCGACGACGATCCGATCGGCGCTGCCGGTGGCAATCCGCAGCCGCAGCCCCAGCCGCAGCCCCCGCCGAACGTCGGACAGCCGTACGGCCAACCCTACGGGCAGCCCTATGCACCCCAGGGCGGACCGGCCGAGATGAAATACAAGGCGGGCATGCCGATCCCCGCCGGCTACCACGCCGAGGAGCGCCCGCGCACCGGCCTCATCATCGGCGGTGGCATCACGTTCGGCGTGTTCTACCTGCCTGCCCTGATGGTCGGCGCGACCAACGCGGAGCCGTACAACCGCTGGCTGCTCGTGCCCGTGCTCGGCCCGATCTTCGGCCTCACCGGCCGCCCGTGCAACGACTTCTGCGTGGACAAGGCGCTCATCCAGATGGCGCTGGTCTTCGATTTCATCGGCCAGGCCACGGGCGCGAGCCTGCTCCTCGCGGGCATGGCCTCCACCAAGACGGTGCTCGTGCGCAACGACACGGTGATGGGCGCCAAGGTGCAGTGGACGGCGATGCCCACCACGTTCGGCGGCACGAGCGCCGGCGTCGCGGTCACCGGCGTCGTCTTCTAGACCTTCGGCGGCGCTTCGATCCCGGCGATCCGAGCGGCGTCGGCGATCTTCTCCTCCCAGTCGGCCTGGGCCTGCATGCGCACGCGCTGGGCCTGCGGCGAGCCGGCGCCGTGCATCGACTCGGTGCGGATCGCCACGGCGGTCGGCCCGAGGGTCATGTTCTCGACGAGCCGCAGCGCGCGGATGCGGTCCTCGGCGCTGCCCCGCGCGCCCTCCACCGTCTTGCGCAGGAGCGCGCCGTACTCCGGGTGGTCGAAGTCCTCGGCCGAAGGCAGGGTGACCATCAGGCCTCCTGCGATGTCCTCGGCCAGCCGCGTGAGCTCGTAGGGGAACCGCGTGACGTTGTGCTTGCAGACGTTGGCGAGCAGCGGGTCGACCATCTGCGTGCCCGCGGGCGTGGTGTAGGAGCGCGTCGCCGCGGCGAGTCCGCCCGCGTGCATCGTCTCCACGAGGTGCACCATCTCGACGAGCTTGTCCCGCACGTGCGAGGCCTTGTCGGTGCCGTTGAGCCGCGCGACGAGCGCCGCGGCGCCGATCAGCACGTCGCCGTTGCCGGGCTTGCACCCGCCGTAGCTCGCGCGGTGGTGCCCGGCGAAGTACTCGACGAGCGGGTTCGCCCACTGGGTCTCGCCGAGCATGAACACGCGCTCGAGCGGCACCTCGACGTCGTCGAACAGGACGATCGCCTCCTGCCCACCGTAGGTGGCGTTGCCCTGGTCCATCGCGCACCCGTGGCGGCGATCGTCGCTCGGCTGACGCCCGTACACGAGGGTCACGCCGGGATGGTCGACCGGGATCGCGAAGCTCACCGCGAAGTCGCCCTCGTCCTTGGTGAGCGAGCGCCCGGGCATGACGACGATCTCGTGGGAGTTCACCACGCCCGTCTGGTGCATCTTGGCGCCGCGCACCACGATCGATTTCTCCCTCCGCGCGACCACGCGCAGGTACGCGTCGGGCTGGGCCGCGGGTGCCTTGGTGCGGTCGCCCTTGGGGTCGGTCATCGCGCCGCACAGCACGAGGTCTTCGCGCTGCACGTGGCGGAGGTAGTCGAGGAAGCGCCCGTGCACGGCGGCGCCCATCTCGAAGGTGACGTTGTACAGCGCGTTGATCGCGTCCATGCCCACGCAGCGCTGGAAGCACGTGCCCGTGCGGCGCCCGAGCACGCGCTGCATGGCGGTCTTGGCGAGCAGGTCGTCGCGGGTCGCGAACACGTGGGTGAAGCGGTTCACCTCGGCCTCGATCAGCGGGGACCACGCGCGGAACAGCTTCGCGTGCTCGGGGTCGTGCGCGAGGCGATAGCTCTCGGCGACCGTGCGCACGCTCGGCGCGACGGCGGGGTGACCCACCGCGTCCTCGACCCGCTGCCCGCGCACGAACAGGCGCAGGTCTTTGCGCGCGCGCAGGCTCTCGACGTACTGCTCGGCCGTCTTCATGCGGCCATGGTGCCGCTAATGCACGCCGCCGACCAGCCAGGCCTGGAACGGGACGAAGACTTCGTCCGGCGAGGCGCCACCCTGGTGGGCGGGCGGCGTCTCGCGGCGCGGATCGGGCAGGTCGCCGGGGCCTTCGCCGAACGTGAACCCGTGGTCGCCGGCGATCACCACGAGGGTGCGGGTCGGCGTCGAGTGCACGAGCCGCTCCACGATGGGGGTGAGCTCGTCCGCGAGCCCCTCGAGCCGGGTGGCCTCCGAGGCGCCGGGGTCGCGCAGGCGGCCCTCGAGCAGGTCGAGCTTGAGCAGGTCACGGTGGCCGAGCCGGGTGCGCCGCAGCACGTCGAGCGAGCGGCCGCGCACGATCGCGGTCTCGCGCTCCGGTCGCGCGGGGGCCCGCAGGGCATCGTCTCCGCGCACCAGCGCGTCGAGCTGGATCGCGGTGGTGGTCGGGAGCACCGACCACATCGGCTGCTCGTCCACGCACACCGCGTGGCGCGCGAGGACCTGCGCGAGGCGGGCGTGCAGCCGCTTGCCGAGGTCCCAGCGGAGCGCGTCGACCAGCACCACCTGCACCGCGCGCGCGCCGTGCACGCGCGCCGAGCGGTGGGCGAGGTCGAACAGCTCGAACACCATGCGCGGGTGGCGCCCGGTCACGGCGAACGTGGGCAGCGCCTCGGCGTACGCGCGTGCGAAGGTCTGCGCGAACTGCGCGCAGAGCACCCGCGCCTTGTCGCGCGTGATGGGGACCGCCGCGAGCCGGTCGTCCATCATCGCCGCCCGGAGCGGCGCGTAGCCGTCGACGAACGCGCGCTCGAGACCGGCGAGCGGGGTCGAGCGGCCCACCTCGTCGAGCAGGGTGATCGCCCGGTGCAGCGCGGCGGTGTCCTCGTCGGTGCGGGCGACCGAGACGTAGACGCGTGGGGTGGGGGGGCGGGGCTCCGGTCGCGCGGGCGTCGGCGTCGGCGTCGGCTCGACCTTGGTCTCCTTCACGGGCACCCGCAGCGGGCGGGTGAGGGGGAGCGCCTCGGCGAGCGGCGTGGGCGCGCCGTACACGCGCACCGCCGCGTTGTCGGTGTCGAGGAGGAGCACGAGCGGCCGCTCGCGCGTCGTCTCCGCGAAGAAGCGCAGCGTCGCGCCGTCGTCGGGCTCGAGCGCGCCGCGCGCGTCGGTCAGGCCGAACAGCGAGCCGACGTCGAGCGCGAGGCCGACCTTGCCGATCTGGCGCAGGCGGTACAGCTGGTCGGAGAGCGAGCCGTCGGCGTCGCACGCCGTCGCGATCCCCGGGGGGGCGCCGCCGCGGTCGCGCAGCGCGGTCTCGATCGCGTCGTCGATCCGCTCGCCGAGCCGGCCCCGTGCGCCAGGGCCGAGGTCGTCGAGCACCACCACGAGGAGCCGCGCCGCCTCGAGCGCCCCCCGGAGGCGCAGACGCTCCTCGAGGGGCAGCAGCCGCACCTCGCCGTTCGGGCTCGCGGGCGGCCGGTGATCGACGAGGGGCTCCTGGGCGGTCTCCGAGTCCACGGCACGATCGTGGCCCGGGCACCCGCGTTCGGCCCACTTTTCAGCACACCGCGCGTTCCTCGACTACGCTGCCGGGCCGTTGCGCTTCCTCGGCCTGAGCCTGCTCCAGAACCGCTACCCCGCCCTGCACGGCCTGCGGTTCGTCGCCATCGTGTCGGTGCTCCAGGTGCACGTCACGGTGACCCTGCACGGCTTCAAGCTGATGCCCAACGGTGACCTCGCCGCGCTCTCGCAGTCGGTGTGGTTCGGGATGGACCTGTTCTTCGTCCTCTCCGGGTTCCTCATCGGCAGCATGCTGCTCCACCAGGGCGGCACGGGGATGGGCCGGTTCTGGCTCCGCCGCGCGTTCCGCACGTTCCCGCTCTACTACTTCGTGCTCACCGCGCTCGTGCTGCGCGCCGAGCGGCGCACGTGGTCGACCACCTCGCTGCTCGGCGAGTACTTCTACCTCACCAACTACATGGATCGCCCACGTGAGGTGATGATGTCGTGGGGGTGGTCGCTGTGCGTCGAGGAGCACTTCTACCTGCTGGTGCCGTTCCTCGTGTTCGGCCTCTTGCGCCTGCGGAGCGCGCGCACGCAGCTGTTCGCGCTGCTCGGGCTCTGGTCGCTCGGGCTCGGGAGCCGCTTGCTCGTCATCGCGCTCCACGGCCCGTTCACGGCGTACTCCCTCGCGACCTCGCTCTACGTCCCGACCCACACCCGGTTCGACACGCTGGTCGCGGGCCTGGTCCTCGCGCACCTCTGTCACCACCACGACGCGGCGCTGCGCGCCCTCTTCGCGCGTCGCGCGGTGCGGGTCGGCGCGTGGGCGGTCGTGGCCCTGTGCCTCTCCTATCTCCTGCTTCCCGCCGCCCTCCGGCCCGACGTGCGGATCTGGAGCGCGCTCGCCTGGGGCACGGTGACGAGCGTGATGTGGGTGTCGCTCGTGCTCCTGCTGCTGTTCCACGAGGGCGCGCTCTCGCGGTTCCTCGGCAAGAGGCCGTTCCTCTGGGCGGCGACCCTCGGGTACGGCGTCTACCTCGTGCACATCCCGCTGATGGTCTGGGTGGTGACCCCCGTCGCCGCGCGCCTGCTGATCCGCCAGCGCTGGTCGCTCGTCCCCACGTGGTGGGCTTCGCTCGGCCTGCTCGTCGCGGTGTCGCTCGCGGTGGCCTACGTGCTCCACCTGGTGGTGGAGAAGCCGATGCTCGCGCTGCGCGATCGCGTGGCGCCCTGACTCACTTCCCGGCGAACGCCTCGCGCACGTAGGCCAGGACCAGCTTGCGCTCGGCGTCGTTCAGCTGGCTCGAGAAGGCCATCATCGCGGTGTTCGGCACGCCGTTCTCGATGCTGTTCAGGAGGACGGTGTCGGGCTTCGCGAGGCGGGTCTTGTCGCCCACGAAGTCGGCGGCGAGCTTGCCGTTCATGCCGCGCCCGTCGGGCTGGTGACACGTGGCGCAGTGCTGCGCGTAGATCTTGGCGCCGGTGCGCACCTCGGGCGCGCCAGGGGGCGCCGCGCGGCCGATGCCGCGGGCCATGAGGCTCGCCGCGAACACCACGCCCACCATCGCGAGCAGCTCGAAGTGGTGCAGGCGCCGCAGCCGCTCGACGCCCTTGGTGTCGGGCAGCGACTCGGTCGCGAGCTCCTTGCGCCAGCGCAGCAGCGTCAGCATCGTCGGCATCTCGAAGCACCACCCGACGCCGAGCAGGCCCATCTTCACCCAGAAGAGCGGGCTGCTCGTGTAGAACGCGCTGCCCTTCTCGAGCGTGCTGAACGCCCGGTAGAACCCGGAGCCCATCCACAGGAGGGCGATGATCCCGGAGGCGTTGTCGAGCGCGAGCACCCGCTTGAAGTCGGCCTCGACGACCAGCGGGCCCGCGAGGCTCCGCGCGCGCAGCAAGAGCACCGCGGTGCCGAGCGCGAGGCAGGTGAGGTGCACGGCGGAGACGATGGCGGGGAGCCACATGCGTCGAACATGTCGGCAGCCGCACCCCGCCGTCAACCGCGCAGGCGGAGCGCCATCTGGATGTCGGTGATCTTGCGGCCGTCCACGCGGAACCGGTCCACGACGCGGCCCGTCTCGACGAACCCGAGCCTCGTGTAGAGCCGCAGCGCGCGGTCGTTGCCGCCGAACACGCCGAGGTCGAGCCACTCGACGTTCGGATCGGCGTGGGCCCAGGCGATCGCGGTCGAGAGCATGAGCTCGCCGAGCCCCTTGCCGCGATGGCCGTCGAGGATGCCCATGCCGATGGTCCCGCGGTGCCGCTCGGAGTGCAGCCGCCCGCCGTTCACCGTGAGCTCGCCGACGGGGGTCTTGTCGTGCACGAGGAGGTAGCCCCGGAACCAGTGGCCCTCGCGCGTCGGCAGCGCGAGGCGCTCGCGGAGCTCGGCGATACGCTCCTGCGAAGGGCCTCGCGGCGGCTCGTCGCTGGAGAACGGCGCGTAGATCGGGCTGCCACGGAGCCCGCTCTGCAGACGGATGTCGATGGCGAGCCGGAGGAATCCCTCGATCTCGTCGCTCGTGATGGCCCGGACGCTGTACCTCACCGGCCGAGTCTCGCATCCTAGCGCCCGATGCCCAAGAACCGCCTCGCGGCTGCGCGCTCCCCCTATCTCCGCCAGCACGAGGACAACCCCGTCGACTGGTACGAGTGGGGCGAGGAGGCGCTCTCCCGCGCCCGCCGCGAGGACCGCCCGATCCTGCTCTCCATCGGCTACTCGGCGTGCCACTGGTGTCACGTGATGGCCCACGAGTCGTTCGACGATCCGGCGGTCGCCGCGCAGATGAACCGCGACTTCGTGAACATCAAGGTCGACCGCGAGGAGCGGCCCGACCTCGACCAGATCTACCAGCTCGCGGTGCAGCTCATGGGGCGGAACGGCGGCTGGCCGCTCACCGCGTTCCTCACGCCGGACCAGAAGCCGTTCTTCGTCGGCACGTATTTCCCGCCCGAGGACCGCTACGGGATGCCGGGCTTCCCGAAGATCCTCGCGGCGGTGTTCGAGGCGTTCCGCGAGCGCCGCGCCGAGCTCGACGAGCAGGCCAAGGAGATCACCGAGGCCATCGGCAGCGCCGCGTCGGTGGAGTCGCGCAAGCCCGAGGCGCTCGATCCCACGCTGGTCGCCCGCGCGACCGCTTCCGCCCTCCGACGCGTCGACCGCGTGCACGGCGGGTTCGGCCACAAGCCCAAGTTCCCCAACACCATGGCGCTCGATCTGCTGCTGCACGGCGGGGCGCGCGACCACGTGGAGCTCACCCTCGACCGCATGCGGGCCGGCGGCGTGTTCGACCAGCTCGGGGGCGGCTTCCACCGCTACTCGACCGACGAGCGCTGGCTCGTGCCGCACTTCGAGAAGATGCTCTACGACAACGCGCTCCTCGTGCGGCTGCTCGCCGACGTGGGCCGCGGAGAGCCGCGGTTCCTCGCCGTCGCGCGCGAGGTGGTGGGCTGGCTCTCCGCCGAGATGACGGCGCCCGACGGCGCGTTCTACGCCACCGAGGACGCGGACAGCGTGCCGCTCGAGGCCCCCGACGCGCACCCGGCGGAGGGCGCGTTCTTCGTGTTCACGGAGGCCGATCTCCGCGCCGCGCTCGCGCCGGAGCAGGTGGCGATCGCGGCCCGCCTCTACGGGGTGACCGAGCACGGCAACTTCGAGGACCCGCACTACGAGGTGCCCGGCCGGTCGGTGCTGGCGTTCCACCCGGAAGAGCTCGGCGCCGACGAGCTTGCTGCCATTCCTGCCATCCAGGCCCGCCTCCTCGCGTTCCGCGCGAAGCGACCGCGGCCGTTCCGCGACGAGAAGGTGCTCACCGCGTGGAACGCGCTCATGATCTCGGGGCTCGTCGAGCTCGCGATGGCGACCGGGGACGACACGTTCGCCGACCAGGCCACCCGCGCGTACGACGCGATCGTGCACCGCCACGCGTCCACCGACCGTCTGCTGCGCGCCGAGGGGATCCCCGGCTTCCTGGACGACCACGCGTACCTCGCCAACGCGGCGCTCGATCTCTACGAGCTGCGGCACGACCCGCGCCACCTCTGGCGCGCGCGGGAGCTCGTGCACGCCGCCATCGCGCTCTTCGCCGACGAGGCGGGCGGCTTCTTCTTCACCGCCACCGACGGCGAGGCGCTCGTGCACCGCCCGAAGGACCCGTGGGACCAGGCCATCCCCTCGGCGCAGGCCGAGCTCGCGCGCGCGATGCTCCGGCTCTACGCGGCCGACGAGGACCCGCGCCTCGAGACCCTCGCGCTCGGCACGCTGAAGCCGCTCGTGGGCGCCGCGATCGAGAACCCGCTCGGCCTCTCGGCCACGGCGCTCGCGCTGGACCGGCTGATCCAGGGGAGCACGACGATCGTGGTGGTGGGGGCGGTCGACGACCCGCGCACGCGCGCGCTGGTGGAGGCGGTGCACCGGCGCTGGATCCCGCGGCGCATGCTGGTGGTGCACGACCCGAAGGACCCCCCGCCCGCCGTCGCGGCCGAAAAGCCCGCGGGAGACGCGCCGCGCGCGTACGTCTGCCACGGCCGCCTGTGCAGCGCGCCGGTCACCACGGCGGCGGAGCTCGCGGCCCTGCTCTAGACGCTCAGCGAGCGACTCCGCACCTGCGCCAGGTAGCGCCCGCCCTCGAGCTCGGCGAGGAACGTCATCATCCGCTCGCGGATCGCGCAGCGGAGCGCGAAGGCCTCGTCGGCGTTCTTGGCGCTGACGGTGGCGCGCAGCACGATGCCCTTCTCCGAGGCCTCGGTCACCAGCAGCGAGCAGGTGCGACCGTCCCAGCGGTCGTCCTCCTCGCAGAGCCGCGCGAGCTCGGCGCGCACCTTGGCCACCGGCGTGGTGAAGTCGACCGCGAAGAACACCGGCCCGCTCAGCTCGTGGCCGAGGCGGGTCCAGTTCTGGAACGGCGTCTCGAGGAACCGCGAGATCGGCACGATGAGCCGCCGCTCGTCCCAGCACTTCACGACCACGTAGGTGAGGTTGATGAGCTCGATCTCGCCGGTCTCGCCCTCGATCACGATCGTGTCGCCGATGCGGATCGGCTGGGTGATCGAGAGCTGGATGCCGGCCACCACGCCGGCGAGCGACTTCTGCGCGGCGAAGCCGAACACCACGCCGAGCAAGCCGGCCGAGGCGAGCAGCGAGAGCCCGACGCTGCGCACGAGCTGGAACTGCATGAGCACGATGGCCGCGGCGACCACCACGATGATCACGTTGCCCACCCGCTCCATCACCGCGAGCTGGGTGAGCACGCCGCGCGCCTCGAGCGCCGCCCCCTCCGAGGGCAGGCGGCTGCGCACCCAGGCGACCGCCACCGACACCATGGCCGAGAGCAGCCACGCGAGGCCGATCACCAGCACGGGGAAGGTGATGCGATCGACCATGCGCTGCATCGCGGGCGTGAAGTGCAGCGAGTCGTCGAGCCAGGAGAGCACCAGGAGGGCGAGGATGAGGCGGACGGGGCCACGCGCAGCGTCGGCGAGCTGGTCGTCCCACGGGCTTGTCGTCCAGCGGACCACCCGCTTGACCACGAAGTGCAGGCCGGTGCCGAGCAGGTACCCGGCGATCCACGCCGCGAGGAGCGCGGCGAACAGCGCGAGCCACTGCCAGGCCTCGACCCCGAGCACCCGGGTGACGACGAGCACGCGGGGCAGCTTGTCCTCGAACCCCTTGGCCCCGTGCAGCGCCCAGAGCTGGGGCACGAGGGTCACGGTCTGCCGGGAAATCAGCCACCGGACGTTGCCGTCGTCGTAGCGCACCTTGGCGACGGTCACCGCGATCGGCTCGTCGTGCAGGGGCACGAACCCGAGCGTGACGAGGCTCAGCTGGGGGGACACGCCGCCGTCGGGCGCGTCGCTCACGGCGCCCGGGTCGTAGGCGAGCTTGCGTTCGAGGACGTAGGCGAGCTGCTGCGCGAGCACGGCGCCCTGCGCGGCCTGCTCCGCGCGCGGCACGCCGCCGAGGTGGAGGAAGTGCGCGGCGAGCGCGTAGTTGCCGCTGCGCGCCGCGGCGACGAAGCCCTCGTAGGTGCGTCGCGGCGTCGTTCGGTCCAGATAGGCCGGCGCCTTGGGCAGGCCGTCTTGGGGGCCGGCCCACGCGGGCAGCACCACGAACAGAGAGAAGAGGACCAGCGCGAGTCCTCGCAAGAGCGCCCGCATCCCGGTCTCAGCTCTTGGACGACGCACCCGCCGGCGCGGTGCCGCCGTCCTCGGTCTGCAGCTTGAGCTTGAAGCGGATCTTGGTGTCGTCGCCGGCGGCCGGGAACGGCAGGCCCTTGATGTTCTCGAGGATGCACTCGGTGACGCCGGACTTCTTGAGCGCCTCGTCGGCGGCCTCGACGCCCGCGGCGGTGACCTCGCCCTTCTTGTTCACGTTCAGGAACGCGATCATCGTGCGCTCGGGGCCGGCCTCCTTGCCAGGGCCCTTGTAGTAGCACTTGGCGATCTCCTTCCGGACCTCCCAGAAGGTGCGGTTGATCACGTGGACGTCGCGCGCCTCGGCCGGGCTCACCTTGGGCACCGGGAAGCCGACCCGCACCTTGAACACCTGGTCGGGCGGGAGCGCCTTGGTGCTCTCCACCTTCCACTCGGTCTTCTTGGTGACGTCGAGGGTGTAGGTGCGGTTCTTGGTGCCCGCGCCGCCGGCCCCCGAGGGCTCCTCGTACCAGACCTCGGTGGAGTCGCCGACGATGACCCCCTTGACCGGGTCGCCGCTGTCGGCGCCCGCCGGCTCGCTCGACTTGGCCGCGCCACCGGTGCTCGGCGGTGGGTTGCTGGAGCCGCAGGCGAGCGGCAGGGCGAGCGGGAGGACCAAGGCCACCGGGAGGAGGAGCGGCAGAATGCGACGGGCCATGGCCCAGTTGTATCACGGCGGTGCTACCCTCCTCGCGGGTTCCATGACCGAGCAGCTCGCCCTCCCGCTGGAGGGCCTCTCCCCCCGGCCGTCCACCGTCGGCCTGCCACGCCGGCAGCGCGTGTACGTGAACCGGAACCTCCAGATGGGGAACATCGAGTGGGTGGGGTTCGACATGGACTACACCCTCGCCATCTACGACCAGCAGGCGATGGACCGCCTGTCGATCGAGGTCACGGCGCAGAAGCTCGTGGAGCGCGGGTACCCCTCGTGGGTGACCAACGTGCCCTACGATCCGCACTACCCGATCCGCGGCCTCTTGATCGACAAGAAGCTCGGGCACGTCGTGAAGATGGACCGCTACAAATCCGTGGGCAAAGCCTACCGCGGGTTCCGCGCGCTCCCGCGCGAGCAGGTGCAGAAGCTCTACCACGCGATCAAGCACCGGGCGCCCACCTCGCGCTACCACTTCGTCGACACCCTCTACGCGCTCTCCGAGGTGGCGATCTACGCCGGCCTCATCGACGCCTTCGACGCCCGCGGCCAGCAGGTCGACCAGGCCAAGCTGTTCACCGACATCCGCGAGGCCATCGACGAGGCCCACCGCGACGGCACGGTGCCGACCGAGATCGCGACCCACCTCGACCGCTACATCGCGCGCGACGACATGCTGGGCCCGACCCTCCACAAGCTGCGCTCGGCCGGCAAGAAGCTGTTCCTGCTCACCAACTCGCGTCGCGCGTACACCGACACGCTCATGCGGCACCTGCTCGGCACCGCCACCACCGAGTACCCGACCTGGCGCCACTACTTCGACATGATCGTGGTCGGCGCCGGCAAGCCGGGGTTCTTCCAGGAGCACCGCCCGTTCATGGAGCGCGTGCACGAGGATCGCGACGAGAGCCACCTGCGCCCCGCGCAGAACCTCGAGCGCGGCCGCGTCTACGAGGGCGGCAACCTGCACGACTTCGAGCGCATGCTCGCCATCACCGGCGACCGCGTGCTGTACGTGGGCGACCACATCTACGGCGACATCCTGCGCAGCAAGAAGGAGTCGGCCTGGCGCACGCTGATGATCATCCAGGAGATGGACGTCGAGGTGGAGGCGCACGACGCCTGCACCGAGGCGCTGCGGCACCACGAGGAGCTCGAGGAGCGCCGCGCCCGCCTCGAGGACGAGCTGCGCTTCCACCAGGCCCGCTTCAAGGAGGCGCAGCGCCAGGTCGACCTGCTGTCACCGACCAGCGGGAAATCCAGCCGATCGGGCCCTCCCGTCGACGGCGCGGTCGCCGCGCGCCTGGCCAAGGAGCACGAGGCCGACCGGCAGCGCGAGAAGCGGGCGGTCGAGCGCGTGCGCACCCTCCTCCGCGAGATCGAGGTGGAGACCCGCGAGCTCGAGCAGCGCATCGACCAGAGCTTCCACCCCTACTGGGGGTCGCTGCTCAAGGA
This sequence comes from uncultured Polyangiales bacterium, assembly GCA_964624885.1. Classification (GTDB taxonomy): domain Bacteria; phylum Myxococcota_A; class Polyangia; order Polyangiales; family JADJMO01; genus JADJMO01. The sequence goes on along the minus strand of CAZUZY010000001.1, from coordinate 12,977 downwards.
GGGCGTCGAGACCTCGAGCTTCGGCGACCAGGTCGAGGAGTACGCCTGCCTCTACACGGCGCGCGTCTCGAACCTGTTCCACTACAGCCCGCTGCAGACCTTCCGGTCGCCGCGCGATCTGATGCCGCACGAGCTGTGATCACACCATCGTCGAGCCCGCGAGCACCGTCCACGCCTGGATCACGCGGATCAGGGTGTCCCCGTCGGGCGCCTCGTAGCGGGTCGTGAGCCCGTCGAGCCGGCGCGTGCCGGGCACGAGCTCCGCGGCGTCCGCGCACCCGCTGTTCACGAAGTCGATCTCGAGCACGTGCGGCGCCGGCGGGCGGAACGGCGAGAGCTTCGGCGCCCTCTCCACCGCGAGCCGCGCGCCCTCGCGGATCTTCCCGCGCGCGCTCTCCGGCGAGATCGAGCGCGCGGCGTAGCGGCTCGTGGACTCCTTCACCGCCACCGTCACGAGGCCCTCGCCGAACGTCTCCCGCGCCTGCGCGCACACCGTCTGGTCGCCGGTCACGAGGCCGAGCGGCACGCCGCGCTCCCCGCACACGATCGCGTTCAGCAGCGCCTCGTTCGCGACCCGCCCCGACAGCCGGCAGCGCGCGACGACGCGTCCATAGTAGGTGTGGTCGAGGATGCCCGCGTGGCTGCCGGCGCCCGCGTGGTAGCCGACGAACAGCGCGACCCCGTGCGTCGACCCGACGCCCTGCACCATCGAGAGCGGCTTGAGGGACCCGCTCAGGATCTCGGCGCGCGGATCCAGCTCGTCGAGGAGCAGGTTGCGCATGTCCCCGTGGCTGTCGTTGACCACGACCCCCTTCCCGCCGGCGTCGAACGCGCCCAGCACCGCGGCGTTGGCCTCGGCGGTCATCCAGCGGCGCGCCTTCTCGTAGTCGTGCCCGGTCCGGCGGGTCTGATCGACGTGGACGATCCCCGCCACGCCCTCCATGTCGACGCTCACGTAGACTTGCATGCCCCGCAGCATAGCGGCGCTCACGACTCCTGGAGCACGGCCTCCACGACCTCGAGCAGCTGGGCCGGCGTGAACGGCTTCTGCAGGAACCGCTCCCGCTCGCCGATCTCGCTCTGGCGCAGCGTGTCGAACGTGTGCCCCGACATGAACACGATCGGCAGAGTCGGCCGGGTCTCGCGCAGCTTGGCGGCGAGCTCGAGCCCCGAGCACGACGGCATGACCACGTCGGTGACGAGGAGGTCGATGCGGGGGCCCTCGCGCGCGACGGCCAGGGCGTCGAACCCGTCGCGGGCCTCGAGCACATGGAAGCCCGCGCGGCTCAGGATGCGCCGCAGCGAGTGCCGGATCGCGGCCTCGTCCTCGGCGACCAGCACGGTGGCGCGCGCGCTCTCGGGGGCGCTGCGCTCAGCCGCGCCCTCGGCCTCGGGGAGCAGCACGAGGAAGCGGGTCCCCTCGCCGAGCCGGCTGTCCACGAGCACGTGTCCGCCCGCCTGCTCGCACACGCCGTGGACGATCGCGAGCCCGAGCCCGGTGCCGCGGCCCGCGTCCTTGGTCGTGTAGAACGGGTCGAAGATGTGGGCCATCGTCGCCTCGTCCATGCCCGCACCACTGTCGCTCAGCGAGAGGGCGACCCAGCCCTTGCTCGGGCTCCGCGGCGTCCCCATGCGCGCGACCTCCTGCGGCGTCGCGGGGCGCGTCTCGATCGCCAGGGTGCCGCCGCCCTCCATCGCATCGCGCGCGTTGGTGGCGAGGTTCATGAGCATCTGGTCCAGCTGGTTGCGATCGATGCGCACCATGCCGGCGCGCAAATCGTGGCTGATCTTGAGGTCGATGTGGGTGCCGATCAGGCGCCGGGCCATGCGCGAGAAGCGATCGACCGCCACGTCGAGCCGGAGCAGGGAGGGCTGGTTGTCCTGCTTGCGGGAGAACAGCAGCAGCTGCTGTGTGATGTCGCGGGCGCGGTTCGAGGCGTCCACGATGAGCTCCAGGTCCTCGCGCGAGGTCGCCTCGCCGGGGAGGTCGTCGCGCACCAGCACCGCGTGGGTGAGGATCACGGTGAGCAGGTTGTTGAAGTCATGGGCCACGCCGCCCGCGAGCCTGCCGATCGCCTCGAGCTTGCTCGCCTGGGCGAGGCGCCGATGGGCCGCCTCCACGCTGGCGAGGCTCTTCTGCAGGCGGTCGTTGCCGTCCGCGAGCTCGTGGGTGCGCGTGCGCAGATCGCGGGTGAGCGAGGCGTTGTCGAGCGCGTGTTCGAGGTGTCGCCCGAGCAGCGCGAGGAAAGGCAGGTGGTGCGGGCTCGGCGGCTCCGAGAAGAACGAGGCGCGCGGATTCGGCCGCCGCCAGCACAGGAGCCCCGCGATCACACGGTTCCCGAGCGGGACGCCCGCGACGACCCCCGCGTCGGGGAGCGGGAGCCCGTCGGTGGCGCCGACCAGGGCCGTCGCCCAGGGCAGCGCCGAGAGTTGCTCCACGAACGGGGTCGGCGCGCCGCGCAGCGCGTCGACCAGCGCGCGGGGTGCGGGCAGCCGATCCCCGTCGACGAGGTGCACGGCGGCGTCGTCACCGACGGCCTCGACGATCGCCACCCGATCGACGGCGAACCATTCGGCGAGCAGCCGCGCCGCCCGGAGCGCGATCGCGAGGGGCTGCTCGGCGGTCGAGAACGCGAGGGCGAAGCTCGAGAGGGCGCGGACCCGCGCGAGCTGCCGATCGGCTTCGGACTGCGCGCGGGTGAGCCGGTGCTCGGTGCGCACCAGCAGCTTCACCTGCTGGTCGAGCTCCTGGTTCTCGGCCTCGAGCGCGGTGAGCTCACGGCGCAGTCGCGCCACCTCGTCGTCGTCGGTCATCGGGGGAAGACCGCCAGGAAGGTCACCGTGTAGTTGTGGTAGCGGGGCTCCCCGCGGACCGAGCCGATCTCGCCGTAGGTGTGGAACCCGAGCCAGGGGACGTCGCGGCCGGCCGCGTGCTGCACCGGGTCGATGATCTGCTCCACCGTCGACGCGCCGAACAGCAGCTTGCCCCGACCGCAGCAGTCGAACTGGAGCACGAACAGCGGGTCGACACCGGGGGCGGCCTCCCGGAGGGTCTCGGCGTTCGCGAGCGCGCTCTGCCGGATGTTCTCGGCGTCGCGACGGACGATGCGGAGCCGCGTTCCGAGCGTGAGCCCACCCCCGGGGAAGAACAGCGCGCCGTCCTCCTTGCGGAGCAGGAGAGGGGTGCGCACCGCCACCGTGTCGTCGCCCGCGACGAAGCCGACCGAGAGATGCATGATCCCATCGGCGTGGAGGTCCTGCGGATCGCCGTCGAGATAGCTGCGGAACTGCTCCCAGGCGGGCCGACCGTCGATCTCGTGCACCCACCCGCCCTCGGCGCGCGTGATGGTCTGCGTGCGCCCGATCGGTCGACACCCGTGCCCGATGGCGGCGCCGATCCGCGCCTCTCCGGCGATCAGCAGCGCGGCGAGCCCCTTGCTGACCACGGTCCGCCCCAGGAACTGGTGGGTCTGCTCCATGCGCAGCGCGTCGGCCGCCGCCCCACCGACGATCTGGAGCGAGTGCGGGACGTTCGCCCACAGCTCCTCGAGGAACGCGCTGCAGTCGCCGCTCAGCCCGTCTGGCAGCAGCACGAGCGCGAGCGAGTCACCTCGGTCGGCCGCGCGGACCTCGGCCGCGAGCGACCGCGCCGCGCCGCGCGGGTCGTCGCCGTATCCGTCGAGGAGGAAGGGCGTGAAGCGCAGGACGTCGCTCGTCACCCCGAGCACACCGACCACGTGATCGAGCTCGTCCGCACGACCCTGGGTGACTATCCCTTCGGCGCTGCACCCGCTGACGAGGGCCTTCGGCGCGAGCGTGGCCAGCTCGTCGAGGAGCGCCGCGTGGTCGTACCCCGCGGTCGCGTGGACGAGGAGCAACGACGGCTCGGGGACGGTGCGCGAGATCTCCGCCATCACCTCTCGCGCGGCCGCTCGGGCGTCGACGAGCTGCGAGCGACCCACTGCGACCCGGGTCCCGGCCATACATCCCCGTACGGCCAAGGTGGCGGCGGCATAAGTGCGCAGGCCTGTCGCAGCGCAAGCGGTCGATCGAAATCCGTCGGGCGACCTCGATAGCTGTCATTTTGTCGCTACAATGGACGGCTCGGAGGTCGTCTTGTCTACTTTGCTTCCCGCTCGCCTGCTCGGTCTGTTCGTCGGCGCGACCCTCGCTGCCTGCAGCGCGGGCAAGGACCCTGGTGTCGTCACTCTCGACGGGAGCAGCGGCGACGCCTCGCTCGAGGCCGACGCGGCCGAGGACACGGGCGATCCCGGCTTCGACGTCAGCGAGGACACCAACGTCGGCGACGCGCGCGACGACAGCGCCTGCGCCAAGACCGAGGCCGCCGCGGTCAAGCCGCCCGTGGACATCATCTTCGTCATCGATCAGTCCGGCTCGATGAGCGACGACATCGTCAACGTGAAGGCCAACGTCAACAAGCTCTCGGACAACCTCAAGAAGACCGGCCTCGACTACCGCGTCATCATGATCGCCGGCTGGGACTCGTCGTCGGTCGACGCCGACGGCGCGACGCGCGCCACCTCGGGCTCGTTCATCATGTGCGTGCCCGCGCCGCTCGGGGCCGCCACCTGCGGGGCCTCCGCCACGCGCTTCCGTCAGTCGAACGTCAACGTGCAGTCGAACGACGAGCTGAAGATCATCGCGCACACCTACGACTCCACGGCCCCCAACGTGAAGTGGAAGGACTTCCTCCGCCCGGGCGCCGCCAAGGTCATCATCCCCATCACCGACGACAACTCGGTCAACTGCGGCACGAGCTCGTACTGCGGCATCACCGCCGACGAGTTCGACGCGGCGATGCTCGCCAAGCCGGGGGCCCCGTTCGGCACCAAGACCAAGCGCAACTACGTGATGTACCCGATCATCGGCGCGCCGGCGTACCCGGCCGAGACCCCCAAGTGCGGCACCAACGCCGTGAACGAGGGCGCCGAGTACATCAAGCTCGCCAAGCTCACCAAGGGCAAGTGGTTCTCGATCTGCCTCACCGACTTCGGCCCGGTGTTCACCGAGATGGCCAAGTCGATCGCCACCAAGGTGGCCTGCGAGCTCGGCGTGCCCACCCCGCCCACCGGCGAGACCATCGACTACAACAAGGTCAACGTGACCTACACCTCGAGCTCCGGCGGCACGAGCGAGACCATCGTGCGCGACGACTCGGCCGCGTGCGACGCCGGCGCCAACGGCTGGCAGTACAACGCCGACAAGACCAAGATCCTGCTGTGCGGCGACGCCTGCAAGAAGGTGCAAGCCGACCTCAGCGCCAAGGTCTCCGTCGAGTTCGGCTGCGCGACGATCACCAAGTGAGCGGAGTGAGCCGGAGGCGAACGCAGCGAGCTGCGGCCGCCTCCATGGGCGGCCGCTCGCGAAAAAAACCTCTAGCCGCGCTCCACCGTGCCGTCGGCGTGGCGGGCGAAGCGGCCCTCCTCGCGCGGGTGGACCGGGTCGTCGCGGTCGAACGGCCAGCCGCCGAACCGCGTGGCGCGGTAGTCGCGCATCGCCCGCTCGATCTCCTGCCGGCTGTTCATGACGAACGGCCCGTGTTGCACCACCGGCTGCTTGATCGGGCGGCCCTGGAGCATCAGCACCTCGACCTCGCCGTCGCCGGCTTCGAGCAGCACGTCCTCGTCGCAGCGCACGACCGCCGCGCAGTGCGCCGTGAACGCGTGGCCCCCGACCGTGAGCCCGGGGCCGGCGAAGAAGTAGAGCGTGCGCAAGGTCTCCGCGCCGGCCGCCTTCGGCAGCACGCGCTTCGCGCCCGCCTCCATGCGGATCGACCAGATCGCGAGGTCGGTGTCCTTGCGGGAGGCCCACGACCGCGGCGGCGGCGCGGGGGGCACCTGTCCCTCGAGCGGCCCCGCGATCACCGTGATCTCGGTCGCGCGGCCCGCCGCGTCCACGGTGCGCACGCGCGGGATGTGCTGGTTCCACAGCATCGAGAAGTGCGGCTCGACCATCTTGTCCTCGGCCGGCAGGTTGAGCCAGATCTGGAACAGCTCGACCGGGTTCGGCGCGTCGGGTTTCAAGAGCGGGAACATCTCCGAGTGCACGATGCCGCCGCCGGCCGTGAGCCACTGCACGTCGCCGCCGCCGAAGCGCGCCTTGGCGCCGAGCGAGTCGGAGTGATCGATGAAGCCACGGCGCGCGATGGTGACGGTCTCGAACCCGCGGTGCGGGTGCTGCGGGAAGCCGGGCACCACCTCGCCGTGGTACATGCGGAAGCCGTCCTTGATCTCGAAGTCCATGCCGAGGTTGCGGCCGGCGAGCGAGGCCTTGGGGCCCAGCTGTTCGTTGCCCTCGGGGTAGGCGTCGTCGTGGTGCACGCAGAACAGGAACGGATCCACCGTCACCCACGGGAAGCCGAGGGGCATCGTCTCGAGGACCGGGTCTTCCATGATCAGTGCTCCCCTCCGAACTGGAACGCGGAGATGCGCGCGTCCATGAGGTCTCCCTCGTAGACGTGCTGGCCGCGGTCTGCACCTGCCGCGCCGGCGATCACCATCAGGGGCAGGAGGTGCTCCTCGCGGGGGTGGCAGGCTCGCGCGGACGGCGCCCGGGCCCACGCCTCGAGCCGTGCGTCGCGCTCGGCGGCGGGGAGCGCCATCGACTCGGCGAGCCAGGCGTCGAAGGCGCGCGAGGGGTTCCGGGCCCCGCCCCGGAAGAACCCGCGCAGGTCGTGGTAGCTCATGCCGCTGCCGAGGATGAGCACGCCCTCGTCGCGCAGCGGCGCGAGCGCCCGGCCGAGCCGGAGGTGGGTCGCGGGATCGAGCCCCGCGACGAGCGACAGCTGCACGGTGGGCATGTCGGCGTCGGGGTAGGTGAGCTTGAGCGGCACGAACGCGCCGTGGTCGAAGCCACGCTCGCCGTCCTCGGCGGTGGTGAAGCCGGCCTGGCCGAGCAGGTCGCGCACCTGGGCCGCGAGCGCCGGATCGCCGGGCGCGGGCCACGTGAGCTCGTAGGCCTCCTTCGGGAAGTTGTAGTAGTCGAACAGGAGCTGCGGCCGCGCGCCGCTCATCACCGTCGGCACGCGCTCCTCCCAGTGGGCCGAGATCATCAGCACCGCGCGCGGGGTCACCGGCGAGAGGGTGCGGATCGAGCGCAGGTAGGCGGCGAGTCGATCGAGCTCGTCCTTCGAGCCCATGCCGAGCTCGACGAACGGCCAGGGGCCACCACCATGCGGGAGATAGACGACGGGGGTGCGGGGTGCGGACATGGGAGGCATGTTAACCACCGGTCGGCCGTCCATTCGTCGGGGTCGCGCAAACGACCGTTGCGCGCCTGCAAGGTGCAGGCTGGAACCTCGCGCCGGATCCGCGCATCCTCGGGCCCATGACGACCACGCGCGCGGTGCGGTTCCACGAGACCGGCGGGCCCGAGGTGCTGCGCCTCGAGCAGATCGCGGTGGCGGCTCCTGGACCGGGCGAGGTCCGGCTCCGGCACGAGGCCATCGGGGTCAACTTCATCGACACCTACCACCGCACCGGCCTCTACCCGGTGCCGCTGCCTTCGGGGATCGGTGTCGAGGGTGCGGGCGTCGTCGAGGCGGTCGGCCCCGAGGTGGAGGGCTTCGCGGTGGGCGACCGCGTGGCCTACGCCAACGGTCCGCTCGGTGGCTACGCCGAGGTGCGCGTGCTGCCGGCCCGCTTGCTCGTGCCGATTCCGCCGTCGCTCTCGGCCGAGACCGTCGCGGCCACGCTGCTCAAGGGCATGACCGCCGAGTACCTCGTGCGCCGCACGTTCCCGGTCAAGGCGGGCGATCGCGTGCTGTTCCACGCGGCGGCGGGGGGCGTGGGCCTCCTCGCTTGTCAGTGGCTGCGCGCGCTCGGGGCCCACGTCATCGGCACCGTGGGCAGCGACGAGAAGGTCGCGGTCGCGCGCGAGGCCGGCTGCGAGCACGTGATCGTCTACACGCGCGAGGACTTCGTCGCCCGCACCAAGGAGCTCACCGACGGGCGCGGCGTCGCGGTGGTCTACGACTCGGTCGGCAAGGACACCTTCGACGGCTCGCTCGCCTGCCTCGCGCCGCGCGGCATGCTGGTCGGCTTCGGCAACGCCTCGGGCAAGCCACCGGCGTTCGACCCCATGCGGCTCGCCGCGGGGAGCTTCTTCTTCACCCGCGCGGTGCTCGGGCACTACACGAGCACCCGCGCGGAGCTGCTCGCGAGCGCGGGCGCGTTCCTCGACAAGGTGGTCGACGGCAGCGTCGTCGTGCGCAAGCCGGCCACGTTCCCGCTCGCCGCCGCGGCCGACGCCCACCGCTCCCTCGCGTCGCGCGCGACGATCGGCTCGACGATCCTGCTGCCCTGACCCTTTGTCCGCCCTCCACGGGCTCAGGCCGCGCGGCGGAACGACGCGGGGGCGGCCTCGGGCTCGACGAGCTCGACGCCGACACCGTTCTTCTTGAGCCACCAGAGGAAGCCGACCACCAGCTGGCGCTTGTCGTCGACGAACGAGGGCTTCTTGCCCTCGAAGAAGTGGCCGACGAACTGGAAGGTCCAGCCCACCGTGAACATGCCGGTGGCGAGCGGCAGGCCGATCAGCGTGGCGCCGATCGGCAGGCTCGCCGCGATGAGCGGGATGCCCACCCGGTGGCACGCCTGGTTGCGGGGATCCTGGTGATCACCGTCGTACTTGCGCATCAGATCGGACCACTCGGCGTCGAGGCGAATCATGGGCCCCATGATGCGAGCAGTTGCTCGCGTTCGCTACTCGCGTTCTCCTCGGCGGATGGCCAGCACCCGCGCCCGCACGACACCCCGGAAACGACCGCGCCAGGAGCGCTCGCAGGCCATGGTCGAGGTGCTGCTCGAGGCGGCGGCTCGCGTTTTCGTCAAAGAGGGGTACGCCCGGGCCACCACCAACCGCATCGCGGCGGCCGCCGGGGTGAGCGTGGGCTCGCTCTACCAGTACTTCCCGAGCAAGGACGCCCTCGCCGTCGAGCTGCTGCGCCGGTACCGCGAGGGCCTCGCGGCGCGGGTGGCGTCGAGCCTCGCCGAGGCCACGCGGGAGACCTTCGCGGGCCTCGTGCAGAAGCTCCTGCTCGATCTGCTGCGGGGTGGAGGCCTCGATCCGACGCTGCACCGGGTGCTCCTCGAGCAGGTGCTGCGCACGAGCGCGCGGCGCGAGATGATCGGCTTCGAGGAGAAGCTGGAGGAGATCATCGGCGAGGCGCTGCGGGTCGCCGAGGTGGACGTGCCCGACCGCGAGATCGCCGCCTTCGTGCTGGTGCGCGTGGTGCTCGCGGTGGTGCAGGGCGTGGTGGTCGACCGGCCGCGGTACAAGACGCCGGAGATGGCCGCCGAGCTCACGCGCCTGATCACCCGCTACGTGGGCGCCCCCGCGCTCCGCTAGTTGCGGTGGCTCTTCGGCCGCTCGGGCACGATGCTCGGGCGGCGCACCGGTTCGTGCGGCGCGGCGGGCACCGCGACGCCGGCGAGCTTGCCGACCTTCTCGACCAGCGACGCGAGCTTGAACGGCTTGGTCACGAGGCCCCGGGCGCCAGCCGCGATTCCGGCCGCGACGTCCGCCGCGCTGCCGCGCGCGGTCAGGAAGACGATGGGGATCCCGTGGTACTTCGGGTCTGCCTTCACCCGCCGCGCGAGGGCCCAGCCGTCGAGGCGCGGGGTCATCACGTCGAGCAACAGCACGGCGGGGCGCGGGAGGGAGGGCAAGAGGTCCCAGGCCTCCTGGTTGTCGGCGGCCGCGACGACCTGCATGTAGGGCGAGAACGCCCGCACCAAGAGGTCACGCAGCGCCGGATCGTCGTCGACGACGAGCAGCAGCGCGTCGCTCGGCTGCGTGTGCGGACCGGGGTCGGAAACGTTCATCGAAGCCTCCCTGGACGCGAACGGCCCAGGTCCGAAGGTCTTGATGACCTTGCGTCCCGGAGTGGCTTCAGAGCGGGGTGGGGGCGGCGAAGTACTTGGTCACCGCGTTCTTGAACTGGTCACCGTCGGTGTTGATGTAGGTCTGGTTGCCGGCGCCGGTGCCGAACACCGCGCCGACGCCGCCCGCGGCGACGAACTCGGCCACGTGCGAGAACAGGTAGCGCACACGGTTGTCGCGGTAGTGGCCGGCGGTGCCGCCCGGCTTGTCGCTCGGGACCCCGAACGGCATCTGCCACCAGAGCAGCGGCAGGTCCATGCCCGTGGCGATGGCTTTGGCCCAGGAGAGGTGCTCCTTGAAGTTGGGCGAGGTGGTGTTGGTCTCGTCCCAGTAGAACTTCCCACCGCGCTTGCAGTTCGGGTCGGTGCCGAGCTCGAAGCACCCCGCGTCGCGATCGAGGGTCTCGATCACCATGAGGTCGGCCTCGGCCGCGCCGATCTTCTTGAGGTAGGCGACGGTGGCGGCGGTGTCGCCCGCCCACCCGCTGGCGTGGAAGCCGATCAGGGTCTTGGGCGCGTACGTGCGCGCGAGCTTCACGAGGCACTTGCCGAGGCCGGTCACGTCGTCGGGCAACCCCGCGCAGTCGGCGGCGTGCTTGGTCACCGCCACCTTCTGCTTGGTGGGATCGGCGTTTCCCTGCTGGGTATAGGCCCAGAAATCCGGCTCGAAGTGCACGACAGCCGGCTTGCCGAACACCCCGAGGCGCTGGAACATGAGCTTGGCGCCGGCCCAGTACGCGGCCATGTACGTGTCGTTGGTGAGCACCGAGAGGTTGTTCTCGCCCCACGCGGCCATCGAGTAGAGCGTGAACATCGGCGTCACACCCTTGGCCGCCGCGCTGTCGGTGAGGATGTTCACGAACGTGCCGCCCGCGTTCCAGTCCGGCCAGCCGCCGCTGCCCTGCAGCCCGACGAGGTAGGCGTAGTGCAGATCGAGCGTCGGTCCGAGGGTGTAGGCGCCGTCCTTGCTGTGATCGCTCGCGAGATCGTTGCCCATCCCGATCAGGAAGTTGCTCTTGCCGCGCAGCGTGGCGGCGATCTTCGCGGCCTTGCTCCCGCTCGGCCCCGTGTCGGGGGGCGTGCCGGTGTCCACGGGCGTGCCCGTGTCGGGCGGCGTGCCCGTGTCGGGGGTCGGGCCGGTGTCGACGCTCGCATCGCCCCCCGGACTCGTGTCGGTCCCTCCACCGTCGTCGAGCGCCGTGTCGTCGCCGCCGTCGGTCGACGATTCGGCGCCGGGATCGGAGCTGCAGCCCACGGCGAGGAGCGCGAGGAAGAGGGTGCGACGCATCGGGGCGCCGACCGTGCGAGCGACATGCCACGCGGCGAGCGGCACCGATGGGCCCGCGCCGGCCCGACGACGAGGGCCGGTGCCCCCAGTCCGAGGGCTGTTCCCCCCACTCCCCTTGCAGAAGTAGAGTGCCTACCAATGACCGATGCGGCCACCGTCGTCGAGGCCATGCTCGACCCCGAGGCGCGCTGGGTCGCGCTCGTCGGCCCGCCCGGTGTCGGCAAGAGTCACCTCGCGGCGGCGGCGGTCGAGGCGTTGCCCCCGGGGAGCTTCGCCGAGGTGCGGAGGCTCTCGCTCGGCGCGTCCACGGTCGTCTCGATCGAGGACCTGCCCGACGACGCGACGCTGCTCGTCCTCGACGGCATCGACGGTCTGCCGGCGACCGCGTTCGCCGCGCTCCGCGCGTGCGGCGCGCGGGTCCTCTCCACCTCGCAGGCGCCGCCGTTCGCCGACGTCACGGTCCTCGAGGTGCAGCCGCTCGCGCCACCCACCGGCGACCGCCTCGAGGGGCCCGCCGCCGCGCTGTTCCTCGATCGCGTGCGCCGCGTGCGCCCTCGGTTCTCGCCTGGCGACGCCGACGCCGCGGTGCTCGCCGCGCTGGTGCGCGAGCTAGACGGCCTGCCCCTCGCCCTCGAGCTCGCGGCGCCGCGCCTCGCGGTGATGAGCCCCGCGGCGTTGTTGCACCGCGTGCGCGCGAGTCGCGCGGTGCTGCGGGGCGGTACCCGATCGTTCGACGCCGCGGTCCACGGTGCGTTCGCCGCGCTCGAGGACGTCGAGCGCGCGGCGCTCGGACAGCTGTGCGTGTTCGTCGGCGGGGCGACGATCGAGGCGGCCGAGGCCGTCGTCGATCTCTCGGCGCATGCCGGCGCGCCCGCCGTGCTCGACGTGCTCGGCGCGCTCCGCACGCGCGCGATGCTGGTGAGCGCGGACGGGCCCGACGGCGAGGTGCGCCTCGGCATGCTGCGTTCGGTGCGCGACTTCGTGCTCCGGCAGACGAGCCAGGCGGAGCTGCTCGCGGCACGCCGTCGGCACGCGACCCACTTCGCCGAACAGGCCGAGGCCATCGTCGCGTCGCCCCCCCGGCTGTCGTGCGAGCGCGCCGAGCTCGTCGCCGTCGTCGAGCGGGTCCTCGAGGAGCGCCCCGTCACCGCGCGCGTGGCCGAGCCCGCGCTGCGGGTGATCCTGGCGTTGCACCCCGGTCACGATTCGCCCCCTCCCGAGGGCTGGGCGCCGCTCGTCGAGGCCGGCATCGAGGCCACCCGCGACTCGGGCGCCGATCCGAGCCTGGTCGCGCGGGGCCTTTCCGCGCGGGGCGCGCTCCGTCGGGCGCTCGGGGAAGAGGCCGGCGCGCTCCGCGACCTCGTGCGCGCGCGGGAGCTCGGTCGCCGCGCCGCGCTCCCGCGGGTCGAAGGGGTGAGCACGCTCGAGATCGCGCGGTTGCTGCACGACCGCGGGGCGCTCGACGAGGCCGCGGACCACGCGCGCGCCGCCCTCGCCACCCTGCATGGGTCGGCGCTCGAGCTCGAGGCCATCGAGGTGCTGGCGGCCATCGCGCGGGATCGAGGCGCGGTCGACGAGTCGCGCGCGCTGCTCGAAGGCGCCGCGCTGCTCGCCGACGGCTTCGGCCCCGCCGCGCGCTCGACGATCGACCGCGCCCTCACGGAGCTCGCGCTCGACCTCGATCGCCACGACGAGGCGCGGCGACTCCTCGGTCGGCGTGACGACCACCCCGCGTGGGATCTCCTCGAGGCCGGCCTCGCGCACGGTCTCGGCGACCTGGGCGCGGC